>NZ_QEOB01000005.1:0-450523 GCF_003096875.1 Paraburkholderia unamae
CCACGCCGATGATAGTGCGGATTGCCCGTGTGAAAGTAGGTAATCGTCAGGCTCCTTATGCAGCAAGTCCAGAACCCCGGTGTCTCCGAAAGAGAACCGGGGTTCTGGCGTTTACGTGTCTGAAATGCGTGTGCGAGCAAGGCACCGCGCGATATAAAAAAAGCCGTCCTATGGACGGCTTTTTTGCTTTATCACCTTCGTGATTCGCGCATCAAAGCGCCGCTTTCTGAGCCGGGGCTGTAACCGAAGCGTCCTTTCCCAAAGCCCCATTCGCGGTCTCTTCCGCGAGTTGCTCCTGCGTCAGCTCTTCGAGCAGCGCCAGGTCGCGTTCGATCACTTGCGGAAGATGCGCCCGCATAAACTCCACCCACGTCTTGGTCTTGGCATCGACGAACTTGCGCGATGGATAAAGCGCGTACACGTTCGTCTTCTGGAGTTTGTGCTGGGGCAACACGCGCACGAGCGTGCCGTTGCGCAAGCCTTCGATTGCCGAGTAGACCGGCAGCATGCCGATCCCCATGCCTTCGCGAATCGCCACTGCGAGCGATTCCGCGATATTCACCTGCACCGGTCCGTCCACGTGCATCTCGACGCTGCCCTCGGGCCCCTCGAGCGTCCACTCGTGTGCCGGAACCGCGGGCGACTTGAGGATCAGGCAGTCGTGATGCGAGAGATCGGAGGGCGTGCGCGGCGCGCCGTGCGTATGCACATAACCCGGCGACGCGCACAGGATGCTGTAAGTCGAGCCAAGCTGGTGCGAAACGAGGTCCGAGTTCGGCAGCGAAGACGCCGTGACGACGGAAACATCGCTGCTGCCTTCGAAGAGATCCGGCATGCGCTGCGAGAGCGTCAGCTCGACAGTCACTTCTGGATGCAGCGCGCGATAGCGCGAAATCGCCGGCAGCACATACTGCTGACCAATGCTCGCGAAGCTGTGCATGCGCAGCGCGCCCGCAGGGCGTTCGTGTGCGCAGCTCGCTTCTTCTTCCGCGCTGTCGACGTCCGCAAGAATCTGCGAGCAGCGCTTCAGATACCGCTCGCCCGCGGGCGTGAGCGCGAGCCGGCGCGTCGAGCGGTTGAGCAGGCGGGTGCGCAAATGCGCTTCGAGTTCCGACACCGCGCGCGACATCGCCCCCGTAGTCGAGTCCAGCGACTGAGCCGCGGCCGTGAAACTGCCCGCCTCCACGACGCGAACGAACACCCGCATGTTTTGTAACGTATCCATCAGACCTTCTTCTTAGGCACAGAAACGATATTGTCCGCCTCTGCGGGCACGTCATTGTTGAGTGATCTGGAACGGAGGTTCCCCGACCGTCCCGTTAATTCGCTCCAGTGACGCTCCTACAATCGGCGGCAGTCGACCTCAGTTGGTGTGTCGATCCGGCTCAGCGCTTGACGCTGAATCGGGTCCACGGCACCGGCTTTGGCCCCATGCAACAGAGTTGCGCAATCCCTGCGAAAGCAGGCGACATTCTTCGTAACAGCCCGAGCGTAGTCGTTTTCCATGAGCCGCCAGCCAGCCATACATCGAGCGATCGGCTCGCGTCGACGCGCCGAAGTCATCTGGCGCGCCGCAAGGCGGGCGCTGCACGACTGGCAGGGCAGCGACGGTGCGATCTGGCTGCATCTGCTGAAAACGGTCACGGCCGGCTTGCTTGCAATGGGCATTGCGATGCTGCTGGACCTGCCGCAGCCGCGCATTGCGATGACGACCGTGTTCGTGCTGATGCAGCCGCTCTCCGGCATGGTGTTCGCAAAGAGCTTCTATCGCATCGTAGGCACCGCCGTCGGCATGATCGCGGCGGTGGTGCTGGGAGCCGTGTTCATCCAGCAACCCGAACTCTACATACTCGGGATGACGGTATGGGTGGCCGCATGTACGGCCGCTGCCATGAGGAATCGGCATTTTCGCTGGTACGGTTACGTGTTGGCCGGCTACACGGCAGCGCTGATCGGTATTCCGCTCGTCATGCAGCCCAACGGCCTCTTTCTCGCTGCGCTGGGGCGCGGCGCCGAAGTGGCGGTGGGCATCCTCTGCTCGGGCATGGTCAGCGCGGTGATCGTGCCCCGGCAGTCGGGCTCAGTGCTGGACCGCACCTTGCGCACACGTTATCTTAATTTTACTTCGTTCGCGTCTGCTGTGTTGGCCGGAAGGCTTGAAAGAGGCGCATTCGAAGGCCGATTTGCGGGCCTCGTCGACGACGTGGTCGGTTTCGAGGCAACCCGCGCTTTCTCGTTTTTCGAAGATCCGACCATGCGCTCGCGCAGCGGCGTGCTTTCGCGTCTGAACTCCGAGTTCATGGACGCGTGTGCCCGTCTGCACGCGCTGCGCCAACTGCTCAAACGACTGCACTGGAGCGACGCGGCGATCGCCCCTCTCGCGCCATATTTCAGCGAGCTTGCAACGCTGCTGTCACAGCAGCCGCGCCAGAACGAAAGCGATCGAGCCTACGCGCTGCGGCTTGCCGGCGGCCTCGAAGCGTTCCAGCACACCTTGCCGCGCCATGTGCGCGAGACGCGCCGGCCGCTCGAAAGCGCGCTGCCGGAGGCGCTGCCGGACTTCGATACGTCCGCCGAACTCATCTACCGCTTCACGACCGAGATCGTGCGCTACAGCCGCACCTGGGCTTCGTTGACGGAGCCGAGGCTCACGCAGGAGCCGCGCGTCGCGCGCTACGTGCCGCGTACGAGCTGGTATGTGGTGGCGTTCACCTTCCTGCGCACGGCCGTGGTGATCGCCGCGATCGGCTGGTTCTGGGTCGAGACCGACTGGCCGAGCGGCGGCCTCGCCATGATCGCCGCGGCGCTCACGTGCGCGCTCACGTCGTCGGCGCCGAGCGCGTCGCGCATGGCCGTGCAGATGGCCGTCGGCGCGGCGTTTGCCGCCGTCACGGGCTACCTCTTCACCTGCTACGTCTATCCGAACGTCGATGGCTTCCCGCTGCTTTGCGCGGCGCTCGCTCCGGTGCTCGCCATGGGTGCCTTTCTCGCCACGCGCCCGCGCATAGGGGGCTACGGGGTCGGATTCTCGGTGTTCTTCTGTCTGCTGGCCGGCCCTGACAACGTGATCGCCTACACGCCGGACCTGCTGATCAACAACGGCATCGCCGTCGTCACCGCGATGGTGGTCGCCTCGCTGGCCTTCGCGGTCGTGTTTCCGCCGCATATGAACTGGCTCGTCGAGCGCATGTGCGTTTCGCTGCGCGGGCAGGTCGTGCTGGCCTGCCATGGCGAGCTCGAGGGCCTCGGGCAGCGCTTCCAGTCCGGCACGCACGACCTGATGCACCAGTTGCGGCTGTTGCTCAACGGCCGCCGCCATGCGCACCGCCGGGCGCTGCGCTGGATGCTCGTCACGCTCGAAGTGGGGCACGCCGTCGTCGACCTGCGCAACGAGGCGCAAGCGGCGGCCTGGCTGGGCGCTCGCGACGCGCGCTGGCCGTCGGCCCTCGAACGCGTGCAAGAGGACATTGCAGGCCTTTTCGAGCACCCGGATGGGGCATTGCTCGATCGTGCGCTGGTGTCCGTGCGCGCCGCGACCTGGATCGCCCAGGAAGCGCTCGCAGCGGTG
The DNA here is from genome assembly GCF_003096875.1 of Paraburkholderia unamae. NCBI lineage: Bacteria > Pseudomonadati > Pseudomonadota > Betaproteobacteria > Burkholderiales > Burkholderiaceae > Paraburkholderia > Paraburkholderia unamae. The sequence continues at coordinate 3,569 of NZ_QEOB01000005.1, forward strand.
CATCACGAGCGCGAAAGGCGCCACGACGTGCAACGGCTCCTGAGCCATCTGCACTTTATTCGCAGCGCGCTGCTCGATCGCGACGCGCCGCTCGGCCCGCTGGCTCGCCGCGGCCGCCGCACGACCGAAAGATCGTTGAAAACTCAATGAAAAAGCGGGGCTGCGCGATCTTGCCGCAGTCTGGAAATATGCCTTCCACCCCGCCTTCTTAATCATTTCGACCCCGAGTCATATAGTCACATCACTGCTTCGCAGTACCCGTTAGCACTGGAGAGTAAAATGAAGTCCGTGAAGATCGCTGTTGTTGCCTGTTCGCTGTTTGCCGCCGCCGCTGCTTATGCACAGAACGAAGCACCGGCAGCGAGCGTTCCTCAGCAGGTCGCGCAATCGGCTGCCCCGCAAGCCGCACAAGCGCCCGCCCATCGCGAAATCGTCAAGCCGGCAAAGAAGGATGAATGCGTCGGCCCGGCCAGCTTCTGCAATATTTATTTCGGTAGCTGAGATCCAGAGCAGCCAGCCATGTGCAGGCCCTCGCTGAAATCATGTGCCGCGACGCCTTCACCAGGGCGCCGCGGTTTTGCGCATTGTGGCTTCTAAAAACGTTGCAACAGTGTTTTGTGAAACTCGCAGTGCACGGCCGCCGATGCAAGACCTGAAAATGGGCACCAGGCGATCAGAGAGTTTGTGGAGACTTTGATGTACGAAGACCGTATCCGTTGTGCCGCCTTGCGCGGGAAAATTACTTCGGCTGCCGAGGCGGCCCAACTCGTGCGCAATGGCATGCGTGTCGGCGCGAGCGGTTTTACCCGCGCCGGCGACACGAAGGCTGTGCCGATCGAACTCGCACGCCGCGCGCGTGAAGAGAAGGAGCCGCTGCGTATCACGCTGATGACGGGCGCTTCGCTCGGTCACGACGTCGACCGCGTGCTGACCGAAGCGGGCGTGCTCGAACGCCGTTTGCCGTTCCAGGTGGACTCGACGCTGCGCAAGGCCATTAACCGTGGCGAAGTGATGTTCGTCGACCAGCACCTCTCCGAGACCGTGGAGATGCTGCGCGCGAACCTGCTCGGCAAGCTCGACCTCGCGATCATCGAGGCCGCGGCGATTACCGAAACCGGCGCGATCGTGCCTACGACCTCGGTCGGCAATTCGGCAAGCTTCGCGATTCTCGCGGAAAAGGTGATCGTCGAGATCAACCTCGCGCAGCCGCTCGCGCTCGAAGGCCTGCACGACGTGTGGATTCCGGGCCGCCGCCCGCATCGCGATCCGCTGCCGATCGTGCGCCCGCAAGACCGCGTGGGCACGACCGCGATCGAAATCCCGCCCGAGAAGATTGCCGCGATCGTCATCACGAACGAAGCGGACAGCCCCTCGACCGTGCTGCCCGCCGACGAGGAAACCGCGCGCATTGCCGGCCACCTCATCGACTTCCTGCGCCATGAAGTGAAGCACGGCCGCATGAGCGCGCAACTGCCGCCGCTTCAGGCCGGCATCGGCACGATCGCGAACGCGGTGCTTTCGGGCTTCGTGGATTCTCCGTTCGAAGCGCTTACGATGTACTCCGAAGTGTTGCAGGACTCGACCTTCGACCTCATCGATTCGGGCAAGATGGTGTTCGCCTCGGGCGCGTCGATGACGCTCTCCGCGCCGCGCCAGGCCCAGGTGCTCGCCGAACTCGACCGCTATCGCGACAAGCTCGTGCTGCGTCCGCAGGAAGTGAGCAACCATCCGGAAGTGATCCGCCGTCTCGGTCTGATCGCGCTGAACACGGCGCTCGAAGTCGACATCTACGGCAACGTGAACTCCACGCACGTGGGCGGCACGCACATGATGAACGGCATTGGCGGCTCGGGCGACTTCGCGCGCAATGCATCGTGCGCGATCTTCGCGACCAAGGCCATCGCCAAGGACGGTCGCATTTCGAGCATCGTGCCGATGGTGCCGCACGTCGATCACAACGAGCACGACGTGGACGTGATCGTGACCGAGCAGGGTCTTGCCGACCTGCGCGGCCTGGCGCCGCGCGAGCGCGCCACGCTGATCGTCGAGAACTGCGCGCATCCGCTCTATCGAGACCTGCTGCGCGACTACTACCGCGACGCGCTGAAGATCGGCGGCCAGACGCCGCACAATCTCGCTCGCGCGTACGAAATGCATCTGCGCTACAACGAAACGGGCTCGATGCTGCTCGACACAACCGGCGAAGGCGGCCTTGCCGTCAACGCATAAGGCATGAAGCCCAGGCAACTGGGCCGTGTCCATAAGAAAACGGGAGCACCTGCAAAGGTGCTCCCGTTTTTTATTGCCGCTGCGAATTCGTTAAGCTCTTTTGAATAGCCGGATGATAAAGAGCAGAATGACCGCGCCGATGATCGCGGTAATGATCGAACTGATCATGCCCGCGCCAATATGAATGCCGAGCAGACCGGCCAGCCAGCCGCCGATGAACGCGCCGACAATGCCGACGATGATATCGACGAACAAACCGAAGCCGCCGCCCTTGACGAGGACGCCGGCGAGCCAGCCTGCGATTGCGCCGATGATGAGCCAGGCAATGATGCCGTGTTCCATATGAATAGACTCCCCTTGTTGGCGTGAACGAATCACGGTGAATGGAGCTTAGTCCAAGGGCGAAAGGGCGTCCACGAAACGCGGCCAGAATTGACAGTTCTTCAAAACTGGCGGGAATAGTTTTAAAAAACGCAATACATTAGAAATGTATTCGTAAGGAATGCGGGCCGATGCAAGACCGAAGTCTTATTCAGGCGCGATTTCGGGTTCGGCGGCCGTCCAGCTCACGCTGGAAACGCCTTTTTCCATGCTCAGGCGGCTCGCCATGAGTTCGAGCTTCGACTGGTATTTCGGATGCAGCCGCATCGTCGCCGTCACGCGCAGGCGCTGCGCATCGCCGGGCATGTCCTCGCTCGTCAGGCTCTGAAATGAAAGCGGCGTGGAGTACATTGAATTCGAAAGCACGGTGCGGATATGCACTTCGTCTTCTTCGCGGCAGACGACCGTGAGGACATAGGCACGCACGAGATCCGCATTCGAAACGGGCGTCGCGTTGATGATGCGGCTCACCTCGCGCAACACCGTGTTCGTGAGCAGCACGACGACGGTGCCGGCCAGCGCCGGGCCGTAATGGCCTGCGCCGCACAGCACGCCCACGGCTGCGGAGCACCAAAGCGTCGCGGCGGTATTGATGCCCTGAATCGAGCCCTTGTCGCGCATGATGACGCCGCCGCCCAGAAAGCCCACGCCGGAAACCACATAAGCCGCGATTTGCGTGACGCCGCTCGACCCGTTGCCGGTCAATGCGCCGAGCGTGACGAACAGGCACGCGCCGCTCGCCACGAGCGTGATGGTGCGCAGACCCGCCGTGCGCTGGCGCATCTGGCGTTCGAGTCCAATGGCGACGCCGCAGGCGAACGCCGCGAGAAGGCGCAGGGCGAATTCGAGAGTCATCGTTTTGTCATGAAAGCACGTGCCGGCGGGGCGCTACGTGCTCGCGCGCAAGGCGTAGCGGATGCGCCGGGGGGCGCCGTGGATCATACGCGGGACGCGGCGGCTCGCCAAGCTGTCGGCGCTGCCATGTTCAGGTCAGCATCAGGCCACGGCTCGTGCGCGAAACTGGTTCCATTCGTGTGGAGATGGGAAAGGCAGGGCGAATGAACAGGAGTTTCTGATGGATACGCTGCGCAATATGCGGGTCTTCGTGCGGGTGGTGGAGTCCGGCAGCTTCACGCGCGCCGCGACGAGCGAAACGATGACGACCGCGCAGGTCTCGCGCGCGGTCACCGACCTGGAGTCGCGGCTGCGCACGCGGCTCCTGAACCGGACCACGCGGCGCATGTCGCTGACCGAGGCCGGCGAGCGTTACTTTCAAAGCTGCAAGCGTATCCTCGCCGACATCGAGCAGGCGGAGGCCGAAGCCGCCGCCGCGCACGCGAACCCGTCGGGCAAGCTGCGCGTGTATGGCGGCACGAGCTTCGGACAGCACTATGTGATGCCGCTGATCGCGCGTTATCAGCAGCATTTGCCGGAGGTCTCGGTCGACCTCACCATCGCCCAGCAGATGCCGGACATCATCGAGGAGGGCTTCGACGTGGCGGTGGTGGTGGCCGCCGATCTTGAGGACTCCGCGCTAATTTCTCAGCACCTGGGCAGCACCGCCGCCATTCTTTGCGCGTCGCCCGATTACCTGCGCGCGCGTGGCGTGCCGCAGGCCTTCGACGATCTGGAGTCGCATACCTGCCTGCACCTGACCGACGCGAGCCTGCCCGCCGGCCAGTGGGTTTCCGAAGGCCCGCTCGGCGAGACCTTCCGGCATACGGGCGTGACGCCCTTCCAAGTGAACAACCCCGAAGCGCTCGCGCTCGCCATACGCGAAGGCATGGGCATCGGCCCGCTGCCGGTGCCGGTGGCGCTGCCCGGCCTCGCCGACGGCACCCTCGTGCGCGTGCTGCCCACGCATCGCTTGCAGAAGCTCAACATCTACGCGCTATACGCATCGCGCCGCTATCTGGACGCGAAGATCCGCACCTTCGTCGAGTTCCTGCGCGAGAAAGTGCCGCTCGTGCTCGCCGAGCAGGAAACCGCGCTCGCCACGTGCGATGCGCCGCTACACCCGCATGCGGACGCACACGGGGCACGCGTTTATGAAGGACGCGGCAACGGCCGCGACTTGCGCGATCAGGAGCGTTTGCGGCTTGTGAATTGAAGCAGTTAAAGAGGTAACTGCGAGGCACACGCACGGCAAGCGGCAGGCGCAATCGCATATCCGCCACTTCCCGGGCGCCGCTTCGCGCCGTTGCAACAGCGATCCTTCCGCGCTTTTGCGCGCCTCGCACGTTGCCTGTCAATTTCGCCATATTGGCGCCAGCGACCTGCCACCGCCATTGCCTATGATGCGGCACTCGCTGGATGAAAGCGCCCCGTTCCAACCCTCGCCTGAGCTGCCCGAAACGCTGACATGTGGATTGTCAATCTCGCGCTGAAACGGCCATACACGTTCATCGTGATGGCCATCATGATCGTGCTGGCCACGCCCTTCGTGCTCATGTCGATGGCCACCGACGTGCTGCCGAACATCAATATTCCGGTCATCAGCATCATCTGGTCGTACACGGGCTTTTCCGCGAAAGACATGGCCGACCGCATCACCTCGGTCAACGAGCGCAGCCTCACCACCACGGTCAGCAATATCGAGCACATCGAGTCGCAGTCACTGCCCGGCATCGCCATCATCAAGCTGTTCCTGCAACCGGGTGCGAGCCTGCAAACGGCCATTGCCCAGGCGGTTGCATCGGAACAGGCGCAACTCAAGCAGATGCCGCCCGGCGCCACGCCGCCGCTCGTGATCAGCTATTCGGCGTCGAGCATTCCGGTGATTCAGCTCGGCCTCTCCAGCAAGTCGATGAGCGAGCAGGCGCTCGCCGACGTCGCGATGAACTTCCTGCGCCCGCAGCTCATCACGATTCCCGGCGCGCAGGTGCCTTACCCATACGGCGGCAAGACGCGCGTGATCTCCGTGGATCTCGACACGCGCGCGCTCATTTCCAGGGGCCTCACGCCCGCCGACATCGTCAGCGCCGTCAACGCGCAAAACCTCATCCTGCCCACGGGCACGGCCAAGCTCGGCCAGACCGAATACCGCGTGGACACCAACGCGTCGCCCGACACGCTCGCGGGCCTGAACCGCATTCCCGTGCAAACGGTGAACGGCGCGACCACTTATCTCGGCGACGTCGCGCACGTGCGTGACGGCTTCACGCCGCAAACCAATGTGGTGCGCCAGGACGGGCAGCGCGGCGTGCTGATGTCGATTCTCAAGAGCGGCGACGCCTCCACGCTGCAAGTGGTGGGCGCGCTCAAGTCGCTGTTGCCGAAGGCGCGCGACACGCTGCCCGCCGACCTCGTCATCAAGCCGCTGTTCGACCAGTCGGTGTTCGTCTCGGCCGCGGTGCAGGGCGTGGTGCGCGAAGCGCTCATTGCCGCCGCGCTCACGGCGGCGATGATCCTGCTCTTTCTCGGCAACTGGCGCAGCACGCTCATCATCGCCGTGTCGATTCCGCTGTCGATTCTCGCCTCGATCATCGCGCTCTACGCGCTCGGGGAGACCATCAACATCATGACGCTCGGCGGCCTCGCGCTCGCGGTCGGCATACTCGTTGACGACGCAACGGTCACGATCGAGAACATCGAGCGGCACCTCCACCTGGGCGCGGGGTTGCACGAGGGCATCCTCGAAGGCGCGGGCGAGATCGCGGTGCCCGCGCTCGTCTCGACGCTGTGCATCTGCATTGTGTTCGTGCCGATGTTCTTCCTCACGGGCGTGGCGCGCTTCCTGTTCGTGCCGCTAGCGGAAGCGGTGGTCTTCGCGATGATCGCGTCGTACATCCTCTCGCGCACGCTGGTGCCCACGCTCGCGATGCTGCTGTTCGAGGGCCACGATCCTTCGGCGCATGCGCAGCGCAGCGAGGGCTCGCTGTTCGCGCGCATCCATTGGCGCTTCAATCATGCATTCGAGCGCGTGCGCGCCAACTACATCGCACTGCTGAGCCTGCTGCTCTCGCGCCGCAGGTTGTTCGGCGGTTCGTTTCTCGCCTTCTGCCTGCTTTCGCTCGGCCTCGTGTTCTTCCTTGGCCGCGACTTTTTCCCGTCCGTCGACGCGGGCAATATCCGGCTGCATATGCGGGGCCCAACGGGCTTTCGCATCGAGGAAACCGCGCGCCTCGCCGACCAGGTCGAACAGGTGATTCGCGAAGTCGTGCCATCCGACCAGCTCGAAACGATCGTCGATAACCTCGGGTTGCCGTATAGCGGCATCAATCTCTCGTACAGCAACGCGGGCACGATAGGTACGCTGGACGGCGAGATCCAGATTGCACTGAAGCCCGACCATGACCCCTCGCGCGTCTACATAGAGAAGTTGCGCGCGCTGCTGCCGCAGCGCTTTCCGGGCGTGGAGTTCTTCTTCCAGCCCGCCGACATCATCACGCAGATCCTCAACTTCGGTCAGCCCGCGGCGATCGACGTGCAGGTGGTGGGCGCCAACCTCGGCCAGGACATGGCGCTCGCGAGCACGCTGCTCAAGCAGGTGCGGCAACTGCCGGGCGCCGTCGACGCCCATATCGAGCAGCGCAACGACGAACCCGCGCTGATGCTCGCCATGGACCGCACGCGCATGCAGCAGTTGAACCTGAGCCCGCAGAACGTCGCGCAGGACGTGCTGATCGCGCTTTCGGGCAGCACGCAGACTTCGCCCGCGTTCTGGGTGAGCCCGCAAAACGGCGTGGAGTATCCGCTCGCCGTGCAAACGCCGCAGTACCGCGAAGCCTCCATGAACGAGCTGATGGGCACGCCCGTTTCGGCGCGCAGCGCGAACCCGAACGCGCCGCTGCAACTCGTGAGCAACCTCGTGCAGCTCAAGCCGCACGGCGGACCGGCCATCGTCACGCACTACAACATCCGTCCCGTGATCGATCTGCTCGTGAGCGTGGAAGGCAGCGACCTCGGCTCAGTGGGCGTAAACATCAACGACATCATCCGGCACGTGCAGGCGCACGCGCCGCGCGGCACGACCATTACCATGCGCGGGCAGATCGGCACGATGCGCTCGTCGTATGTGGGTCTCGGCGTGGGCATTGCGATGGCGGTGGTGCTCGTGTATTTGCTGATCGTCGTGAACTTCCAGTCGTGGGCCGATCCGCTCATCATCATCAGCGCGTTGCCGGCGGCGCTCGCGGGCATTGCGTGGATGCTGTTCATCACCGGCACGCACCTGAGCGTGCCCGCGCTCACGGGCGCGATCATGACCGTGGGTGTCGCGACCGCGAACAGTATTCTGGTGGTGTCGTTCGCACGCCAGCGGCTCTCCGATGGCGCGACGCCGCTCGCCGCCGCGCTCGAAGCGGGCGCCACGCGCATCCGCCCTGTCCTGATGACGGCGTTCGCCATGATGATCGGCATGGTGCCGATGGCGCTGGGCCTCGGCGAAGGGGCCGAGCAGAACGCGCCGCTCGGGCGCGCGGTGATCGGCGGGTTGCTGTTTGCGACCGTCTCCACGCTATTGTTCGTACCCCTGATGTTCGCGACCGTGCATACGCGGCTCGCCCACCGCGCCGCCGCAAAGCGAGAACGTGCGGCGCGGCGGCGCGGCGCCTCGCGCGACACCCGTTAAGTCAAAAATGGCCGAAGACATGAACGAACCTCACCACCATTCGTCGCTCGACATCGCCGTGGGCGGCGAGCAGGGCATGGACCTGCCGGCGCGCGGCCAGGCGGGCAAGCGCGCGCGCCTCGCCGTGATCGTGGTTGCGCTGCTGCTCGCGGCCGGCGCCACGCGCACGATCGTGTCGAACCTCATGAACGCCCACCATCTCGCCGACGTCACGAAGCAGAACGCGCAGCAGTACGTGAGCGTCGTGCAACCGGTGGCGGCGGGCGCGGACGGCCGCATCGTCCTGCCGGGCACGCTGCGCGGCTATGTCCAGGCGCCGATCTACTCGCGCGCGAACGGCTACGTGCGGCGCTGGTACGCCGATATCGGCGCGCACGTGCAGCAGGGACAACTGCTCGCCGAGATCGATACGCCCGAGATCGACCAGGAACTCGCGCAGGCGCAGGCGCAGCGCGATCAGGCCGCTTCGACCCTCTCGCTCGCGAAGACCTCGTTCGATCGCGCGCAGCAATTGCGCCAGCGCGACGCGGTCTCGCAGCAGGAACTCGACGACCGCCAGGGCGCGTTCAACACGGACCAGGCGAACCTCGCGGCGGCCGAGGCGAACGTGCGCCGTCTCACGGAGACGAAGTCGTTCCAGCGCATCGTCGCGCCGATCACGGGCATCATCACGCAGCGCAACGTCGATATCGGCGACCTCGTGAACGCGGGCAACGGTGGCGCGGGCCGGGCACTCTTTTCGATCGCACAGTCGGACCCGCTGCGCCTTTATATCGACGTGCCGCAAACCTACGCGCAACAGGTGGCGGTGGGCCAGCACGTGAGCGTGACCGAGCAGGAGTTGCCTGGCGTGACCTTCGACGGCACCGTCACGCGCACGGCGCAGGCCATCGACGTGGCCACGCGCACGCTACAAGTTGAAATCTCGCTGCCCAATCACGACGGCAAGCTGCTGCCGGGTGCCTACGTGCAAGCGGCGTTGCAGACCGATTCGAAGGGCCTCTTGACGGTGCCGGGCAACACCTTGCTGTTTCGCGCGGAAGGCCCGCGCCTCGCCGTCGTGGACGCGGACGGCAAGATCAGGCTCAAGCCCGTGGACATCGCGCAGGACCTCGGCCAGACGCTCGAAATCAGCCGCGGGCTGGAGCCGGGCGATCGCGTCGTGCTGAACCCGAGCGATTCGATCGCCGATGGCGACAGCGTCGTGGTGGTCGCGCCGAACAAGACCGAGGCGGCGCGCGAGGCCGCGAAGCGGAGCGCGACGTGAGTATGCGAAGAACCCGGCAAGGGCGGCCGCTCGCGTATTTCACGGCGCTCGGCGCGCTTGGCCTGGCCGCGTGCACGGTCGGCCCCGATTACCGCGCGCCGCAAACCGAAAGTCCGGCCGCGTGGCGCGTCGATCCCGCCGATTCATACTGGCATGCGGCGCAGCCCTCGCATGCGCCGCTCGATCCGCAATGGTGGCAGGCGTTCGACGACGCGCAGCTCAGCAGCCTGGAGAGCGCGGCGCTCGCCGGCAACCAGACATTGCGCGTGGCCGCGGCGCATTACGCGCAGGCGCGCGCGACGCTGGCTTCGGTGTCCTCGCAGCAGAGCCCGCAGGTCGGGCTCGACGCAGGCGTCGCGCGCGAGCGCATTTCCGCGAACCGTCCGCTCACGAACTACGCGACGCCCAACGTCTCGACCGTGCAGAACGAGGTCAATGTCGGCGCAACCATCAGCTACGAGCTGGACCTGTTCGGGCGCATCCGGCGCATGGTGGAATCGGCGCAGGCCTCAACGGAACAGGCGGGTGACGACCTCGCCAACGCGCGCCTCGTGCTCACGGCCGAACTCGCGACCGACTACTTCGCCTTGCGCGAACTCGACGACGAGATCGACGTGGTGAACCGCTCGGCGGGCTTGCAGCAAAAGGCGCTCGATTTCGTGAGCGCACAGCACGATCTCGGCGCGGTCTCCGGGCTCGAACTGCTTCAGCAAAAGGCGCAACTCGCCGCGACGAAAACGCAGGTGCATCTGCTGGAGAATCAGCGCCAGCAGGAGCAGAACGCCATTGCCGTGCTGATCGGCAAGCCCGCGCCCGAGTTCGCGATCGAGCCGAAAGTCACGTCGCTGCCGGTGCCCGCGCTGCCGGCGGGTCTGCCTAGCGAGTTGCTACAGCGGCGGCCCGATGTGGCTTCAGCCGAGCGCGCCATGGCCGCCGCCAACGCGCAGATCGGCGTGGCGCGCTCCGCGTACTTCCCGGACATCACGCTTTCGCCCACGCTCGGCTGGGAATCGACGCGCTTCGGCGGCCTTTTTTCAGTGCCGAGCCTGATGTGGTCGGTGGGCGCGACGGCCGGCGAAGTGCTGTTCGACGGCGGCAAGCGCGCGGCGGGGGTGGACTTTGCGCAGGCCGGCTACGAGTCGGCCCAGGCCTCGTATCGTCAAACCGTGCTCACGGCGTTCCAGGAGGTGCAAAATGCGGTAACGGGCCTGTCGGTGCTGGACCGTGCATCGACCGAGGGGCAGTCCGCCGTGGACGACGCACGCAAGTCCTTCGATCTCGCCAACGACCGCTATCAGGGCGGCCTCGTGGCGTTCATCGATGTGCTCAACGCGGAACAGCAACTGCTTGCCAGCGAGCGCCAGGAAGTGCAGATTCACGGGCAGCAGGTCGCCACCGTGGTGTATCTCGCGAAGGCGCTGGGCGGCGGCTGGAGCACGCAAGAGCGCGAGCTTGCCTGTAGCGCGGGCACGTGCCGCGAAGTGCCGAACGCGGGTGCGGACACAAGCGTGGCGGCAGGCCGGAGCTAGCCGGCAGGGCGGGGAATGGAGCAGGGACACATAAAAGGGCTTGAGCGAGCCCGTTACCAGGGCGTATAAAAGCGCGCACATGCGGTCACGAGCCGCGGCGGGCGGCCGGTGCAAGGTGCGGGGTTCAACGCGCCGGGCGGACCCGCAAGGCATCGCGCGAAGAGGAGGGCGGGTATGAAAGTATTGGTTATCGAAGACGAACGCAAAGTCGTGGACTACCTGCGCAGCGGGCTCACGGAACAAGGGTGGATCGTGGATGTCGCCATGGATGGCGAGGAAGGCGCGTGGATGGCCACCGAGTACGATTTCGACGTGATCGTGCTCGACGTGATGCTGCCCAAGCTCGACGGCTTCGGCGTATTGCGCGCATTGCGCGCGAAGAAGGAGACGCCGGTCATCATGCTCACGGCGCGCGACCGCGTGGACGACCGCGTGCATGGCTTGCGCGACGGCGCGGACGACTATCTGACCAAACCGTTCTCGTTTCTCGAACTCGTCGAGCGCTTGCGCGCGCTCACGCGCCGCGCCCGCACGCAGGAATCCACCTTGATCTCGGTGGGCGATTTGCAGGTGGATCTCATCAGCCGCCGCGCGACGCGCGACGGCGTGCGCCTCGACCTCACGGCGAAGGAGTTTCAACTGCTCTCCGTGCTCGCGCGGCGGCGCGGCGAGATTCTCTCGAAGACGCTCATCACCGAGCTCGTGTGGGACGTGAATTTCGAAAGCAACGCGAACGTGGTGGAAACGGCCATCAAACGGCTACGCGCGAAGCTTGACGGTCCGCACGCGGCGAAGCTGCTGCACACCATTCGCGGCATGGGCTACGTGCTCGAAGTGCGCGAGGAAGGGGGCCAGCTGTCATGAAGCGCTCGATCTCGCTGCGGCTTTCGGCGATGTTCGCAGCGGTGTCGCTCGTCGTGTTCACGCTCACGGGCGCGGGCCTTTTCTTCCTGATGCAGCGCCAGCTTTTCAACGAGTTGCGCGAAACGCTCGACACGCGCGCACGCATCGCGAGCCTGATCGTTGCGCACGCACCCGATGTGCAGAAGTGGGCCTTCGTGCAGGAAAAGCTGCGCGACCTCTCGCCTGCGGACAGCCGCATGCACTATTACGTCGAAGGTCCGGACCCGCGCTTTCGCTTCGGCACGCCCATCGTCGGCAAAGTGACCGGCAACGTGGGCCCGAACCATCTGCTCGTGCGCCCGCCCGACTGTAGCTACGACATCATCACCACGACGTTCATCGTTCCCGCGAGCGGCGACCGGCCCCAGGTGAAGCTGGTGGTCGGCAGCGACTGCGTGCGCACCGAAGGCATGCTGCGGCGCTTCGGCATCGCGCTTGGCGTGCTGATCGCGCTTTCCACCGTTGCGGTCGCACTGCTGAGCCGCGCGGTCACGCGCTTCGGCCTGGCGCCGCTCACGCGCCTGTCGCGCGAGGCCGCGCAACTGAGCCCGTCGAACCGGCGGCAGCGTCTGCATACCGACGAGCTGCCCGAGGAGCTGCACGAGCTTGCGACGTCGTTCAACGGCGCGCTGGAGCGCCTCGACAAGGCCTACGAGCGCCTCGAATCGTTCAATGCCGACGTGGCCCACGAGTTGCGCACGCCGGTGAGCATCCTGATCGGCCAGACCCAGGTGGCGCTCACGCGCGACCGCGCGGTGGAGCAGTTGCAGCAAACCCTGCAATCGAATCTTGAGGAATTCGAACGATTGCGCGTGATCGTGAACGACATGCTGTTCCTCTCGCGCAGCGATCGCGGCGAGCGCGCTTCGGAGCTCACGGAAGTCTCGTTGCGCGCCGAGATCGAGCGCATGCTCGATTTCCTCGAAATGCCGCTGGAAGAAGCGCAGTTGCATGTGCAGGTGCAGGGCGATGCGCGCGCGTGGGTGAACACCTCGCTGATCGGCCGCGCCGTGAGCAATCTGTTCGTCAACGCGATCCAGCATTCGCCGCCGGGCGCGACGCTTTGCGCCACTGTCGCGCCGCAGGACGGGCACGTGGAGATCGCCGTGTCGAACCCCGGCGAACCGCTCGACCCCGTGGTGCGCGAGCATATCTTCGACCGCTTCTACCGTATTCAGGAGGCGCGCTCGAACAGCCACGAGAATCACGGGCTCGGGCTTTCGATCGTCAAGGCCGTGGCGGAGATGCACGGCGGCACGGTGTTCGTGCGCAGCGCGAACGGCGTCAACACGTTCGGGTTTTCGGTGGCCGTGGACGGCGGCGAAACGCAGGCGGCCCCTGTTCCCGGCATCGTGCGGCAGGGCCGCGCCGGCCTGCCGCTGCATGTCTCGCCTTGATTGCGGGCCGCGCTTGCGCGGCCTGTTCTTTTAGACGGGCTCGTCCTCGGCGGGCGTGCTCTCGTTCTCGACCATGTGCTGGTCGCGTCGCAGCAGGTCCCAGCAGCTAATGAAGAGCGCCGCGACGAGCGGTCCGATCACGAAGCCGTTGATGCCGAGGAGCGAGATGCCGCCGAGCGTGGAGATGAGCACGACCCAGTCGGGCAGGCGCGTGTCCTTGCCCACGAGCACGGGGCGCAGCACGTTGTCCACCGTGCCGATCACCACCGCGCCGAAAATCGCGAGGCCGATGCCCTTGGCGAGCGCGCCCGTCGAGAGGAAATACACGGCGATCGGCGCCCACACGAGCGCCGCGCCCACTGCGGGCAGCAGCGAAAGCAGCATCATCACGAAGCCCCACAGCAGCGCGCCCTGAATGCCGAGCACCCACAGTGCGATACCGCCCAGCCCGCCCTGTACGACCGCCACGGCCACATTGCCCTTCACGGTGGCCCGAATGACCGTCGTGAACTTGCGCATGAGGAGCAGCTTGTGCTGCTCGTCGAGCGGAATGGCGTCGCGCACGAGCCGCGAAATCTCCCGGCCGTCGCGCACGAGAAAGAAGAACAGATAGAGCATCACGCCAAAGCTCACGAAGAACTGCAACGTGTTCTGCCCGAGGCTCAGCGCACGCGTGGCGACGAACTGGCTGATCTGCGCGGCGCCCGCCGAAAGACGCTGCTGGAGGCCGCCGAGATCCATGAGGTCGTAGCGCGCGAGCAGGTTTTGAATCGACTGCGGCAGCGCATGCACGATCTGGCTGAAGTACGTGCCGATGTCGAGACTGCCGCCGCGCACCTGCTGGTAGGCCGAGGCGACCTGCTGGACCAGCGTGCCCGCCACGAGCGTGAGCGGGAAGATCACGATCACCACGCAGATCGTGAGCGTGATGAGCGCGGCGAGATTGCGCCGCCGACCGAGGCGCGCGACGAGCCGGCGCTGCACGGGCTGAAAGATCAAGGCGAGAATCGCGCCCCAGAGCACCGTGCTGAAAAACGGCGCGAGGATGAAGCAGAGCGCGACCGACACCCCGAGCAGCAGCAGATAGAACGCAGTCTGATGAAGGTGCTTGTTGCCTTCCATGAGCGATGGATTCCTGGTGACGCCGGCTGGCGGATCGTTGCAGGCCGAACGCGCGACGACAAACGGCGGCCTTGCCGCATCATACCGGCAAGGCCGCGCGGTCCGTCGCGCAACGCTTCAGTGTGCGCGTACGAGCCGCAGGCGCGTGATTTCCGAGGGCGCGCCAAGGCGCTTGGGCGGGCCCCAGTAGCCCGTGCCGCGGCTCGTATAGACCCACAGGCTGCCGAGCTTTTCGAGGCCGGCCGTGAACGGCTGCTGTAGGCGCACGAGGAAGTTCCACGGAAAGATCTGGCCGCCGTGCGTGTGGCCCGAAAGCTGGAGCGTGAAGCCCGCGTCGGCCGCCGCGTGGGCCGTGCGCGGCTGGTGCGCGAGCAGCACGCGCGTACCGACGTCGTCGGGCGCGCCGCGCAGCGCCTGAACCGGGTCGCTGCGGTGCGCGGGATCGAAGTGGCCGCCGGTGTAGTCGGTCACGCCGGCCAGCACGAGCCGCCCGTCGCCATGCTCGATCACGACGTGCTGGTTCATCAGCACCGTCAGGCCGATGCGGCGGAACTCGGCGACCCAGGCGTCCGCGCCCGAGTAGTACTCGTGGTTGCCGGTCACGAGGTACACGCCGTGATGCGCGGCGAGCCTGCCGAGCGGCGCGGTATGGTCGGCGAGATGCGCGACGCTGCCGTCCACCACGTCGCCCGTAATGGCGACCACGTCGGCGTCGAGCTGGTTCACGGCGCGCACGATCGCGTCCACGTAGCCGTGCTTGATCGTCGGCCCCACGTGGATATCGCTCAACTGCACGATGGTGAAGCCTTCGAGCGCGGCGGGCAGCCCGCGTACCGGCACTTCAACATTGAGTACGCGCGCGCGCCGCCGCGCGTTGAAGAAGCCGAATGCGGAGGAGAGGAACGCTAGCGCGATCACCACGGCGGCACTCACGGTGCGCCAGCGCGTGAGATCGACGGCGCCATGCCATAGCGCCTCGACGGTCATGGCCGAGGCGAGCACGATGTCGCGCGCGATCGTCAGCATGAGCAGCGACGAGAAGAAGCCCATGGCGAGCATGCCGATCCAGGCGAGGCGGTCGCCGAGCGAGTGGCGCTCGAAGCGGCGCGCGAGCATGCCGGGCGGAATGAACAGCACGGAGAGCACGAGCCACAGCACGGCGAGCCACTTGCCGGCCGCAGGCACCGGCAGGTCGGGAATCAGGCGGAAACCGACATAGGCATGCAGCAGCACGCCGATGGCGATGAAGCGAACCAGAAACGAGAGTCGGGGCATGGCGGCGCAAACGGATGGGAGTGGGCTCTCACGCGGGCACGATGCGCTGCGGTGAAGCCCGATGTCGCAACGCAGCAGGCAGGACAGCGAGGACAGGCTGCGATGCATTCTACCGGCAGCGCAGACTTCGTGCCGGATCGAAGCAGCGGGGCTGACGAGCGCATGGTGCGCCGCCGCATGTCATGCCTTTTGCAAGTCGCGTCAACATACATGCATGCGTGTATGCATGGGCTTCAGTGAAGCGCGGCGCGAAGTTGTGGCACTGCGGCATTTCCCTGGATTGCCAGTGCGACATGACCCGTCGCACTATGTCCATACAGGCCGCGAATACTCTATTAAACGTCCATTGAATCGGCCTTGGTGATGGACTATGCTGAAAAGGACGCCCGTGCGGTTTCGGGTGCACTGGGGGAGACAAATCATGAAAATTATCCGGCCGGTCTCGCAAGGTTTGCATGGTCGTCACGTCGGGCACGAGGGCAGCCACGTCATGCTGCCGATGGTCGGACTTTCGGTCATGGCCGTGGCGCTGTACTTCGCGGTCAAGCACATCGATATTCTCGACATCGGCCGCAGCGCGTTATTCGACGTCGTGATGGTGTTCGTCGCGCTCGGTATTGCGGGCATGTTCGGCGCAGTGGGCGCGTGGTTGCGCTCGCGCACCACCGACGAACCCGCCGAGGGCTTTTGCTTTGTCGGCGCGCTGATCGGCGCGGTGGTGTTCTATATCGCGCTGCTAACCTGATTCCTCCTATCTTGCGCTGATATCGGCAAGGCGCGGCGGCCGGGTCCGCGCCATGCGAAGATGGTTGCTTTCCCGCTCGATTGAAGCATTCGCGATGTTCGATCTCTTCGACGACACGCCGCAACCCGACGTGGCGTGGCATCCGTCATGGCTTGGGCCTGCGGCGGCGGACGAGGCGCTCGCGCGCATCGTCGCCGAGACCGGCTGGCGGCAGGAGCGTATCCGCACGCCCGGCGGCTGGGTGGACCAGCCGCGCCTCACGGCCTGGCAGGGCGATCCCGGCGCGGTCTATATCTACTCGGGCATCCGCAACGTGCCGCAACCGTGGACGCCCGCCGTGGCCGAACTGCGCGACGCCGTCTCGACGCTATGCGGCGTGCGCTTCAACAGCGTGCTGCTCAACCGCTACCGCAGCGGCACGGACAGCATGGGCTGGCATGCGGACCATGAACCCGAACTGGGCCCCGAACCGGTGATCGCCTCGCTGAGCCTCGGCGCGACGCGGCGCTTCGACCTGCGCCATAACGCGACGGGCGTGGTGCGCTCGTTCCGGCTGACGAGCGGCAGTCTGCTCGTGATGCAGGGCAAGACCCAGGCGCAATGGCGACACCGCGTGCCTAAAGAGGCTGCCGTGAGTGGCGAGCGCGTGAATCTCACGTTTCGCGTGGTGACGCCGGAATTGCGGAAATAGAGTGGATTTTCGCCGGAGATGGGTGGGTGATCGTCGATTTTCTGCTGATTGATGGCGCTGCCGGATTGGCTTTGAGCGTAAAAATCAAATATCACTTTATGCGCATAAACGCCGAAGTCAGGCGCGAAGTCAGGTGCTCTCTTCGCCAAGCCGCCGCCGCACGATCGCGGCGAGTCGCTCCAGCGGCAAGTTCGACGCCGCGAGCGCCGCTACGTCGGGATACCGCTCGCGCGCGATGTCGGTGAGCACCTGGCCAGGTGGCGCTTCGACCAGCACGCTCGCGCCCGATTCGATCATGACCGTGAGCGCGTCGTACCAACGCACCGTGTAGCGCATGTTGGTGGCGAGATCGGCGCGGATCGCTTCGGCGCTGTGCAGCGGGCGGCCGCCACGGTTGTCGACGTACACGCCGCGTGGCGCGCGAAACGGGATGTCACGCGCCCATGCGCTGAGCCGGTCGGCGGCGTCGGTCAATAGTTCGCAATGCGAAGGAACGGAAACAGCCAGGCGTTGCGCCTTGCGTGCACCGGCGGCCAGCGCACGCGCCGCGAAGGCTTCGAGCGCCGTGTCCGCGCCCGCCACGACGATCTGGCGCGGCGCGTTGACGTTTGCCACGTAGACGCGCTCGCCGCCGTCGCGCGCGTGCGCATCCGCGAGTGTTTCCACCTGCGTTTCGCTCAACCCCGCAATCGCCGAGAGGCCGTAGCCCGAAGGCCATGCGCTCTCCATCAGCTCGGCGCGCTTGCGCACCATATGCAGCGCGTCGGCGAAGGAAAGCGCTTCGCAACTCACGGCCGCCGCGTAGGCGCCCACCGAGAGTCCGGCGCTGAACTGCGGCACGAGACCGTCATGTGCGAGCGCGCGAGAGAGGGCCACGCCCGCGACCGTGAGCCCGATCTGCACGGCGACCGTGGAGCGCAACGCCTCGGCGTCGTCGAGCGAGAGGACGTCGAGTCCGAGCGCGGCCGACGCTTCGTCGAATGTCGCCTGCACTGCATCGTGCTGGGGCAGCTTGTGGAGAAAGCCGGGGCTTTGCGCGCCCTGGCCGGGAAAGAGCAGGGCGAGCGTCATGGCGAGCACCACGGGTCGGCAACGCGTTGCGCGCCGCTGCTCGCTCGCGCCAGCACGCGCGGCTGGTGTGCCGCGAGTTCGGCAAGCGCGACGCCGCCTGCGGGGGTTTCGAGTTGCGCGTCGATGCGCGTGCCGGCGCGGCCGGCGGCTTCGGCGAGCACGTGTGCGAGCGTGTCGATGGCGGCGCGCTCGATGCGTTGCGGCAAGCGGATCAGAATGTCGAGATCGCTCGATGCCGTGAGCGTGGCCGCGCCTGAGGCCAGTTCGAAACCGGCGCTGCCGGTTGGGCCCCAGACGTAGTCGTGCAGCGGCGAGGCGGCTTCGCGCAGGGCCGCGAGCGCGACGAAGGCGGGCAGCGCGCGGCGGGTATCGGGCGTCGCAACGTCAAGGAGCGCTTCTGGACTCATTGATATTTCGATATCCTCAATATTGAGCCACGTTGCGTGCCGCTCGGCGCGCGTGCTGCCCCGCACGCCCACGGCGACAAAGGCCGCCGCCGCGCGCGCACGCCGCACGACGACCCAGGGCGCACGCGCGAGCGCGTTGCGCACCCATGCCGGTTCGTCAGCCGATGGCGCGAGACGCGCCACGCGCAGCAGGTCGTGCGCGCGCCAGCGCGCATCGTCCACGCGCGGCGCGTCCTGGGCGAACGGCGGCGCGGCGCAGGCGTGCATCAGTTGGCGTCCCACTGAAGCGCAAGGCGCTTGCGCACTTCGATCGAGGCCGCGCGCGTGCGCTGCGCCGATTCGCCTTGCAAGCGATGCGCGAGCCCGCTCTTGTCGTCACGCGCTTCACGCACCTTCCGTGCGAGCACGTCGCGCACTCGCGCGATCTGTGCTTCGCTCGGCGCCTCTGCATCAACGTCGCCGATCAATTCGTCGAGCAGCCCGAGCTTGGCGAACGAGGCCATCGAATACGACATCGGCACGATCTTTTCGCCGAGCGCGTCGAGGTCTTCCACGCTGCGCCGCGTGACGCGTGCCGCCGCTTCCTTGCCCATGGCGTGCACCATCGTGCCGGGCGCATCGAGCGCGACGATGCGGTTGGCCTGGTAGCCGTGCGCGAGGAACGCGCCCGACATGGCGGGCCCAACGATCAGCGCCACCACGGGATGCCCCGCGAGCCGCGCGCTCGCATACGCATCCACGGCCGAGGCGCAGGCAAGGTGAATGCCGAGCATCTCCTCGCGATAGCCATAGGCCTGGCTCTTCACGTCGACGATCGCGACGATCGGGCGGCGCGTGCCGTTCGCGGCATCTTCGGCGATGGCTTCGCGCACGGCCTGTGCCAGACGCCAGCCTTGTTCCAGGCCCACCACATTGTCGCGGGCGCGAGGAAAGCGATTCGCGGGATCGGGCGCGACGGTGATGAAGCGTGCGGTCTCGCCGTCGAGCGGTGCATCGGCGTACTGAACGCAACTGCCCTGCGTTTTATCACCCGCGAGGGCGCGCAGCCAGCGTGCGCCGCGGCTCGTGGTCGTATCGTTCATGCCTTTTCTCCGCGCAGGTTCAGGGGCGACGCGGCGAACACCGCGCGCATCGATTCGGGGGTGACGGTGGCGGGATCGATCTGCGCGAGCTTCGCGAGCGTGGCATCCACGGCTTCGGAGCGATGCACGGGCGGCACACCTTGCGCGAACGCCGCACGCACGGCGGCGTGCACATCGTCCACGGCGTCTTCCACGAGCGCATCGGCGAATCCGGTGCGCGCGCGCTGTTCGCCGCCGATCAGTTGCCACACCTGGCGGCGGTCGCTCGAATCGAGCTCCTCGATGCCGGCTTCCTGTTCGATCACCTCGGGGCCGTTCATGCCGAGGCGCCCTTGCTTCGTCATCACGAGCGTCGTGCAGAGCGCGGCCGCGAGCGACATGCCGCCGAAACAACCCACCATGCCCGCGATCACGCCGACCACGGGCACATGACGCCGCAGCGCGACGATGGCCGACTGGATTTCCGCGATCACGGCGAGACCGAGATTCGCTTCCTGGAGGCGTACGCCGCCGGTTTCGAACAGGATGACGGGCCGCACGATCTTGCCGCGTTCGCAGTCGGCGAGCGCGAGTTCGAGCGCGGCGGCGATCTTGCTGCCCGACACCTCGCCGATGCTGCCGCCCTGGAACGCCGATTCGATCGCGGCCACGACGGCGGGCTGGCCGTCGATCGTGCCGCGCGCGATCACCGCGCCGTCGTCGGCCTGGCAGACGATGCCCTGCAACGGCAGCCAGGGCGACTCGATGCGATCGAACGGACCGAGCAACTCGCGGAACGTGCCCGCGTCGAGCACGGCGGCCGCGCGTTCACGCGCGCTCAGCTCGATGAAGCTTTCGCGCAGCAGCGCGCCCGGAGTCATTTGATTAGCCATGCTCATGACTGTGCTCCCTGCGCCGCTTCCACGGCTTCGGCGAGCCGCAGCGCCACGACGCCCGGCGTCGCACCGAAGTCGTTGATCTCGATGAGCGCCGCGCCGTCGTAACGCGTGAAGAAGCGATCGAGCACGCTCTTCCAGATGTGGCCATAGCCGTCCACGCTGGTGTGCACGACCACGCGCGCCTGCATGGCGTCGGCGGGCTGTAGCAGCACTTCGAGGTCGCCCGAGCCCACCACGCCCACGTGGGCGCGCGTCGTCACTGCGCGTTGCGCCGGATAGTCGAATGTCAGTTGTTCCATGAAACCGTCCTCCCGCCAGTGCGGTGCTGAAGCAGTCTGTCGATGAAGAGCGTCGCGGCGAGCAGATCGGCCGCGCCGCCAGGCGATGCGTTGAGCGCGAGCAGCGCGAGTTCGAGCGCGTCGAAGGCGGCGCGGCCCGCCTGCGTGCCGATGCCGCCCGCTTCGCGCACGCGCTGCGCGCCGGCTTGCGCGGCCTCGCGTCCCGCCAGTCCCGCGCGATGCAGCACGCAGGTGTCGTCGAGCGAGGCCATGATCGCGAGCAGCGCGTCCACGCGCGCGTGCGCTTCGTCGAGCCCGTGTGCGCGCGCCGCGTGCAGCGCGGGCAGGCCCACGCGCACGACGTGCGGAAAGCCGTCCTGCGCCTCGCTGCGCGCGCCGCCCACGTTGTAGCGCTGGCGCACGCGCTCGCCGTTGCTGCGCGAGGGTTGTGCGAGCAGATCGTCGAAGCGCGCGATTTGCGCGGCCGTCTCGCCGATGCGCGCTGCGTGTGCGTACGCGCTTTCGCTGCTCTGCGGCGTATGCGCGATCGTCGCGCCCGCCACGAGCAGGCCCACGATCCAGATCGCGCCGCGATGGGCGTTGCTGCCTTGCGTCGCGCGCATCATCGCGGCTTCGCCGGCGCGGCCGATGCGTGCGAGATCGGTGCGCAACGCCGTGCCCGGCGTCGCGCCGAGCGAGGCGCGCGCGAGCGCTTCGAACGTGGGTTCGAGCGCGTGCGCCGAACGCAGCATCGTCGCGAGATCGAGATCGTCGTGCGCGCCACTACCGCGCGCATCCACGAGTGCGGGCTTGGGCGTGAGGCGTGCTTCTTCGATCAGCGCTTCGCGGGCGAAGCGTGCGAGAAGCGCGGCGAGCCGGGCATCGGAGCAGGGCGGCTGCGCGTCGCGCTCGTACGGCACGCGCCGCGCGATGCCCGCCGAGCCTTCGGCGAGCGGCGTAAGGGGTAGCGTGCGCATGCCGCTTACCAGCTACGGAAGCGCGCGGGCGGCGTGTAGAGGCCGCCCGACCAGGTCACCAGATCGTCGATGCTGCGCGCGGCGAGCAGCGAGCGCTTGGCCTCGCCGCGCAGAATGCCGAGATCCTCGGGGAACTGCACGATGCCGCGGCGGCGCAATTCGTCGGTTTTCTGCTGCTGCGCGCGCAAGCCGATGGGCGTGACGCCCGCCACGGCGGCGAGCGCCGCGCGGCGCTCGTCGATGCCTTCGGCGCGATGCAAATGCGCGATGCCTTCCTCGGTCACGACATGGCTCACGTCGTCGCCGTAGATCATCACGGGCGCGACGGGCATGCCGCTCTTCTGGCCCACGGCAATCGCGTCGAGTTCGTCCACGAAGGTCGGCTCGCCGCCTTTCTTCCAGGTTTCGGCGAGTTGCACCACGAGCTTGTGGCCGCGCGAAACGGGGCCCGTATCCTTGAGCAGCTTGAGCCACGCCTCGCTCGCGTGACGCCGGCCACGCGGGTCGTGGCCCATGTTCGGCGCACCGCCGAAGCCCGCGAGCCGCCCGCGCGTGACGGTGGACGAATTCGCGTCGGCGTCGATTTGCAGCGTCGAGCCGATGAAGAGATCGACGGCATATTGCCCCGCAAGCTGGCACAGCACGCGGTTCGAGCGCAGGCTGCCGTCGCTGCCGGTGAAGAACACGTCGGGGCGCGCGGCGATATACGCCTCCATGCCCACTTCGCTGCCGAAGCAGTGCACGCTTTCCACCCAGCCCGATTCGATGGCGGGAATCAGCGTGGGGTGCGGATTGAGCGTCCAGTTGCGGCAAATCTTGCCCTTGAGGCCCAGCGATTCGCCGTAGGTGGGCAGCAGCAGTTCGATCGCAGCCGTGTCGAAGCCGATGCCGTGATTGAGCGAGGCGATGCCATAGGGCGCATAGATGCCCTTGATGACCATCATCGCGGTGAGCACCTGCAAGTCGCCGATATGGCGCGGGTCGCGCGTGAAAAGCGGTTCGACGGCGAACGGCCGGTCCGCCTGCACGACCACATCGACCCACGAGCCGGGAATGTCCACGCGCGGGAGTTCGTCGACAATTTCGTTCACCTGAACGATGACGATGCCCTGGCTGAACGCGGCCGCTTCGGCGATGGTGGGCGTGTCTTCGGTGTTCGGCCCGGTGTAGAGATTGCCGTGGCGGTCCGCCTTTTCGGCGCACAGCAGCGCGACTTGCGGAATCAGGTCCACGAACATGCGCGCGTACAGCTCGACATAAGTGTGGATCGCGCCCACTTCGAGCTGGCCGTCTTCGAGCAGTTGCGCGACGCGCAGGCTTTGCGGACCCGCGAACGCGAAATCCACGCGGTGCGCGATGCCGCGCTCGAACAGCGTGAGGTGCTCGGGGCGGCTGATGCTCGAAATCAGCAGGTGAACGTTGTTGACCTTGGCGGGATCGGCTTTTGCTAGCGAACGCGAGAGGAAGTCGGCCTGCTTCTGGTTGTCGCCTTCCAGCGCGACGCGGTCGCCCGGGCGAATCAGCAGTTCGAGTGCGTCGGTCATGCGCGAGGTGGGCAGCACGCCGTCTTCGAGCCAGTGCGAAATGGCGGCGAGGCGGCGGGCCTTTTCGTCGCGGCGCGTGGTCCATGAGCGCGGCGCGAGGTCAGGCGAGGTGGACGTATCAGCTTGAGGCTTCATCGGCGGTTCGGCTCCGTGAGCGGGAAGAGGCGGCGCGCGGCTTTGCCGTGGCAGCGGCCGCAGGCGGCGCTGAGGCGGGCGCTGCGGGCAGCGCGGCGCGCTCGGTCAGAAAACGGTAGATCAGTTCGCCCGTGCCGAGCAGATGCGCGGCCACGAGCTTTTGCGCGGTGGGCACGTCGCCGCGCTTCACGGCGGCGAGGATTTCGGCATGTTCGCTATCGGATTCGCCCTTGTACTCGGGAAAGCCGAATTTCAGGCGCAGATAGCGCTCGCCGCGGCGATGCAGAGCGGCGAGCATCTCCAGCAACTGCGGGCGGCCGGCGGGCGCGTAGAGGCTCATATGGAAGGCCTCGTTGCGCGCGACGTAAAGCGACGGATCGCGCTCGCGCTTCGCGGCGGCGGCAAGCGTGCTCACTTCGCGCAGCGTGGCGCTCGTGTGGTTGGGAATGGCGAGGCCGAGCGCGAGGCTTTCGAGCGCCGAGCGGATCTCGTAGATCTCGCGCGCTTCGTCGGCCGAGAGCGAGGCGACGCTCGCGCCCTTGTTCACCTCGATCTTCGCCCAGCCTTCGCTCGCGAGCTGGCGCAGCGCCTCGCGCACGGGAATGGCGCTCACCGAAAAATGCCGCGCGATCGCGTCCTGGCGCAGCGGCGCGTTGGGCGCGAGCTTGCCCTCGACGATCGCGCTGCGCAGGGCGTCGGCGATCATCCTCGAGGTGCTGGTGCGGGGCGCGGCGGCGCCTTCCAGGGGAAAACCATTCGTTGCGTCGGTCATAAGATCAAATATTATATATAAAACGACGAAGGCGGAAGCCTCGAAAACCCGCAACACAGAAACACAAAACCACTATAGGCGGGCAAGCAGAACGGGGGCTTACAGGGAGCTTCTGAAAGAAGGGCCGGCGCTCGACCGGCCTGCATCTGCGCGTGTCGCGGAACGTGTTCGCACGGGTACGCGCGCAGGCGAGACACCAAAGGAGAGAGAGGCATCATGAATTCGATCACCGAGACCGCGCGGCGGGCTCAAGGCAAGACACCGCTCAACCGGTCGCAGATCGCCGGTTTCTGGGGCGCCTGGGCAGGCTGGACGCTCGATGGCATGGACTCGTTCATCTACGCGCTCGTGCTCACACCCGCACTCACCGAGTTGCTGCCGCGCTCGGGTTACGAGGCGAGCGCGGCGAACGTCGGGCTTGCCGGCTCGATCCTGTTCGCGCTCTTCCTGGTGGGCTGGGGCCTTTCATTCATCTGGGGGCCGCTTGCCGACCGCTTCGGACGCACGCGCGTGCTGGCGGGCACCATCTTCATGTTTGCGATCTTCACGGGCCTTTCGGCTACGGCGCAAAGCGTCTGGTCGCTCGGCTTCTACCGTTTTCTGGCCGGTGTGGGCATAGGCGGGGAGTGGGCGCTCGCGGGCACCTACGTGGCCGAGTCGTGGCCCGAGGATCGCCGCAAGATGGGCGCGGGCTATCTGCAAACGGGCTATTACGCGGGCTTTTTCATCGCGGCGGCGTTGAACTACACGATTGGCGTGCACTTCGGCTGGCGCGCCATGTTCCTCACGGGCGCGCTGCCGGTGGTGGTCGCCATTCTCGTGCTCACGCGCGTGGAAGAACCGGACAAGTGGCAGAAGTCGGAGGCGAGCCACGTGCATCGCGGCCACCCGTTGCGCGAGATCTTCGGCAGCGTGTACCGCGTGCGCACCGTCGTGGCCTGCGCGTTGCTCACCATCGCGATCATCGGGCTGTGGGCGGGCGCCGTGTACGAGCCCTCCGCCGTGATTCAACTCGCCACGAAGGCGGGCGCGAACAAGGCCGAGGCGATCCGCACGGCATCGATTGCCACCGGCATTCTCTCCATCGGCACGATACTCGGCTGCCTCGCGCTGCCGCCCATGGCCGAGCGCATTGGCCGCAAGTGGACGCTCGCCGTCTATTTCGCGGGCATGGCCGTGACGATCGCGGCGAGCTTCGGCTGGGCCTTCTATCTGGAGAACGGGCTCGTGCCGTTTATCGCGCTGCTGTTCGTGCTGGGCTTCTTCGGCGGCAACTTCGCGCTGTTCAGTCTCTGGCTGCCCGAACAGTTCGAAACGCGCGTGCGCGCCACGGCGTTTGCGTTTTGCACGTCGTTCGGACGCTTCGTGGGGGCGGGCGTGAACTTCATGCTCGGCGCGGCGGTGCTGCATATGCACACACTCGGCATGCCTGTGGCGCTCACCGCGATCGCATTTGTTCTCGGACTCCTCATCATTCCGTTCGCGCCGGAAACGAAGGGGCAGGTGTTGCCGTCCTGAGGGCCCTTTGCGGCGCGGGCGACCGTGCCTTTTCTCGCTGGATTCGCTGGATTCGCTGGATTCTGCGTTCGTAGCGGCTAGCGCCGCGCCTTCACGAGCCTGGGCGGCATCAGGCGCCAGCCCAGATTCACGCCCAGACTCGCCACCACGATGAGCACCATGCCCGCGAGTTGCGGCACGCTCAGCGCGCGCCCGTAGACGAGCGCGTCCACCGCGATCGCCGTGAGCGGATACACGAACAGCAGCACGGCGATCACAGGCGTGGTCAGCATCGGCAACGCGCCGTAAATGAGCACATACGAAAGCCCCGTGTGGAGCACACCCATGCCGACGAGCCAGCCCCATTGCACGCCGGAGATGTGCGCCAGTTCGAGCGGCGCGAAGAACGGCGCAACCAGCGGCAAACACACCGTGCCCACCACGCATTGCATGAGCGTGAACAGATGCGGGCGAAAGTTACGCATGCTCTTGGCGATCAGCGTGACGCTCGCATACAGCACCGAGCCGCCCAGCGACTCGGCGATGCCGATCATATAGCTCGTGTGATCGGCGACATGGCTTTCCGCGAGCACGCCCGAGGCGAGCACGAGCCCCACGAAGGCGATGCCGATCCAGCCCAGCCGGTCCGCGCCGAGGCGCTCGTGAAAGAGCGCCGCACCCATCAGCACGACCCAGAACGGCTGCACATGGAACACCACGGTCGACACGGCAATGCTCGTGCGATGGATCGCATCGAAGAAGGCCACCCACTGCGTGACCATCAGCACACCTGAGATGAGCGAGAGCGCGAGCGTGCGGCGCGTGAACTGGCGCGGCGAAAGCCAGCCCTTGTAGGCGCAGTACGCGGCGAGCGCGAGCATGCCGAAGAGGCAGCGGAAGAACACGAGCGTGAGCGCGCCAAGGCGCGCCTCCTCGACGAACACGCCGATCGTGCCCATCAGGAGGCCACCGCTGGCGAGCATGAGCACGCCTTGCTGGCGGCTGCCGGGGAGGTCGGTTTGCATGGCCGGAGCGGGAAAGTCGAAAGCAGGTTGAAAACCCAGTCAGTATTCGCCAGTTGCAGGGTGTCGGCAAACGAATTAAATTGAAGAATTCCATCAATCCAGCTTATTAATCCCGAACCCTGCATGAACCCCGAATTCGATATCGACTTGCTGCGCACCTTCGCCGCCGTCGCCGACGCGGGCAGTTTCACGAAGGCGGCGGTCGCGGTGCATCGCTCGCAGGCGGCCGTGAGCATGCAGATCAAGCGGCTCGAGCAAATGCTCGGCACCTCGCTGTTCACGCGCGACACGCGCAATCTCGCGCTCACGCGGCCGGGCAATACGCTGCTCGAATACGCGCGGCGGGCACTGGACTTGCAGGAGGAGGCGTGGGCGGCGATGGTGCGGCCCGAGGTGACGGGGCGCGTGGTGCTCGGCGCGCCCGACGACTATATGGCGTCGCTGCTTTCGCCCGTGTTGCGGCGCTTTTCGACGCTCTACCCGCACGTGGAGATCGAGATCGTGTGCGCGCAGAGCGTGGCGCTCGGCCCGTTGCTCGCGGACAACAAGATCGACATTGCCTTCGTCACGCGCGACCGCAAGTTGCGCGGCGAATTCGTGCGCGCCGAGGATATGGTCTGGGTGGGCTCGGCCACCGACCCGGCGCCGCTCGCCATGTCGCCGCTGCCGGTCGGGCTTTACGAGCATGGCAGCGTGGCGCGCGCGCATACGGTGGCGGCGCTCGACGCCGCACATATACGTTATCGCGCCGCGTACAGCAGCGCGAGCCTCATGGGCCTGATGGCGACGGTGGAGGCGGGCATTGCGATCGTCGCGCTCACGCGGTGCAGCGTGCCGCCGCGCTTCGCGATACTCGGCGAGGCGCACGGCCTGCCGAAGATCGAGCCGCTGGAAATCGTGGTGGCGCGCAGCGTCAAGTCGAACCGGCCGACCTGCGACTACCTCGCGCAGCAGATGGTGCAGGACCTTTCGGTGCCGCGTCAGCGCGGGTAGACGCTCACTTCGCCGCCCACCGCGAGCCGCACGCGCTCGCCTTCGCGCGGCGTGCGGTAGCCCGGCACGCGCGCGCGGACCGTTGTGTTCGCATCGATCAGTTGCAGCGTGAGCGCGGCGTCCTGCCCCTCGAAGGTGATGTC
Organism: Paraburkholderia unamae; assembly: GCF_003096875.1. NCBI lineage: Bacteria > Pseudomonadati > Pseudomonadota > Betaproteobacteria > Burkholderiales > Burkholderiaceae > Paraburkholderia > Paraburkholderia unamae. The sequence goes on from NZ_QEOB01000005.1 coordinate 31,482, forward strand.
GCGCACGAAGGCGTCGAGTGCGCCGTCGCGCTGCGTGCTCTCGGGCAACACGTCGATCTGCTCGGGGCGCAGCATCACATCGACGGGGCCGTTGTCCGCTTGCGCGCCTTGCTGGATCGGCAGCGCGCCGAGCACGCAATGAGCGCGCCCGTTTTCCACGGTGCCCGGCAACAGCACCGCCTCGCCGATGAAGGCCGCCAGTTCGCGCGTGGCCGGACGCCGGTAGAGCGTTTGCGGCGGTGCGCTCTGAAGCACATGACCTTGCCATAGCACGGCGACTTCGTGGCCTAGCGAAAGCGCCTCGGCCTGATCGTGCGTGACGAGCACGGCGGTCGCGCCGGCGGCGGCAAGCGCGCGCGCCACGGCTTCGCGCGTTTCAACGCGCAGTGCCGCGTCGAGCGAGGAGAACGGCTCGTCGAGCATCACGAGACCGGGCGAGGGCGCAAGCGCCCGTGCGAGCGCCACGCGCTGCTGCTGGCCACCCGATAGCTGTTGCGGTGCACGCGTTGCATAGGATTCCGGAAGACCGACCAGATCGAGCAATTCGGCCACGCGGTGTTGGGCGCGCCGCTGTGCGCGCGGCAAACCGAACACGATGTTCTCGGCCACGCTCAGATGCGGAAACAGCGCGCCTTCCTGCGGCACGTAACCGATGCGGCGCTGCTCCGTGGGCAGATGCAGGCCGTCGCTCGCAACCCGTCGGCCGTCGATCTCGATCGTGCCCGCGTCGGCGCGCTCGAAGCCGCACAGCACGCGCAGCAGCGTGGTCTTGCCGCTGCCCGAGGGACCGAGCAGCGCGACGAGCGAACCCGATCGCACCGAAAGGTCGATGCCGTGCAGGACCGGATGACCGTCGAAGGCCTTCTTGAGGCCGGATAGGCGAAGTGTGCTCATGGCGGGGCGAAGAAAAGCTTAGTTGGCGTCCGGCGGCGTGCCCGCGGGCGCATGGCCCGCAAGTGCCGAGCGGCCCGCGAACGCGAACAGGAGGCCGGAGGCCGCGAGCGACAGCGCGGTGAGCAGCGCGGCATAGGGCGCGGCGGCCGCGAAGGCGAGCGTGGAGGTGTCGGTCCACACCTGGGTGGCGAGCGTGTGCGTGCCGATGGGCGCGAGCAGCAGCGTGGCGTTCAGTTCGGTCACCACGGAGATGAAGACCATCGAGGCCGCCGCGCCAAGCCCCGGACCCGCAAGCGGCAGCACCACGCGGCGCAGCGTCTCGAACCAGCCCAGCCCGAGCGCGCGCGCCGTTTCTTCCAGGCGCTGCTGCGCTTGCATGAGTGCGGCACGGACGCTCACGAGCGCGAGCGGCAGAAAGAGCATCGCATAGGCGGCGATCAGCAGCGTGGTGCCCTGATAGAGCGGTTCGAGCATGCGCACCGCGAGCGAAACGATGGCGAGCGCGATCACGAGGCTCGGCACGCCTTGTGCGATGAAGGCCGTGCGTTCGAGGAACGTGGCGGCGCGGCCGGGGTAGCGCGCCAGCAGCCAGCCGAGCGGCAGTGCGAGCAAGGTGGTGAAGAATGCTGCGGTCAGGCCGAGCCGTAGCGATGCGAACGTGGTGGAGAACAGCAGTTCGGGCGAAACTTCGGCTGGCGTGATCGCGGCAGCGCCCGGCTGCGTGAGCCAGTAGCCGATCATCGCGAGCGGCACGCCGAGCGTGGCGGCGTTGAGCGCGACGAAGCCCGCCACGACGGGCCAGCGCCAGCGCCCGAGCGCATGGCGCACGCTTGCGCGCCGCGCGCCGCGATCCACGCGCTCGTAGCGCGCGCGCCCGCGCACGCGAAACTCCAGCACGAGGCAGACGAGGCACAGCAGGATCAGCACGCAGGCGAGCAGCGAAGCCCCGCCGCCATCGAAGCTCGTGCGGTATTCCGCGTAGATTTCGGTGGTGAAGGTGCGAAACCGCAGCAACGTGAATGCGCCGAATTCGGACAGCACGCCGAGCGCGACCAGCAGCATCGAGCCGAGCAGCGCGGGCCGCAATTGCGGCAGCACGACGCGCACGAACACGGCCCAGCGATTGCAGCCGAGCGCGCGCGCCGATTCTTCGAGCGCGGGGTCGAGCCCGCGCAACGCGGCCGCGACCGGCAAATAGACGAGCGGGAAATAGGCGCTCGTGATGACGATGAATGCGCCGAGAAAGTCCTGCAAATCGAGGCTCAGCGAGACCCACGCGTAGCTCGTGACGAACGCGGGCATGGCGAGCGGGGCGGCGGCGAGCAGCGCCCAGGCGCGCCGCCCCGGCAGGTCGGTGCGCTCGACGAGCCACGCGACGGCGGTGCCGAGCACGGCCGAAGCGAGCGTGGCCGAAACGGTGATCGAGAGCGTGTTGACGAGCAACTCGCCCACGAGCGGACGGAAGATCAGTTCGGCGGCGTCGGCGAAGCCGAACGAGAGCGCGCGCCAGAACGTGAGCGCGAGCGGCAGCAGCACCAGCAGCGGGCCGAGTGCGGCGGCGGCAAAGAGCGCACGCGGCGCGCGCCGCCGCGTGAGTTCGGGTGACGCCGCCCGGGCATCTTCGGGATGAGACTCCGGCATGGCCTGCGCCGTGGTGACTGCTTCGCTCACGATCTTGCTTCGGACTCCGTGGTGATTACAGCAGACCGGCCTGACGCAGCAGCTTGCCTGCCTGGCTGTCGTCGCCGAGTTGCTGGATGGTCAGCGCAGGCGGCTTCAACTGGTCGAACGGCTTGTTGATGGGGTCGCTCGCCACGCCTGGGCGCAGCGGATACTCGAAGCTGATGTGGTTCTGCGCCATCAGCTTCTGCGCGCGCTCGCTCACGAGGTAGGCGAGGAACTTCTGCGCGCCATCCACGTTGTGCGCCGACTTCATCACCGCCGCGCCCGAAACGTTCACGAGCGCGCCCACGTCGCCGTCGGCGAAATGAGCCACGGCGCTGCGCGTCTGCTTGTCGCCGATCTCGGCGTGCAGGCGGTCCCAGTAGTAGTTGTTGATGATGCCCGTGGCGACCGCGCCGCGATTCACGGCGGCGACCACGCCTTCGTCGTCGTCGAAGATCTGCGCGTTGTTCTTCAGGCCCTTGAGCCACGCGAGCGTCGCGGCTTCGCCCTTCATGGCGAGCACGGCGTCGACGAGCGGCAGAAAGTCGGCGTCGCTCGGCGCGATCCCGACCTTGCCTTTCCATTCGGGCTTCGCCAGATCGAAGATCGTTTGCGGCAGTTGCGCGGGCTGCACCTTGGCCGTGTTATAGGCGAGCACGTTCTCGCGCGCGGTCACGCCCACCCATTGCCCTTGCGGCGAGTTGAAGCGCGCCGGGACGGCGGCGAGCGTCGCCGGCTGCACGGGGGCGAGCAGCCCCTTCTCTTCGAGCAGCATCAGCTCGGGCGAATTCTCGGTGAAGTAGACGTCGGCGGGCGTTTTCTCGCCTTCGGCCACGAGTTGCGCCGCGAGCGCCGGACCTTCGCCGCTGCGGATCTTCACGTCGATGCCGGTTTGCTGCTCGAAGTCCTTCGCGAGCTGGTTCACGACTTGCTCGTGCTGCGCGTTGTAAAGCGTGATCGACGCAGCGTGCGCGCCGAGCGGCAGCAGACCGGCCACGGCGAGCGAGAGGGCGGCGGCGCGCAGCGGTGCGCGCATCAAGGAAATTTTCATATTACTTCGTTGTCCGTGTTATCGATGAGTCTCAGGCGCTGAACAGTTCCGCGCCGATGAACGAGCCCGGCTTCGCACCGGGGGGGCACGCGAAAATCGCGCTGCCCACGTGCGTCGTGAACTGGTTCATCATGTCGAACTTCGCGAGGCGTTCATTGATGGGAATGAAGCCTGTGCGCGGGTCGCCCTGGTGGGCGACGAAGATCAGGCCCGCGTCGTACTCGGTTTCCTGACGCCACGGCGGCCAGCGCTCGATATAAAAGTCCGTGCTGTCGTTGTACGAGTACGAGCGGCGCAGGATCTGCGCCCCGTTGTTCGACGCGCGGTTCGAAAGGCGCACGTGCGAATTCTCGGGAATCAGCGGATTGCCGTCCTTGTCCTGCGCGTCGAGATCGACGTTGTCGAATTCCTTTTTCTGGCCGATGGGCGCGCCGCTGTATTTGTGGCGGCCGAACACCTGTTCCTGGAAACCCAGTTCCATCTGGTCCCAGTGCTCCAGCGTGATGCGGATACGCCGCACCACCGTATACGTGCCGCCTTGCATCCACGGCGCGTCGGCGGCCGTGGCCCAGACGAACTGGTTCATCGCCTTGGGGTCCGTGGTCGGCGGATTGTTGGTGCCGTCCTTGAAGCCCATGAGGTTGCGCGGCGTTTGCGCGCGCGGGCCCGAGAGAAAACCCGCCTGGCCCCAACGCATCGTGAGGATGCCATAGCCTTGCCGCGCGAGCTGGCGCACGGCGTGAAAGGCCACTTGTGCGTCGTTGGCGCAGGCCTGGACATAGAGGTCGCCGCCGGTTTTTTGCGCGATCAACTGGTCGCCGTTGAAGCGCGGCAGATCGACGAGCGCGGCCGGGCGCTTGCTCGCGAGGCCGTAGCGGTCCTTCTCCTGCGAAGTGAAAAGGCCGGGGCCGAAGCCGAACGTCACCGTGAGCCCGGCCGGGCCGAGGCCGAGCACGTCGCCGGAGTCGGGCGCGGGGTGGTCGTCGCCGGTGTAGTCGAGCGCGGCGGCGGGCTGCGCCTGGGTCATGCGCGCGGCGGACTCGGTCCACTTGCGCAGCAGGTTGATCACGTCGTCGCGCGAGGTCGTCGTGAGGTCGAACGCCGCGACATAGGTGTGCGCCTGCTGGGGCGTCACGATGCCGGCCTGGTGCTCGCCGTAGAACGGCTCGACGGCCAGCATCGGGTCGGCGGCCATGGCATGGTGCTTTGCATCGGCGGCCTGGGCGAGGCTGCTTGCGCCGAGGCTGGCGCCAACGCTGGCACCCAGGGCGGCACCGGCTTTCAGAAAGCCGCGCCGCGCGGGGCGCGATGGCGTGTTGGGGGTATCGTCGGAGGACATGGTTATTTAGCCAGCACGAGGGTATTCACGTCGTCTTCCACGTAGTAGAAGCCGTCGCCAGCCGGGGTCAGCGCGATGCCGAACAGGTCGCCGTTGCCCGGAGGAGTTTGTGCCTTGTCGGTATCGATCCAGCGCGCGTAAAGCTGTTTGGCCGCAACCGGGTCGATCTCGACGACCTGGCCGTTCAACGCGTTCGTCACGAGCAGGTGGCCCTGCGGCGTGGCGATCATGGCGAGCGGGCGGTGCAGCAGGCCGTCGGCGGTAAGCTGGCGGCCCACGCCCGCGCTGGTGTCGCGCGTGAGCGGATCTTCGATCACGTTGATGCGGTTGCCGATCGCGTCGGACACATAAAGCAGCTTGTTGTCCGCCGAGAGCGCGAGGCCGGTCGGGCCGACGAGGAACACGCCCTTGTCGGCTTGCGCGCCAAAGCCGCTCGCGACCACCGTTTCGCTTTTCACGACCGGCGCCTGGCCGCCCGGAATGTCGAGGTCGAGGCGCAGCACCGTGGCCTGCTTGAACACGGGCGGCGTGCCGTCCGCGCCGCCCACGCCGAAGCCCGCGTTGCTCACGAACAGCGTGGCGTGGTCGCCGTTGTCGACCACGGCCATGTTGCCCCACGGGTCATTGATGTTCGGACTGCTGATGACCTTGGCAATCTTGCCGCTGCTGTCGAGCACGATCATGCAGCCCGCGCCCTTGGTGCCGGTCGTGCCGTCGTTGCTCGGCGTGCTGCCCACGATCACCCAGCCCGACTTGAGCATCGTCATCGCGGTTGACAGGCCCACGCCGCCGGGGCATTCCTTGAGGTCGCGCGGAATCGAGGCAAACAGCGTCATCTGCTTCGTGTCCGGGTGATAGTCGACGATCGTGCTGCCGGTGCCTTGCAGGTTGGACGCGTTGTTGAAGTTGTCCACCAGCACGTCGCCTGCCTTCACGGTGCCGGAGGACACCGGCGCGACGAAGATCGCGTACGGGTTCTGGTCGCCGTTATCGGGCACCGTGTTGATGAGCGTGGTGTGGTGCTTGACCGTTTCGAGCAGGCCCGACTGGTCGGCGCGAGCGGCGAGCGGGGCGCTTGCGAGTGTGGCCGCGGCGGCGAGCCCGAGCGCGGCCCGGGTGGCGTGGGCCGTGCATCGCAGGAGCGTGCGCGTAGCGTGTTTCATACTGAATCTCCGTGCCTCGCGAGAGCGCTGCGCTTGCGGCGCGGCGCGGCGCTCAGGCTGCATGGGTTGCGCGAGGACTTGGGGTTGGACATGGGAGAGGAACCTGGGCGTGGCGCGGCGTACGCGTTCAGAACGTGATGTTGGTCCGCACGCCGAGCACGAACGTGTTGCGCAGTGGCGCTGCCGGGTCTTGCGGGTTCTGGCCCGCGCCCGCGTTGAACGTGTATTGCGCGTCGGCCTGAAGGAGCCACCACGGCGTGACCTGATACTGATACGTGGCTTCCAGCGTGGTTTCCTGCGTGCGAACGCCGTAAGGACCGCCGAGGAACATGCGCGAGTCGAGGTCGAGGTTGTGCACGTTGTTGCCGACCTTGATATAGGTGGCGGCAAGACCGACGCTGTCGTTGTCGCGGCCCTTGAACGGCGCTTTCATCACGATGCCGAGGTTCGCGGCGAGACTCACGAGATTGCGGTCGCCAGGCCCGCCCATCACGCGTGCGAACACGCCGATGCTGCGCGGCTCGTCCGGGTCGGGACGCCAGATCATCTGGTCGGCGACGGCATAAATGCTGTAGTTGCCTTGATGCTGTGCCGCAACGCCGGTCGAAGCCGGATTCGCGAGCGAGAGGCCGGTGTTGTCGAAGCGCTGGTCGGCAAACGGATTGTTGTTGTACCAGAAGCCGATCTTGTAGGTGCCCGGCAGGCGGTGGTTGTCTGCGCTGACGAGCTCGCCTTCGGACGGCTGGTTGATGGCGTACTGCAACTCGCCTATCCACAACGTGCCGTTATGCAGATTGAAGTTCGTACCACTAAGGTTGTCCGGATTGTTGCCGAGCGGGTCGCCTGCGAACACGCCGGCAAGCGCCGTGAGGGAAGGCGTGATCTGCCCGCGCACGCGCACGCCGAGACCGGCGAGCGGGTAGGCCGGGCCGCCCGAGGGCATGTCGTACGAGGGCAGCGCGGGCCAGCCGAACATCGTGTTGACGAACAGCGCGCCGTACTGGCTCACGATGAATTCCTGGTCGAGGCTCTGCTGACCGATCTTCACGTCAAGGCGCTTGTCGAGAAACGACTGCTGGTACCACAGTTCCCAGAGGCGCGTGGTCGGCGTGGCTTCGATACCGCTGGCGGTATTCAGCGTGCCGAGGTTGGACGTGCTCAGGTTGGTGCCGTGGATCTGCAAGGCGCTCACGTTGAAGAGGCCGCCCTGAATGCCGAGCGCCTTGCTCGTGTCGACCTGCACCGTCGCCGTCGTGAGACCGTCGTACGCACCGCCGGTCCTGAGGCCGCCGCGCAGGTTGGCCAGGTATTCGCTCGTCTCCGTGAGCTGGAAGGTCACACCGTATTTGCCGAGCCACGGGCGCAGGCCGCCCATGTCGCCGAGCATGTTCTGGCGCGTCCAGAAGCCGGTCCAGAAGTTCGAGGGCTGCGCCTGAATGGCGAGGTCGGCTTCCGGTGCTTCGGGCGCCGCGTCCGGGCTCGCGCTGCTTTGGGCTTGAGCCGCGCTGCATGCGAATGTCGCGCTGGCGGCAAACGCCGCAATGGCGCGCAACCCCGGTACGCGCCGATGTGCCTGGCGGCCGTGCGCCGTGCTGCGCGAGCAGGCCGGCGCCGCCACCCGGACGGAGCGGGTCGAATTCATCGTATTCCTTACTTATTGAATGATTGCGTGATTGATCGCGTCGGCGTTAGTTATTCGCAAGCCACTGAATACCCGTCATCTCCAGACGGCGCCATCGTACTAATCAGGAATACAAGCGTCAACAAAAACGAGAATGATTCTCAACTGTTTTACGCTGTGTCATCGTTATCCTTACGAATGCCTATCGACTTGCGTCGCGAGCATTACAGATAGTCAGTTTTCGATGAAACAGTCAGACGAATGAAGTCGCTTATCATCGTGGGCGTGAACGAACGTTCATCGATCATTCCGTCAAAAAAGTGGGCTTCATGACTGCCATCACCACACGCTACGAACTCGATCTCGACTCATACTTCGCGCGCATCGGTTACGAAGGACCGCGCGCCGCGACGCTCGACGTGCTGCGCGAACTGCACCGTCTTCATCCCCTTTCCATTCCTTTCGAAAATCTCGATCCGCTTGACGGGCGGCGCGTGTCGATCACGCTGCCGGACATCGTCGGGAAGCTCGTCACTCAGCGGCGCGGCGGCTACTGTTTCGAGCACAACACCTTGTTCGCTCACGTGCTCATGAAACTGGGCTTTGCGGTAACGCCGCTCGCCGCGCGCGTGCTGTACGGCCGCGAACCGGGTGCGAGCACGCCGCGCACGCACATGCTGCTGCGCGTGCAGGCCGAAGGCGATGAATGGCTCGTGGATGTCGGCTTCGGCGGCGCGACGTTGTGCACGCCGCTTTCGCTCTCGACCGAAGCCGTGCAGTCAACGCCGCATGAGCCGGCGCGTGTCGTGACGCTGCCGGAGCAACAGCGCAAGCTCGAACTGTTCGACGGCGAGAAGTGGTTCGACGTGTATCGCTTCGAATCCACAACGGCGGAGTGGGTGGATTACGAAGTGGCGAACTGGTACACATCGACCGCGCCCGATTCGTTCTTCACATTCAGCCTGATCGCCTGCATGGCGCGTGAGGGCGGACGCGCGATCCTGTTCAACGAGTCCTTCACCGAGCGCGACGCGCAAGGCAACGTGACCGAGGAGCGTACGATCAGGAATGGCGAAGAACTCGCGCAATGTCTGCGCGAACGCTTCGGCATCGATCTCGCGCGTGGCGACGCGGCGCAGCGCTTCGACGCCGCCGCGCTATACGCGCGCATCAAGCCGCAAGGCGAGTAGCGCGAGGCGCGCAGCATTGCCGCGAGCGCGCGCAAGGAGGGCATCATGACGCAGCCGCTCATCAGGAAGCTGTTGTTCCAGGTCGTGATCTGGTTCGGGTTGATGGGCGTGTTGTTGTTCGGCTCGGCGGGCACGCTGGCGTGGACGGCGGCCTGGCTCTGGCTGCTCGAATGGGCCGCGTGCGGTGTGTGGATCGGCATGTGGCTCGCGCGCGAAGATCCGGGTCTGCTTGCCGAGCGCCTCGCGCCGATCGCGCAACGCGAGCAGCAGCCGTGGGACCGCGTGTTCATGCTGTGCGTGGCGGTGGGCTTTTGCGCGTGGCTTTGCCTGATGGGCGTCGACGCGGTGCGCAAGGGCTGGTCCGATGTGCCGCTTTGGCTCGGCGTGCTGGGCGCCATCGCCATCTTCGTCGATATCTACGCGACGCGCGCCGTGTTCGCGGCTAACCGCTTTGCGGCGCCGGTGGTGAAGATCCAGAGCGAGCGCGGGCATAGGGTCAGCGACAGCGGCCCGTACGCTTACGTGCGCCACCCGATGTATGGTTTCGCGCTGCTCTTTCTGGTTGGCACGCCGCTCATGCTCGGCTCGTGGTGGGGGCTCGCCTGCGTGCCCTTCATGGTAGTGGCGCTGGCCTATCGCGCCGTGCGCGAGGAGCGCACGCTCGTTGAGAAACTGCCCGGCTACAGCGAATATCTCGCGCGCGTGCGCTATCGCTTCGTGCCGGGCGTGTGGTGAAGCGCGGGATCAGTGCGAGGGGTTAGGGCGCGGCGGGCTTGGTCAACGTGTCCGCATAACGGCGATAAAGCCACGCCAGCGCGGTCGTGGTGACGAGCGCGAACACGACGTTCGCCACGCTCTGGCCGATCGCGAGCGCCGTGAGCCAGCCGGGCTTCTGCACGATCTCGGGCGAGACGCCCGCGAGGCCCATGCCGACCAGAACGACGATGCCGCACACGGCGATCGGCAGCGCCGCCACGAGCGTCACGCCGAACAAGCTCCAGAAGTGCCCGTGGCTGTCGCGCCATGCGGCGCGGAAGTCGATGCGGCTGCCGATGGAGAGCGCCGGGAAGAGCAGCGAGAGGCGCACCGCCACGAAAATCCACACGGCGCTCACGATCAGCATGAGGAAGGTCGCACCGCCCTGGTACTGCGGGCGCAGCACGAACCACAGCGCGAGCGCGATGGCGCCGAGCACGACCACGAGAATGAGGCCGACCGCGAAAATGCGCAGGAAGGGCTTGGCCCCGGCGGGCATGAGCGGCGTGGCGCGCTCGCCCAGCAGCACGAAGCGCGAGACCTTGAGCGTGAACCACAGGTAGATGAGCGAATTCAGGAGCGAGGCGAGATTGCCGAGCGCGACGAGCGCCGCGGAAGGCGCGACGCCTTCGGTCGGCACGGGCCGGCCTGCCAGCCCGAACCAGCCTAGCGCCGCGTAGGCCACGAAGGTGCCGGCCACGAGCAGCGGCATTTGCGTGGCGGCCTGCCAGGCGCTCGCCCACGCGCGCTTGACGCATTCCATGAAGGTCATCTGTTGCATGTCGCTTTCACTCGAATTACAGACAACCGGCAGTCTAACGCGAAGCGGCGGAATCGGGCGCGCGGCCGTCGCTCATTTCACGGCGAAGAGCGTGAGATTCATCAGAATCTTGAACGCGAAGCCGAGCGACATCGCCGCGCCCACGCCCGCACACCAGAGGAGTACGAACCAGAGCCAGCCCGGCAGCGTGCGCCGTTCAGTGGTAGTGGTGGGAGTCGCCATGACGCACCTTGCCTCTAAAGACCCAGTAACCCAGTATCGTGTACGCGACGATGATGGGCAGAATGAACGCGGCGCCCGCGAGCGTGAACACCTGGCTTTCGCGCGGCGCGGCCGCTTCCCACAGCGTGAGGCCCTGCGGAATCGCATACGGCCACAGGCTCACGAGCAGGCCCGCGTAGCCGAGCAGCACGAGGCCGATCGCGGCCATGAACGGCGTCTTGTGATGGCGCGCGCGCACGGCCCAGCGCATCCACACGGCGCAGGCGATCACGAGCAGCGGCACCGGAGCGAGGCGCCAGAACAGACCTGAGCGGAACCAGCGGTCGGCGATGGCCGGGTCTTGCAGCGGCGTCCACAGGCTCACGAGCGCGATGAAACCGAGCAGCATGACCGTGAGCGGCCACACGAGCTTGTGCAGGCGGCGTTGCAGGTCGCCTTCGGTCTTGGCCACGAGCCAGCAACTGCCGAGCAGCGCATAGGTGGCGACGAGACCGAAGCCCGAGAGCAAGGTGAACGGTGTGAGCCAGCCGAAGGCGTCGCCCGCGAAACGGCCGTCGTCCATCGGAATGCCTTGCAGGAAGGCGCCCAGCGCGACGCCCTGGAAGAACGCCGCGCCCGTCGAGCCGCCGATGAACGCGAGGTCCCAGAGGTGCTTCGTGCGATTGGCCTTGGCGCGGATCTCGAACGACACGCCGCGGAAGATCAGGCACGCGAGCATGAACACGAGCGGCAGATAGAGCGCGGAAAGCACGGTCGAGTAGACCACCGGGAACACGGCGAAGAGTCCCGCGCCGCCGAGCACGAGCCAGGTCTCGTTGCCGTCCCACACGGGGGCGACCGTGTTCATCATGAGGTCGCGCTCCTCCTCGTCGGGAAAGAGCGGAAACACGATGCCGATGCCCAGATCGAAGCCGTCCAGCACCACGTAGAGAAGAACGCCGAGCGCGATGATCGCGGCCCAGATGACGGTGACATCCATTTGCTTGCTAGCCTCGTAACGATGAATGCGGGGAGCGTCAGGCGTCGATCAGCTGATCGGCGGCGGACATGGGGCGGCGCGCGGTCTGGTTCGCGGCGAGCGCCGGGTGCGCGATGCGCGGCTCCTCCGGCCGATGCGGTTCGTGCGGCTTGTGCGATCCGTCGCCCGGCAACGCGGGGCCCTTGTGCAGCAGCTTGAGCAGGTAATAGATGCCCGTGCCGAACACGAGGAAGTACACGGCCACGAACGCCATCAGCGAAATGCCCACTTGTTGCGCCGTGAGCGGCGAAACCGCCTGCGCCGTGCGCATCACGCCATAGACCACCCAGGGCTGGCGGCCGGCCTCGGTCGTGACCCAGCCCGCGAGCAGCGTGATGAAGCCGGTCGGACCCATGACGAGTGCGAAGCGCTGGAAGCCGCGCGATTCGTAGAGCGTGCCGCGACGGCGCAGCACCCAGCCGATCACGCCGAGCGCAATCATCAGGAGACCTAAGCCGACCATGACGCGGAAGCTCCAGAACAGCAGCGTGGAGTTGGGCCGCTCGTCGGCGGGGAACGACTTGAGACCCTTGATCTCGCCGTCCCAGCTATGCGTGAGGATCAGGCTGCCGAGGTGGGGGACCGACACGGCGTAGCGTGTCGTTTCGGCCTGCATGTCGGGAATGCCGAAGAGATTGAGCGCGGTGCCGCCCTGTTCGGTGTCCCAGAGGCCTTCGATCGCGGCGATCTTGGCGGGCTGGTATTCGCGCGTGTTCAGGCCGTGGGCGTCGCCTACGAAAGCCTGCACCGGCGCGAGCACGAGCAGCAGGCCGAGCGCCATCGCGAACATCTTCTTCACGGCGGGGTCGCGCCGGCCCTTGAGCAGATGCCACGCGCCGGTCGCGGCCACCACGAGCGCGGCGACGATGAAGGCAGCGATTGCCATGTGCGCGAGGCGGTACGGGAACGACGGGTTGAAGATGATCTTGAACCAGTCGGTCGGCACCACGTGACCGTTCACGATCTCGAAGCCTTGCGGCGTTTGCATCCAGCTATTGGAGGCGAGGATCCAGAACGTGGAGATGAGCGTGCCGATGGCGACCATCAGCGTCGCGCCGTAGTGGGCGCGCGGGCTCACGCGGTTCCAGCCGAACAGCATGATGCCGAGGAAGCCCGCTTCGAGGAAGAACGCGGTCATGACCTCGTACATCAGCAGCGGACCGGTGACGGGACCGGCGAATGCCGAGAAGCCCGACCAGTTGGTGCCGAACTGGTAGGCCATGACGACGCCGGAAACGACGCCCATGCCGAAAGCCACGGCAAAGACCTTCGACCAGAACAGGCAAAGATCCTTGTAGAACGGCTTGCGCGTTTTGAGCCAGCAGCCCTCCAGCACCGCGATAAAGCTCGCGAGGCCGATGGAAAGCGCCGGAAAGACGATATGAAACGAGACAGTGAAGGCGAATTGCAGCCGGGCCAGGTCGAAGGCGGATATTGACGTGTGCATGTGCGTGCCTGTTGCGTGCTTACCGGGGAAATACCGGGAAAACGTCGCACGGCTACACAGTGGGGGCGCTGAGCTTGCGTGCGATGGACGTAAGCGTAGGGGAACGGCGGAAGTTTTGCTGCACTGCGACGTGTGCCAGCGTGTCGCATCGGTCAATCGCTATTCGACGAAAACGTGCGCTAAGGCGTTGATAAAAATCAATTTAGATTAAACGCTCGTTGTATGGCGAGGTTGCGCGGGTGGGCGTTCTCTGCGTCAATACACCGCGCTGCCGCATGGGGTGCGGCAATCCGCCTCGGTGCGGGGTGCGAACGAATCGTGTGGGGTGCAGGCGGGCGCGCTTTGCCGCGCGTAGATGGGGCGCGACAAAGCGGAAATCATGGAAAGTAAGGAATCCGATGGAAGTGGGAATATCAGCGCGGGTCGCTCCACAGTTTGCCCGCCGTCGCCCAGTTCTCGGGCTTCACGTCGTGAAAGATGATGTCGACGGATTGGGGTTCGACGCCCAGCACCTTGCAGGTGGTGTCGGTCAATGCGGCGGCGAGCTGGCGCTTCTGTTCGACGCTGCGGCCTTCGAACATCTCGATGTGGAAAGTGGGCATGTGGTCTCCTGTAGAAAAGTTCGGACTGCGATTCAGGGAAGAAGTCATTCGCGGTACGACGCATCGAGGCGGTCGAGCTTGCGCAGCAGCGCGGGCCATTCGAGCTCGCCTTCGATGGCGCCGCCGTCGCGCAATTGTTCGGCGGTGCGCGCGGCCACTTCGGGCGGCGGCAACACGAGCGGCACGCCGCCCGCCTGCGCCTGCAACTGGATCTCGCAGGCCTTGATGAGCGTGGCCATCAACACATAGGCCTCGGCAACCGTGCGGCCGGCCGTGAGCGTGCCGTGATTGCGCAGCAGCATGGCGGAATTGGCGCCGAGGCTGGCGGTGAGGCGCGCGCCTTCGGCGGGCGTGAAGGCCAGGCCTTCGTAGTCGTGCGAGGCCAGTTCGCCATAAAAGCGCAGCGCATGCTGCGAGGCGGGCAGCAGGCCGTCGCGCTGGATCGACACGGCAATGCCCGCCGTATTGTGCAGATGCATCACGCACACGGCGTCGGGCCGCGCGAGATGCACGGCCGCGTGCAGCGCGAAGCCGGTGGCGTTCACGGGATGCTCGCTTTCGCCGACGATGCGGCCCTGCGTGTCGATCTTCACGAGGTTCGAGGCGCGCACTTCGTCGAAGGCGAGGCCGAACGGATTGATGAGAAAGCGGTCCGGTTCGCCGGGCACGGCGGCGGAGACGTGCGTGTAGATGAGGTCGTCCCAGCCGTTGAGCGCGATGAGGCGATAGGCGGCGGCGAGGTCGACGCGTAGTAGCTGTTCGGCGGCCGAGCGCGGCGCGGTTTCGGCGCTGGCGCCCGTCGGGCGATGAGTGAATGACATGGCGATCCCTTCAGCGGACTTCGGCGGACCTCAGTGAACCTCATTGAACATTGGGCGCTTTGGACGAAGCGGGCGCCGGGCGCGGGCGTCGCGCCAGGGCGTGCACGATCCAGCTTGCCAGCACGAATGGCGCGGTGAGCGCGGGCAATCCGCAGCGCGCGGCGGCCAGATGCCAGGCCGCCGCGAGCATGGTCGCATAGAACGCGGCGCGTGTGCCGAGCGCGCAGACGGCAAGCGCGGCGAGCGCGCCGTTGAAGCCCGCGAGGCCCGCGACGAAGGCGTCCGGCGTTGCGCCGCACGCGAGTTCGAGCGCGCCGGCGAGCGCTGCGCCGCCCAGCGCGTAGGCCGCCGCGCGGCGCGACGACCAGGCAATGCCCGCGAGCACGCACAGGCCCGCCGCCGCGCCCGACGCGAAGGTGGTTTGCGCGAGGCCGCTCAGCAAGCCGGTTGCGGCCTGTGCGGCCAGCGCGAACGGCGCGCCATGCGGATCGAGGGACGCGCCGGCGTTGGCGGCATGGGTGGCATTGGCCGCGAGCGGCGCCTGGCCCGGATGCAGCGGCAGCCAGATCCACGTGGCGATGAGGCAGGGCGCGGAATACAGGCTGAGCCGCGCGTGCAGGAGGCGGCGGCTCAACGGCCCGGCGATCCACGCGCTCGCGCCGCCCGCGATCAGCGCGACAGCCGCCGCCGTGGCCGCGTCGCCGATGAAGGTGAACGCGGCAAGCGCGGCGAGCGCGCCGTTGTAGCCCGCGAGGCCGTCGTGGATCGCCGCTTCGGCGTGGCCGGCCACGATTGCGCAGACGTTGGCCGCCGTGGCGCCGAGCAGCGCGGCGCAGGCGAGCCGCAGGTCGGTGAGCGCGAGCGCCGCGAGCAGGCAGGCGCCCGTGCCGGCGTGCGCTTGCAGGACGACCTGACCGAGGCTGCGCAGCAGCGCGCCTAAAGCGGCCGAGTGAGCGGCGGAATGAGCGGCGGCGCGGGAATGGGCGGAGGAATGCGCGGGCATGGCGAAAGCGTGGCGGACGGCCGGTTGAAGCGGCGAGCATAGGTGATGCGAGCCGCTTCGCACATGCTTGGGCGTTGATAGTCGCTATTTGGGCGAGCGCCTGCGCCCGCCGCACGGGCACGCCGAATTTTCCCGCCGCGCTACGATAGATGCCCGGCGATTACCGTGGCCACGGCGTCGCATGAAACAGGAGACGAGCGATGCGTGAAGTGCGTTGGGCATCCGAAACAGGCGAGGGCATCGAGCATCTGTCGTTCGACGCCCGTCACGGGCCGAATGGCGACGTGATCCGCGTGGAAAGCGTGGTCGTGGGCGAGCGCTACGGCAAGTCCTATGGCTTGTGCTATGCGATCGAATGCGACGCGCGCTGGCGCGTGACCTGGGCGGCGCTGCGCGTGATGGGCGGCCGCACGCTCGTGCTCCACGGCGACGGCGAGGGTCACTGGCGTGACGGCGAAGGCCGCGCGCTCGATGCGCTCGACGGCTGCATCGATATCGACATCGCCGCGACGCCCTTCACGAACACGCTGCCCATCCGGCGGCTGGGCCTCGAACGCGGTGAGCGCAGGCCCATCTGCGTGGTGTACATCGCCGCGCCCGAACTCGAAGCGCGGCCCGTCGAGCAGGCCTACGTCTGCATCGAGCCCGAGCGCGAGTACCGCTACGAGGGCATCTTCCGTGACTTCACGGCGAACCTGCGCGTGGACGAGGACGGCCTCGTGATCGACTACCCCACATTGTTCCGGCGCCTGCCGCCGCAGCCGCGTTAAAGCGCGCGTGGCGCTCAGGCCGCGCCGCCCGTGCTCTTGCCGAACAGCAGTTGTTCGATGAGCGTGTTGTCGATGGTTTCGTTATTGAGCGTGCGCGCGAGCAACTCGCCCGCGAGCAGTTGCGGCGAGAACACCATGTCGGGTTGCAGGAGCCGCAGTCTTTGCAGATTGCGGCTGTCGTTCACGAGCGCCACGGTGCGCACCTTCGGCGCGAGTTCCTTGAGCGCGAGAATCACGAAGGCGTTCTCGGCGTCGTCCGAGCGCAGCGCGAGCGCGGCGAGCGCGGTTTCCGCGCCTGCCTGGTGCAGCGTGGCGGTGTCGCTCGCGTCGCCGATGATGAGGTCCGCCTGCGCCGGGTAGTTGTGCGGCGTATTGGGCGCGAGAACTACGGTCGCGGCATAGCCGCGCTTGATGAGTCCCGCGTACACGCTATGCGCGAGCGGCGAGGCGCCGACGATCAGATAGTGGTTCTTGCGGGTCACGTTGGAGATGCCTCCCTTCACGATGCGTTTGAGATGGCCGCCGATCACGGGGCCGACCACGGCGCTGATCGACGTGGCGAACACGGTGATGCCGAGCACGATGATCGAGGCCGTGAAAAGCCGCGCAGTGTCCGAGTGCGGCACGATATCGCCATAGCCGACCGTGGACATCGACACGATCGAGAAGTAGAACGCCGTGACGAGATTGTGGATCGGCGGCTGGAAGTCGTCGCCCAGATACAGCGCGCCGAACACCGCATAGACGAGCAATGAGCCAATGCTCAGGAATGCGAATAAGGAGCCCACTGCGACGCTTGCGCGATCGAAGCGGCGCCAGTAGTAGATGAGCGCGCAGGCGAGGACGAGCGAGTAGGCCGCGAGCGCGTGGTTGCGATAGTCGCCCCACAGACAGATGCTGGCCGCGCCCGCGAGCAGCACGAGCGAGAGCACCCACGCCACGCGCGCGCGCAGCGCGATGCCGAACGACATCATCGTGAGGCCGGTGGCCACGAGCGCCTGCGGCAACGCGAGCACGCCGAACGCGTTGATGAGCGTGATCCAGTCGTCGAACCAGTTGCCGCGCGCGTGCTCCAGCGCTTTCTGCGCGACCGGGCGCACCAGCATCAGGCCGTCGATCACCAGCAGCAAGGCCAGGTAGCCATGCGGCACGATCGCGCGGGCCTGGCCGCGCACGCGGCGGACGAATGTCTTCATTGCTGCGCGTGTTGCGCCGGTTGCGCCGGTTGCGGCTCGCCGGGCGTTGGCGTCTGCACGATATGCAGTTCGCGCGTGCGCAGCGGCAGCGAGCACTGCGCGTCATTGAGCGCCTGGCGCACCAGGCGCGAGAGTTCCCAGCGCATGTCCCAGAACGTGTCGATGTTCGACCACACGCGCACGTTGAGCACCGCCGTGCTGTCGTCGAAGCGGCTCACCATCACCTGTGGCGCGGGCGAGGCGAGCACGCGCGGGTCGGCGGCGGCGAGCGCGCGCAGCGCGTCGATGGCGCGGTTCACGTCGTCGCGCACCGACACTTCCACTTCGAGGTCGAGGCGGCGCGTGGGGTTGCGGCTGTAGTTGCGGATCGAGTTGCTCCACAGCGCGCTGTTCGGCACGTATTCGCAGATGCCGTCGGGTTTCGTGAGGCGCGTGGTGAAGAGGTTCACTTCCTCCACCGTGCCCGCGACGTTGCCTCCGCCGCCGTCGATATAGTCGCCCACCTTGAACGGGCGCAGCAGCAGCAGCATGATGCCGGCCGCGATGTTCTGGAGCGTGCCTTGCAGCGCGAGACCGATGGCGAGACCGGCCGCGCCCAGCACCGCGACGATGCTGGCGGTCTGGATGCCGATCTGCGAGAGCGCGCCGATCACGGCGACGAGGCGCACGCCCCACACGGCCGTGTCGCGCACGATCGGGCGCAGCGTGGGGTCGATGCTGCCGCCGCGCCGTCCGATCCAGTTGGCCACGCGCCGGCTGAACCACCAGCCGAACCAGAGGATCGCCGCGGCTGCGCACAGGCGCAGCGCCAATGCGGAGAGCGCGTCCCACAGGAAGCTCCAGTTGGCAGGATGTAGGTGAACGAGTAGCGATTGCATGGGCGCGAGGTCCTCAAAGTCAGTGGCGCCGGCGCGCGGCCAACGCGCCGGGAGGACCTATTGTAAGGGCGCGGCGGCCCCGCTAGCGCTTCGTCGCCACGATGAAGAGGCGCGGAAACGGCAGCAGCACGGTGCCGTCCGCGAACGCGGGATACGCCTCGCCGATGGCTTCGCGATAGCGCGCCGTGAACGCGCGGCGCTCGGCTTCGCTATCGAGCGCGGCCAGAAAGGGCCGCAGCGCGCTGCCTTTGAACCACTCGACCACGGCGTCGGCGCCGCCCGCGAGCGGGTGATGGTAGGTCGTGCGCCACACGTCCACGCGGGCGCACAGCGGGGCGAGCAAGGCGTAGTAGTGGCGCGCGTCGAAGCGCGCCGAGCGCTCCACGCCCTTGAGCTTTTGCGCCCACGGCCCCGCGGCGGCGATCTCGCGCAGCAGACGATGCGCGGGTTCATCGAGATTGTCGGGCATCTGGACGGCGAGATGCCCGCCCGGTGCGAGACGGCCGACGAGTTGCGGGAACAGGGTGTCGTGATCGGGCAGCCATTGCAGCACGGCGTTCGCAAGCATCAGGTCGTACGCGCGCTCGCCGCCGCCCTCGCTCCACGCGGCGATGTCCGCATGCTCGAAGCGCAGCGCGGGCAGGCGTTCGCGCGCGGCGTCGAGCATGTCCGCGGAGGCGTCGAGTCCGCTAACCTGCGCGCCGCTCGCGTGCGCCACGAGCAGTTCGGTGGAATTGCCCGGCCCGCAGCCAATGTCGATGGCGGTTTCGATGCGCGTGGCGGGCACGGCGGCGAGCAGGTCTCGCACCGGGCGCGTGCGCTCGCGCTCGAACTGCGCATATTGCTTCGCGTAGCCGTCGCGGCTCGTGGTCTCTCTGGTTTCGCTGGTCGTCATCGGTTCCTCCTTTCGGGCTTGCTCCGGTTCGCTTCACTTCGCCGGGGCGGGCTTCGTGGTCAATCCATCGCGGGCATTCTGCGCGCCGACCGGAAATCAGTAAAATGAAATAAGTTCGATGATTGATTCAAAATTCTGATGAAAATCGACACACTCGGCGTGCAGGCCTTCGTCGCCATCGCGGAGGGCGGCAGCTTCCGGCAAGCGGCGCAAATGCTCAACGTCACGCAAACCGCTGTCACGCAACGCTTGCGCAAGCTCGAATCGTTTCTTGGCGTCGTGCTGGTCGAGCGCACCACGCGCCACTGTGCCTTGACCGAGATCGGCGAGCGCTTCCTGCCACAGGCGCGGCGACTGCTGGGCGAGCTTGCCGACGCGCTCACGGAAATTCGCGAGACCGGCATGAGCCAGCGCGGCGACGTGTCGATCGCGTGCGTGCCGACCGTGGGCGTGCAGTATCTGCCGCGCGTGCTGCGGCTCTTTTCGCAGCACCGTCCGCACGACCGGGTGCGCATACTCGATCACGCGTCGGCTTCGGTGCTCGCGGCCGTGTTGCGGCGCGAGGCGGAGTTCGGCATCAGCGTGGCCGGCGATCAGCATCCGGAACTCAGCAGCGAGCCGTTGACGACCGATCCCTACGTGCTGGCCTGCCGCGACGATCATCCGCTGGCGAAGCGGCGGCGCGTCAAATGGACGGCGCTCACCGAGCATGCGCTGATTTTCGCGGGTGAGGTGAGTGCGAATCGCGGCTTGCTCGACATCGCACTCGAAACGAACGGCATCAGCCTGCGCTCGTTCTACGAGGTGCAGCGCAGTTCAACGGCGCTCGGGCTGGTTGCGGAGGGGCTGGGCGCGGCGGTCGTGCCGCGTCTTGCCGTTTTGAAGGACGTGTTTCCCATGGTGCGCGTGATCGAGCTGGTCGAGCCGGCGGTGTCGCGCACGCTCGTGCTCGTGAAGCGCAAGTCCGCGCATCTTTCGCCCGCGGCCAAGGCGCTCTACGATATGTTGCTCGCGCAGGCGCAAAGATAATCAGGCATCCGAACGAGGTGGGCGGCGCAGCGGGTGGCCGCGCATGCGTGCGTCAGTCTTGCGGCGAGGTTCCTGCGCCTTCGCCCAGCGTACGCTGCATGAGCGTGGTGTCGCGCCATGCGCCGTGCTTGAAGCCAACGGCGCGCAAGGTGCCGACGAGCTCGAAGCCGAGGCGTTCGTGCAGCTTGAGCGAGCCGCCTTTCGGGTCGGCCACCACGGCGATCATCTGCCGCCAGGGGCCCGCCTCGCAGCGCGCGATCAGCGCGTCGAGCAGCGTGTGCCCGAGGCCCCGGCCGCGAAAGGTCTCGTCGATATAGATCGAGTCTTCAACGGCGTAACGGTAGGCCGGGCGCGGCCGGTAGGGCGTGGCATAGCAATAGCCCGCCACGCGGGAGTCGATCTCGGCGACGAGCCAGGGCAAGCCGTGCTCGCGCACGGCGGCATGGCGGCGCAGCAGTTCGTCGAGCGAGGGCGGCGTTTCCTCGAACGACGCCGAGCCATGCAGCACGTGGTGCGCGTAGATCGCGGCGATGGCGGGAAAGTCGGCGGGGGTGGCGTCGCGCACGAGCGCCGGTGCGGCGGGTTGTGAGGTCATCGTTTTGTGCGAGGCGCGAAGGCGCTCGGGAAGGCGGTGTGCATCCTTCACTATGCCTTGCGTGAGCGCGCTTTTGAAGCGCGCCAAAATTGCCTCGCTTGTACTCCGCTCAAACGCGCTGCGTGCGCGACCGGTTCGCGGCGGCCGAGGCACCCGAGGTCCCCGCTGAGCGCCCGAAGCGGCGCGCCCCGGCCACGCACGCGATCACCACGGCCGTGACCGCGATCATCGCGGGCGGCACGGACTCGTGCAGCAGCAGGGCGGCGAGCACGAAGCCGAAGAACGGTTGCAGCAGTTGCAGTTGCCCGACGCCCGCAATGCCGCCGAGCGCGAGCCCGCGATACCAGAACACGAAGCCGATCAGCATGCTGAACAGCGACACATAGGCGAGCCCCCACCACGAAGCCGCGCCCACGGCGGCGAACGAGGCGGGCCGCAGCCACCACGCAAGCGGCGCCATGACCGGCAGCGAGATCACGAGCGCCCAGCAGATCACCTGCCAGCCCCCCAGTCGCCGCGAGAGCCGCGCGCCTTCCGCATAGCCGAGCCCGCAGACGACGATCGAGGCGAGCATCAGCGCGTCGCCCAGCGGCGAGGCGTCCAGGCCGTGGCGCAGCGCGAACGCGACCACGGCCGCGCTGCCCGCCGCGGAAAAGATCCAGAACGCGGGCTGCGGATGCTCGCCGCCGCGCAGCACGCCGAAGATGGCGGTGGCGAGCGGCAGGAGACCGACGAACACGATGGCGTGCGCGGAGCTCACGTGCTGTAGCGCGAGCGCGGTAAGGAGCGGAAAGCCCACCACCACGCCCAGCGCCACGATGATGAGCGGTCCGACTTCGCTGCGCGCGGGCCGCGCGGCGCGCAACCCGAGCAGCAGCAGCGCCCCGAGCACGCCCGCAATGGTCGCGCGCGCGCCGGTGAGGAACACGGGGGCGAGGCCGAGCACGGCGAGGCGCGTGGCGGGCAGCGAGCCGCTGAAGATGAGCACGCCGGCGAGGCCGCAGAGCCAGCCGTCAGTGGTGGGGTCGAGCGTCTTGCGCATGGGGGTTCGGGGCGAGGAAAGGAGGCAGTGAAACATCGGACGGAAATCCGATGATGCGCGCCGCGCCCGCCGACGGTAAGCTACGGATCAGTACAATTCGTTCAATCTGTATTGAACACGGAGCAGTACAGATGAAAGACCGAGTGAGGACGCAAGCCCCGCCCATGACGCGCGTGGAGCAGGTGATGCAGGCGCTGCGCGAGCGCATTGCCGCGCGGGCGCTGGCGGCCGGGGCGCGCGTGCCGTCCATCCGCACGATGAGCGAGCAGTTGGGGGTATCGAAGTCGACGGTGGTGGAGGCGTACGAGCGCCTCGTCGCCGAGGGCGTGCTCGTCGCGCGGCGCGGGGCCGGTTTTTTCGTGGCGGGGCACGCGCCGCCGCTCGCGCTCGCGGCGCTCGGGCCGCAACTGGATCGCGAGATCGACCCGCTCTGGCTCACGCGCCAGTCGCTCCAGACCGAGGCCGGCGCGCTGCGTCCGGGCTGTGGCTGGCTGCCTGCGGCGTGGCTGCCGCAGGACGCCGTGCGGCGCGCGCTGCGCGCCATCGCGCGCGATCCGCGCGCGCAACTCACGGACTACGCCGCGCCGCTCGGCCTGCCCGCGCTGCGCCAGCAACTGGCGTGGCGGCTTGGCCAGCACGGCGTGGAGGCCGCGCCCGAGCAGATCGTGCTCACCGACGGCGGCACCCAGGCGCTCGACCTGCTGTGCCGCTTTCTGCTGGAGCCGGGCGACACCGTGCTGGTGGACGACCCGTGCTACTTCAACTTCCAGGCGCTGCTGCGCGCGCACCGCGTGCGCGTGGTCAGTGTGCCGTACACGCCCACCGGCCCGGATCTCGCCGCGTTCGAGCGCACGCTTGCCGAGGCGCGGCCGCGCCTGTACGTCACGAACTCGGCGATTCACAACCCCACCGGCGCGACGCTTGCGCCCGCCGTCGCGCACCGTGTGCTCAAGCTCGCCGAGGCGCACGACCTGCTGATCGTCGAGGACGACATCTTCGCTGACTTCGAGGTCGAGCCCGCGCCCCGGCTCGCGGCCTTCGACGGCCTCGCGCGCGTGGTCACCATCGGCAGTTTCTCGAAGACGATGTCTGCGGCGGCGCGCTGCGGTTTCATCGCGGCGCGCGCGGACTGGATCGAACCGCTCGTCGATCTCAAGCTCGCGGTGTCGTTCGGCAATGGGGAGATGGTGGCCGAACTCGTGCACCGCCTGCTCGTGGACGGCACGTACCGGCGGCACCTGGACGGCCTGCGCGCGAAGCTCGCCGATGCGATGGGCGACACGCAGCGGCGGCTTGCGGCGTTGGGCCTCACGGCGTGGACGCGGCCGCAAGCGGGCCTGTTCGTTTGGGCGCGATTGCCGGAGGGCCTCGACGCCGCCCAGGTCGCGCGCGAGGCGCTGGTGGAGGGCGTGGTGCTCGCGCCCGGCAACGTGTTCAGCGTGGCGCGCAGCGCGGGCGCGTTCATGCGTTTCAATGTTTCGCAGTGCAATCGACCGAAGGTCTACGAAACGTTGCAGCGTGCGATGGAGCGCGTGGCGCAGCCCGCGTGAAAGACGGACTGCGCCACGTGACGATCACGGCTCGTGGCGCAGATACCCTTCCTTGCCCGGATCGCGCATGCGGTACGACACGACCAGCGCGACCGCGCAGATCGCCGTGACGTACCAGTAGAACGTGCTTTCGGTGCCGACCGACTTGAACCACAGCGCGACATATTCGGCCGAGCCGCCGAAAATCGCGTTCGCCACCGCATACGAGAGGCCCACGCCCATGGCGCGCACTTCGGGCGGGAACATCTCGGCCTTGATGAGGCCGCTGATCGACGTGTAGAAGCTGACGATGGCGAGCGCGACGATGATGAGCGCGAACGCGGCCACCGGGCTCGACACGTCCTTGAGCGCGTGCATGATCGGCACCGTGCCGAGCACCGACAGCGAGCCGAACAGGATCATCGACGTGCGGCGGCCGATCTTGTCGGAGAGCGCGCCGAATACCGGCTGCATCAGCATGTAGACGAACAGCGCGCAGGTCATCACGCTGCTGGCGGTTTTCGCATGCATGCCCGCCGTGTTCACCAGGTACTTCTGCATGTAAGTCGTGAACGTGTAGAAGATCAGCGAGCCGCCCGCCGTGAAACCCACCACGGTAAAGAACGCGCCCTTGTGCTGCCACACGCCGCGTATCGTGCCCGCGTCGCGCTTGTGGCGCGATTCGCTCGTCGAGGTTTCATCGAGCGACTTGCGCAGATACAGCGAGACCAGCGCCGCGCACGCGCCGACCACGAACGGAATGCGCCAGCCCCACGCCTTGAGCTCCTCCGTGGAGAGCGCCTGTTGCAGGATCACGAGCACGAGCAGCGCGCAAAGCTGGCCGCCGATCAGCGTCACGTACTGGAACGACGCAAAAAAGCCGCGCCGGCCCTTGAGCGCCACCTCGCTCATATAGGTCGCGCTCGTGCCGTACTCGCCGCCCACCGAAAGGCCCTGGAACAGGCGCGCGATCAAGAGGAGCAGCGGCGCGAACGCGCCGATCTGCGCGTAGGTGGGCAGCGCCGCGATCACGAGCGAGCCGCCGCACATCATCAGCACGGAGATCATCATCGCGTTGCGGCGCCCGTGGCGGTCGGCGATACGGCCGAACAGCCAGCCGCCGATCGGGCGCATGAGAAAGCCCGCGGCGAACACGCCGGCGGTATTGAGCAATTGCGTCGTGGTGTTGCCGCTCGGGAAGAATGCGGGCGCGAAATACAGTGCGCAGAACGAATAAACGTAAAAGTCGAACCACTCGACGAGATTGCCTGACGAGGCGCCGACGATGGCGAGCACGCGCCGCCTCGTGTCTTGCGCGGACAGCGCGGCCTGGTCGTTCTGGACGTCCATGGGAGGGTCTCTTCCTGTGTCTGTTTTTTGGGGCGCGACGCACTTTTGGCCGCCGCTCGGCTTGAAACGCGCGCCGCCGGTCCCGGCGCGCGATGCCCGCGATTTTATCTAACTGTAATAACGTGTGGAGAAAATGTAAGGAAAGACCCTGGTGCGCGCGCAAAGTCGTGGTGCGCGGCGAATGTCGCGGCGGGTGCGGCTGCGACCGCACCCGCCGCGCTCAATGCTGTTGCTTGCGCAGCGGCACGTCGCGCAGCAGCCACGAGAGCGCGAACGAGAGCACCACCACGCACGCCGCCGAGAGATAAACCGTGTGCAGCGCGCCCGCGAAGGCGTCGAGATACTGCGCATGCAGCGTGGGCGGCAAATGGTGGATCACGTCGGGCGTGAGCGGTTGGGGTAGTTCGACATCGCCCGTGAGCACTTTTTCGAGCCGTGCGTGCAGCCCGTGCGAGAACACCGCGCCGAACGCGGCCACGCCCACCGAGCCGCCGATCGAGCGGAACAGCGTCGCGCCCGAGGTGGCCACGCCCATGTGGCGGAATTCCACGGCGTTCTGCACGGCGAGGATCAGCACCTGCATCACCATGCCGAGCCCGCAGCCGAGCACGCCCATGTACAGGTACATGCGGTGAATGGGCGTATCGATCTGCAAGCGGGCGAGCATCATCATCGCCACGGCCACGAGCGCCGTGCCCGCGATGGGGAACATGCGGTACTTGCCGATCTTGCTGATGATGCGCCCGGTGATGACCGACATCACCAACACCCCGCCCATCATCGGCAACATTTGCATGCCGGCCTGCGAAGGCGTGGAGCCCTTCACGACCTGGAGATAAAGCGGCAGGAACGTGACCGAGCCGAACAGCGACACGCCCACGATGAAGCCGATCAGGCTCGACAGCACGAAGGTGCGCTCGCGAAAGAGTTCGAGCGGCATGATGGGCTCGACGGCGTGCTTTTCCTCGTGGATGAAACCCGCCACGGCCACCACGCCGAGCAGGAGCGTGAGCCACAGCGTGGGCGAGGTCCACGGCAGGAGCGAGCCGCCCTCGCTCGTGAAGAGGATCAGGCAGGTGAGGGCGGCGGCGAGCCAGCCCGCGCCCATATAGTCGATCACGTGCTTCACGTGCACGGCGCGCGGCTTGAACACGGCGCCGATCACGACGAGCGCCACCGCGCCGAGCGGAATGTTGATGTAGAAGATCCAGCGCCACGACAGGTGCTCGACGAGAAAACCGCCGAGCAGCGGCCCGACCACGGTGGCGAGGCCGAACACGCCGCCGAACATGCCCTGGTATTTGCCGCGCTGCGCGGGCGGAATGACGTCGCCGATGGCGGCCATCGTCACGACCATGAGGCCGCCGCCGCCCACGCCCTGCAACGCGCGCAGCACGATGAGCTGCTCCATGTTCTGCGCGACGCCGCACAGCGCCGAACCGATCAGGAAGATCACGATGGCGGCCTGGAGCACGATCTTGCGGCCGAACAGGTCGCCGAACTTGCCGTACAGCGGCACCACGATGGTCGAGGTGAGCAGGTAGGCGGTGACGACCCAGGAGAGCCGGTCGAGCCCGCCCAGCTCGCCGACGATGGTTGGCAGTGCCGTGGAGACGATGGTCTGGTCGAGCGCGGCCAGCAACATGACGAGCAAAAGCGCCGGAAACAGCAGCCGGATCGGCGGATGGTTGCCCGCGCTCGCGGCGTCGGGGGCCGGCGGTTGCGGCCCGGTGGCGGCGGGCGCGGGGTGTTGGGGGCTGGAATCCATCGCGGGTATGTATCTTGAAATTAATTAATTTGGCGATTAATATTAGGACAATTATTCCAGTTGGTCAAAGTTTACAGAGAGACGTTATGAAAGCGGCCATGAAAGCGCCGGAAACGCCCGTCGGTCACGCAACCGCATCGTCCACGCCCGCACCCGCGCGCCGCCCCGGCCGGCCGAGCGGCGGGGTGGGCGGCGCGGAGCAGCGCGAGCGCCTGATCGATGCGGCGCTTGCCCTGTTCGCGCGCCAGGGCATGCTCGACACGTCGCTGGCCGCCATCGCGCGCGAAGCCGGCGTCACGCCCGCGATGGTCCACTACTACTTCAAGACGCGCGACCAGTTGATCGACGTGCTGATCGACGAGCGCTTCCTGCCGCTGCGCGCGGCGCTGGGCGATCTGTTCGATCAGCATCGGGACGATCCCGTGGCCGCGCTCACCGCGCTCGCGCAGCGCTTCGTCACGGTGGGGCAGCGCCATCCCTGGTTTCCGCCGCTGTGGATGCGCGAGGTCATCAGCGAGGGCGGCGTGCTGCGGCAGCGCATGCACGAGCGCTACGGCAGCCAGAACCAGGAAAAGGCGTACGCGGCCATCGCGCGCTGGCAGCGCGAGGGGCGGCTGAACCCCGCGCTCGAACCCACGCTGCTGTTCCAGTCGCTCATGGGCCTCACGCTGCTGCCGCTCGCCACGGCCCGCATGTGGCGCGCGGATCCGGCCAAACATCACGTGGGCGCCGAGGAAATCGCGCGCCATGCGGTCACGCTCATCACGCAGGGCGTGGGACCGCGGCCCGGCGCGGCCTGATCCCGATATCCCTTCGCCCGTGGCGATTTTCGACGGTGCGCGCGGCGCGCCGTGGTACGCTCCGTGGCCTTCGCGGCACGGCGCGTGCGCCGTCCCGCGCAATTGTTCCCGGTCGAGGTCCGGTCTGCGTCCTTCTTCTTCCGCTTCTTCCACGGCTTCCCGCGCCGCGCCGGCCATCGTCTGGTTTCGCGACGATCTCCGGCTCGCCGATCAGCCCGCGCTCGCGCAGGCGGCGGCCAGCGGCTTGCCGCTGATCTGCGTCTGGATTCACGACCCGCACGCCTGCGGCGAGCGCCCCGAGGGCGGCGCGGCGCGCTGGTGGCGCCACGAGTCACTGCGCGCGCTGGGCGCGGCGCTCGAGGCGCGCGGCGGCGGGCTGCTGCTCCTGCAAGGCGAAGAGGCGCCGACGCTCGACGCCCTGGTCACGGCAACGGGCGCCCAGGCGGTGTACTGGAATCGCCGCTATGGCGCGGCGCAGCGCGCGTCCGACGGCGCGCTCAAAGCGACGCTGCGTGCACGCGGCGTGAGCGTGGAGAGCTTCAACGGCCAGCTTCTGAACGAGCCGTGGACGGTGCTCAACCAGTCCGGCGAGCCGTTCCGGGTTTTCAGCGCCTACTGGCGCGCCTGCCTGCGCATGGGCGACCCGCCGCCGCCGCTGGGCGAACCCGAGCAGATGATTTTTCAAACGCTGCCAGCAAGTCTTACCCGGCGCGCATCGACACTCGACGATCTCGGCCTTGCGCCGCGCGCGCCCGACTGGTCGGGCGGCCTGCGCGCCGCGTGGCCGGCGGGAGACGAGGCGGCGCTCGAACGCCTGCGCGCGTTCCTCGCCACGGATCTCGACGCCTACGCGGGCGAGCGCGACGAACCCGGCGACGCCGCGACGAGCCGCCTTTCGCCGTATTTGAGCGTGGGTGCGATCTCGCCGCGCCAGGTGTGGGCCGCGCTCAAGGCAGCCCAGCACGCGCACGGCCGTGGCTCGGCGCGGCGTGCGGCCAGCGCGGAGAAGTTTGCGAGCGAGCTGGGCTGGCGGGAGTTCTGCCACTACCAGCGCTTTCACTATGCCGATCTCGCCACGCGCAACCTGCGCCCCGCCTTCGACGCCATGCCGTGGCGCAACGACCCGGCGGGCCTGCGCGCCTGGCAGCGCGGGCTGACCGGCTATCCGCTCGTCGACGCGGGCATGCGCGAACTCTGGCACACGGGCTGGATGCACAATCGCGTGCGCATGGTGGCGGCGTCGTTCCTCACGAAGCATCTGCTGATCGACTGGCGCGCGGGCGAGTCGTGGTTCTGGGACACGCTCGTCGACGCCGATCCGGCCAGCAATCCGGCCAACTGGCAGTGGGTGGCGGGCTCGGGCGTGGATGCGGCGCCGTATTTCCGCATCTTCAATCCGGTGCTCCAGGGCCAGAAGTTCGACCCGCGCGGCGCCTATGTGCGGCAATGGGTGCCGGAGCTCGCGGGCTTGCCCGACGCGCTCGTGCACCAGCCGTGGAAGGCGAGCGCGCAGCAACTCGAAGCTGCGCGCGTGCGGCCCGGAGAAAATTATCCGCACCCGGTCATCGAACATGAACTGGCGCGCGAACGCGCGCTCGAAGCCTATGCGCAAACCGGCAAGACGAAGGGGCGCGCCCTGGCAAAAGAGGGTGGCAAGGCATGAGCGCGGCTTTCATCGGCCTGCCTTGTGACGCGGCTATCGTGCGCGGCGCGACTGGCCGCGCGCGCCGCGCAAGGGAACCCGGCGGCATTAATATTGCTCTATCAGGACCGACTGCGAAGTTGCCCGAAGTTGCAACATGGTGGCCACGTTGTTGCGGCGTCGCTGTCTACCCGCCGTCAGGCCGGGTTCGCAGCCGCCGGCGCGCAGTGGCCGGTCAGGACGCTGGAGCCCTTTATCAACACGGGCAGGTCCGGTCGCGGCACGGTTAGCCTCATGGTCGGCCTGACAGACAGAAAGGCATTCAAGCAAACACAATGAACGCAGTACACAAACTCGACCGGACGACCATCGTCCTTGTCGAAGACGACCCGCATAGCCGGGCGTCACTGACTTCGCTGCTGGAGGCGGAGGGTGCGCATGTCGTGGCGGTCGAAGACGCCGAAACGGGCGTCGAAGCGGCCCTGAACCTGCACCCGGACGCCGTGGTCTGCGATCTCGACTTGCCGGCCATGGACGGCTTCTACCTGATCCAGCGCCTGCGCGACTACGAGATTCGCGGCGATCGCGCCCCGGCCGTCGCCGTCGCGCTCACCGGCCACACCGACGAAAGCTGGCGTTTGCGCAGCATCGGCGAAGGCTTTCAGCACTTCATGACCAAGCCGGCCCGGCCCGAGGAACTCGTGGCGCTGCTCAGCGACGCGATCGACGATGCGCGCCAGTCGCTTTGAAGCGGCTATGACGTGGCTATGAAGCGGCGCGCGTAGCGAAGCGGGGCGGTATCGTCAGGGTGTCGTGCGCCGCAGAACGCGGCGCGGGTTGCGCCTTGCCCGCGCCGGATTGGCGGAGCGGGGCAATCGCGGCGGGTGGCGAATCAGGAATGCGCGGCGGCTTCGGGCGTCGCGGCGGAGCCGGGTTGCGCCGCCTGGCCGGCCTGTTCAGCCTGGCTGGCCTGGCATTGCGCGCACAAGCCCTTAAGCTCGATGCCGTCGCCGGCGAGCCGGTAACCGGCGGCCTCGATCTGCGTGACGAGCGCCTGGCGCAGCTTGGGCTCGTGCAACTCGGTGACGTTGCCGCACTGCTGGCACACCACGAGAATGCCGTGCTGGCACTGCGTGAGATCGTGGCAGACGGCGAACGCGTTGATCGACTCGATGCGGTGAATGAGCCCGGCGGAAAGCAGGAAGTCGAGCGCCCGGTAAACGGTGGGCGGCGCCGAACCCGGATGGATCTGGCGCATTTCGTCGAGCAGCGAATACGCCTTGGTGGCGCGGCCCGAGGCGAGCAGCAACTCCAGCACCTTGCGGCGGATCGGCGTGAGCTTTTCGCCGCGTTCGCGGCAATAGGCCTCGGCCATGGCGAGCGCCGACTCGAGCGAAGCGCCTTGGGCGCCGTCGTGCGAGTGTGCGTGCGCATGGCCGTGATCGTGCGCGTGGTCGTGCGCCTCGCCGTGCATGGCGGGGGCGTCCGGGGACGGTTTTGCTGTCTTCATGCCTGCGATTATACGGGGCGCGCCGCCGGCCCGCCCGCGCTCCCGCGCAGTCCCATTCCAGTCGCGGCGCAGGTGCGGATCAGGTGAGCGGCATGCCGATGTACTTGCGGAAACCCTGGCGCTGCGCGATGCGCTGATACCAGCGTTCAATATTCGGCAGCGGCTCGCGCTCCACGCCTTCGAGCCCGAACCAGCGCCGCGCGTAGGCGCCCAGCACGATGTCGGCGAGCGAGAAGCGCTCGTGTTCGAGGAAGAAGCGGCCTTGCAGATGGCTGTCGAGCAGCTTCCAGAGCTTGCCCACCTGATGGAAGTCGGCTTCGATCTGCGCCGGGTCGCGCTTTTCCGGCGGCGTGCGCACGAGCGCGAGGAACAACGGCCGCTCGGCGGGCGCGAGCGTGCCGATCGACCAGTCTAGCCAGCGCTCGATCGAGGCGCGCACCTTGGGATCGGTCGGATAGAGCAGGCTCTGGGGACCATACTCCATCGCCAGATAGCGCAGGATCGCGTTCGACTCCCACAGCACGAAGCCGCTGTCCACGATCGTCGGGACCTTGCCGTTCGGATTCATGGCGAGGAAGGCGGGTTCGTCGAGGCGGCCGAACGCGCCGCCCGCGTCGATGCGCTCGAACGGCAGCACGAGTTCATCGCAACACCACAGGATTTTCTGGACGTTCACCGAGTTGGCGCGTCCCCAGATCGTGATCATCCGGCGCGTACTCCTTGCAAGGGGAAAAAGGGTCAAGCCTGGCGCAGGCCGCCACAATACACGATAGCTCGCGGCGCTAGTTCGTTGCGCCTCTTTCAAAAAGATAGGCGCTGTACGGCGCGAGACGCTCCGCACTCGTGCGGCAACCGTGCGGCAGCGCGCGCATCGAGTCTTGCGGGCGCGGCGGTCCGGCGTCCGGCCGCGCCTTCAGCTCCAGACCGAAGCGCCGATCAGCGTGCCCGTGCGCGCCTGGGCGTTCCACCAGATTACGCGCAAAAGCGGCGCCTGTTGCGCGATGAAGATGGCCTGCACCGGGTCGCTTTCGATGAAATGCGTCACGCCGCAGCGAATGGCCGCCGCGGCCTTGTGGGCGGCTGCGCCCGCGGCCGTGTCGTCGTGTTCGCCGGGCGCGCGCATGAAGAGTTCGAGGTGCCCGAAGCCGTGGCGTTCGAGCCACGCGAGCGTGCGCTCTCGGTCCATTTCCGGGCGCCCCGTGATGATCGCGCGGGTGCGCTTGAGGTCGACGCCGGGCAGACGCTCGAAGGGCACGAGCTGGTCGCGCTCGGCGAGCGCGGCGACGAGGTTTTCGTCGTAGCGCGCGAGCGGAATGTCGGGCAGCAGCACACCGTCGAGGTCGATCGCGTACACCGCGTACTCGTGGTCGTCGGCCATGCGCGTGCCTTCGCCTTTGGCGTCGCCCGACCAGTCGGCGCGATAGCGGTCGGTGTAGGCCTGGCGCTCCCACGGGAACAGCGCGAAATAGCCGCTCGCGTCGATCGAATAATCGGGGCGCAAACGGCTCAGATCATCGTAGGCGCCCGTGAGCGTGCGCACCACGAGGCCGTGCTCGCTCAGGAAGGCCATGCAGTCCACGAGCGTGTGGCCGCGCCCCGCGATGTCCTCGCACAGCAGCACCTTCGAGCCGGGTTCGGGCAGCGGCAGTGTGGAGTCCCAGCGCACTTCGCGCGTGGCGCGGTCGTAGCGCAGGAACGCGACGCCCGCGCCCGTTGCGTGCGAAACCATCAACGCGAGCGGCGCGCCGCCGCGCAGAATGCCGACCACGATGGCGAATTCCTCAGCGATCAGCGCCGGTTGGAGCGACTCGACCCAGTGGTCGAGCTGTTCATAGGTGAGCGGAACGATGGGTTTATCCATGGAATGAAGTCGGCGACGTCGCGCCCGTCCGACGCATGCGTACGCGAGGACGACGTCTATTGTCAGTGCAATGTTTGACGATATTATGCCTATGCTCGCCCGCGCCTGCTGGCGGGCCAGGTGAGAAAGGCGGTTCGACGCCGCGACACACGACACACGACAACGACGCGATCCATCGCGCGAAAGGGCTGGGCAACATGCGGGATTTCAAGGAATGGCCAGGCTGGCGGCGCTGGGCCGCCGTGCTGGGGCTCGCGCTAGTGGGCGGTGCGGCGTCGCTTGCGCACGCGGCGCCCGGCGGATCGCTTGCGCTCGACGTGGACGGCGAAGTGCGCGTGACCAACAACGCGGCCCACACGGCGTACCACTTCAGCGAGGCGCAACTGCTCGCCTTGCCCGTGCATTCGATCACGACCGCCACCACCTGGACGCCGCGCTCGACCTTCACGGGCCCGCTGCTCTCCGATGTGCTCAAGGCAGTGGGCGCGTACGGCAGCCAGATCGAGATTCACACGCTCGACGACTACACGTGCGTCGTGCCCGTTGCCGACGCCGAGCACTACGGCGTCGTGATCGCCTACGCAATGAACGGCCAGCGCCTCAAGGTGAGCAATTTCGGGCCGCTGTTCCTGATCTATCCACGCGACCGGTATCCGCTGGAGCTCGACGGCGCCGCGGGCGACGCCAAATTCGCGTGGCAGATCAAGTCGATGACGATCAGGCGGTGAGCGGGTGGTGATGCGACGTCCGTGGCGGCGACTCGTGCAGGTGTTGATCTGGGTGGCCGCGCTCGCGCCGCCCGTGGTGGCGGTCGGCTATCTGCTGTACGCGAACCTGCTCAACCCGCAGGTCGTGCAGCGCATCACGGGCAATTACGACGGCCTTTACTGGGACGCCGCGCAGCTTCAGATCGCGTATGCGCGCTTCGAGAGCCAGTTGCTGATTTACTCCGACGGCATCGACCGCGATCTCGACAAGGTGCGGCTGCGCTACGAAGTGCTCCAGTCGAAGCTCAATGTGATGAAGGGCTCGACGCAGTCGCTCGACGGGCAGCCCGGCCTCGGCAAGCGCCAGGAGGCCGATCTGGCGATCCTCTACGCGACGATCTCGCCGTTCGAGGCGGAGATCTCGACGCTCGCCGAGGACCATTCGCGCGCGGTGCCGATGCTCAAGGCGCTCGACGCGCACTGGACCCAGGTCACCGACCTGGCGCTGAACCGGCGCTTCGCCGACGTGACCGAGCGCGAGGCGATCCGGCGCGACTTCATCGCCAAGCGGCGCGAACTGTTTGCGGCGGGGCTCGTGCTGCTCGTGCTGTCGGCGGCGGCGGGCGTGCTGCTCGTGATGAACGGCTATCGGCGCACGCGTCTGTTGCACCAGCAGCACGCGGCGCTCGAAGCCGAACACCAGGCGAGCCGCGCGGCGCGCGAAGCGAGCATGGCGAAGGACGCCTTCCTCGGCATGATCAGCCACGAGCTGCGCACGCCGCTGCACGCCATCGTCTCGTCGATCGAACTGCTCGGCTTCAACTCGCACTCGGAAGGCGACCGCAAGGTGATCCATCGGCTCGAAGCCGCCGCGCGCCAGCTCGAAGCGCAGATGAAGGACCTCACCGACTACGCGCGCCTCGGCGCCGGCAAGCTGGAGTTGCGCCAGGAGGAGTTCGAGCCGCGCGAACTGCTGCAATCGATCGTCGACGAGCACGAGCAGGCGGCGCGCGCGCGCGGGCTCGCGTTCGAGCACGCGTGGCTGGGGCCGGATCGGTCCGTGCTGGCCGATCCGCATCGGATTCGCCAGATCGCGAGCAATCTGGTCACGAACGCGATCCGTTACACGGAGCGCGGCAAGGTGCGGCTCGAATTCTCGCTGGAGGTGGGCGCGAGCGCCCTGGAGCCCGCAGGCACCGAAACGCTCGTCATCGTCGTGAGCGACACCGGGCCGGGCGTGGCGGCGGAAAAGATTCCGCTCATCTTCAAGGAGTTCACGCAGCTCGACGCGTCGCGCTCGCGGCGCTACGAGGGCGCGGGCATGGGGCTCGCGATCGTGCGCGGGCTCGTCGACCTGTTCGGCGGCCGGATCGTGACGCAAAGCCGCGTGGGCAAGGGCACGACGTTCATCGTGCGCATCCCCGTCACGCCGGTCGAGCCGCCGGCGGCCCCGGCCGCGCCCGCGGCGGCGCTCTCCACGCAGCCACCGCCGCGCGTGCTCGTGGTGGACGACAACCCGCTCGTGCGCGATTCGCTGTGCGAGATGGTCGCGCACATGGGCTACAGCCCGCTTGCGGCCGGCGACGCCGACCGCGCGCTCGCGCTGGTGGAAACGGAACCCTGCGACGTCGTGCTGCTCGATCTGCACATGCCGGGCCGCGACGGCTATGCCTTCATGGCGGGGCTCGAAGCGCGGCGTGGCGTGCTTGTGCCGCCGCGCGTGATCGCGGTGAGCGCCGACGTGGCGGGCCTCGCGGCGCTCGGGGGCGCATGCGATGGCAAGGGCGGCGGGGAGAGCGGCAAGCGGTACGGCGAGGCCGCGCCGTTCTTCGACCGGCTGACGAAGCCGGTGCATTACGAGGTGTTGCGCGCGGCGTTGCAGCGTGCGCTGACTGCGCCACGCGAAGCCGCCTGAGCGTGGCACGAGCCAGCAGCCGAACCAGTCAGGCGGACGGCCTTAGCCGCGATTGAGGCGTTTCGAAAGATCGGCGACGAGAATCGCCATGCGCGCGGGCTTTTCGTAGCACGCCACGTTGTAGTGGCGCACGACCTGGCTGATCTCCGACTCGCTGGCCTTGCCGGTCAGCAACTCTCCCGTGAGCACGAAGATCGGCGCGTCGGGGTTTTCGGAGGCGCGTATGCTGCGGATCGCCTCGGCGGCGGTCTGACTGCCGAACAGCCAGTCGATCACCACGCCGTCGAACACGTTGTTTTCGAGCGCCTCGTTGAACGCCGTGAGGCCGTAGAGCGCGAGCGCCGCGTAGCCGCTGTGCTCCAGGTAGTCGCGCAGGTTGTCGGCGGAGGACTGGTCGTCGTCCACGACCGCGATGAGCGGCTTGTCGGACTCGGCGCGGCGCGGGTAGATCTCGATCTTGTGGACTTCGCGCGCGTTCTGGTAGAGCGCGCCGTCCGGGCGCACCACGCGCCACTGGCCCTGTTTTTCGTAGGCGACGAAGTCGGGGCGGCTGCCCGCCTCGACCGGCGCGCCGATCCATGCGGTGCAGGGCAACTCGGCCGCGCTCACGCAGAGAATGGCTTCCTGCGCGTTCGCGCCGACCATGCCGGGGTCGAGCAACTGCGCGCCGAACAACTGGCCGGCGGGTTCGCCGAACGCCTCGGCCACTTTCTTGATTTGCGCGAGCGTCCACGGGCTATTGCCGCGCAGCTTGCGGTGCCCTTGGGAAAAGCTCAGGTCAAGAATCCGGCACAGCTCGGTCGTTTGCTGACGCTTGCCGATGCCGTGACGGCTCATCAGCTCGCGTACGCGCTCCGCGACCGAGGCCGAGTCGGTTGTGTGTGCAACGTTCGACATACCGCTTCAGGGGGAAAATCGTGGATTCAGTTTCTGATCATCATGCCGCGGCGCCGCGAGTCCCTTGTGACGGGGGCTCGTGCGGTTCGCTCGCGGGAGCACGATATTCTAAACGCATCATTTGGTAATTGCGGGGCGCTTTTTTCAGCCAAATGCCTTTCAGCCTCGAAAGAGGTAAATGTAAGCATTTTGTTGGCTTGGTGGCGGTAATGATTACGTATGACTTGCAACGCTCATGACGTTGCCGTCGCGGCGCGCGCCTGCGAAGATGCTCGATTCTGAACGCCGGATGTCCGCGTGGCGGATCAACCTTACTGAATCGAGGGATATCGCTTGAAAGACCTGCGCGATGGCGGAACATGGCGGCACGAGGCCGTGCCGTACTACAGCCAGTGGGGGAGCGCCGCGTGGGTGGCGCCCATTGTCGAGCGCGGCGCGGACCCGTGCGATGACCCCGGCTGGCGCGCGAGCGGCTTTGCCGAGCCCGATGACTATCGCTTCTGGGCGAAGCGGCTGTGCGGGCTGACCTGCCTCGAGTCGGCGCTCGATCATTGGGGTATTGCGCATGCGCCGCGCGCTGTGCTGCTTCAGGAAGCGCTGCGGCACGGCGTTTACCGCGTGCGTGACGACGGCGGGGTGGACGGGTTGATCTACCGGCCGTTCGCCGCGTGGGTGGAGGCGGCGTTTGGCGTGCGCGTCGAGGTGATGGTCGACGAGGGCATCGAGGCGAGCGCCGCGCGTCTTGACGCCGATACGCTCGCTATCGTTTCTGTGAGTCCCGAGATTCGGTATCCCGAACGGGCCAATGAGCGTCAAGGCGGGCACCTGATTTTGCTGCACGGGCGCGGGGAGGGCGGGGTGTGGTTCCATAACCCTTCCGGGATCGCGCCGTTTCAGGCGGATGCCTGGCTGCCCTATGAAACCGTGGCGCGGTTTCATGCGCGGCGGGGGATGGCGCTTTCGCGGCCGGGTTGAGGTGGGTTTTCGCGTTTCCTTGTTTTCGTGTCGGTCTGCCAGCGTTGCCCCTGTGCGGGGCGGCACCTACTTTTCTTTGCAGCGGCAAAGAAAAGTAGGCAAAAGAAAGCCGCTCAAACCGCTAGTGCCTGCCACGGTTCACCCCGCACCGTATTTGTCTGTGGCTCCGGAGCATCCGTCACCTCGCACCTTTGAACGGAGTGACAAAGGGCTCATTCTTCCGGCGGCGCTACGCGCCCCGAAGGGCATAACCAAAACCACAAACCCCGCGTAGGCAAGGCGGGTTTCCCTTGCAGACCTTTCCGCAGCGCGCGAAGCGAGCGGCGGGAAGTATGACTGCCTTGTCACCAGGTTCAAGGGTGCGAGGTGACGGATGCTCCGGAGCCACAGACAAATACGGCGCGGGGTGAACCGTGGCAGGCATTGGCGGTTTGAGCGGCTTTCTTTTGCCTACTTTTCTTTGCCGCTGCAAAGAAAAGTAGGTGCCGCCCCGCACAGGGGCAACGCTGGCATACCGACACGACCACAAGGAAACGCGAAAACCCCAGGCCCAGCCACCAAAAAAATCAGGCAGCCAAAGGCAACAACCCACCCAACAACTCCCGCACCCGCGAAAGATCCCGATTAAGCGCCCCAGCGCCCTGAAACAGCTCAGCGAGCCAGTCAACAAACACGCGCACCCGCGGCGAAACCTGCCGCGACTTCACAAACGCGACCGAAACCGGCGTAGGCAGCGGCTTCCACTGCGGCAGCACCTCGACCAGCGCGCCGCTCTCCAGGTAAGGTTGCGCCGCGAGTAGTGGCGGCTGGATCAGCCCATAGCCCTGCAAACCGCAGGTGAGATAGGCGAACTCATCGGAAACATGCACGAAGCCGTCCACTTTCACCTTGGTCGGGCTGCCGTCCACCTCGAAATCGAACTCGTAAGGGCGTCCAGTCAGCGGCGAAAGAAAGTTGACGACAGGATGCTGCGCGAGGTCATCGAGCGTCCCGGGCGCACCGCGCCGCGCGAGGTAAGCGGGACTCGCGCAAGTCACGTGCTCCAGCACGCCCAGGCGCCGCGCCGCAAGCCCCGAATCGGGCAGCTCGCCCAACTGGATGCTGCAATCCACGCCTTCGCCGACCAGATCGACGTTGCGCAGGCTCACGCCGATCACGAGGTCGATCTGCGGGTAGCGCGCGTGGAACTCCGCGAGCGCGGGCAACACGATCGCATTGGCGATCAGGCCCGGCATCTCCACGCGCAGTCGTCCGCCGATCGCGCCGGGCGACTGGCGCACGCTCGCTTCGGCATCGTCGATGTCGGCGAGGATCTGCGCGGCGCGCTCGTAGTAGGCCGCGCCTTCAGGGGTGAGTGAAAGACGCCGCGTGGTGCGCACGAGCAATTGCGTGCCAAGCAGCGATTCGAGGTTCTGCATCAGTGTGGTTGCGCTGGCGCGCGGCATATCGAGTGACTGCGCGGCTTTGGTGAAACTGTTGGTGTCGACGATGCGGACGAACGTGCGCATCGCCTGGATGCGGTCGATCACGGGCGAGCTCCTGGTAATGGGCTTGAGGCTTGAACGCAATCCGCGCTGCTGCAAAAAGGTGAGCCGCGTAGCGATGAATGCGCTTCGCGGTGCCGGCGTCTCGCGGAAAGCGACGCGCAGCGGTTAAACAGCGATGACGATCAGATGGCGGCGAATGTGACGCCGGCTCGACTACGGGAGGCCAAAAAAGAAGGCCTCGAAGCGGGAGGGCTGGCGGGTCGTCCTGAATGGACGGCCCGGCGGGGCAGGGTGTGACGTCGGCGTGCGCGGTGCGCGACGGGCAGTGCGTAGTGCCCGCGCACGCCTTGCGCGTTACTTGCGCAGCGAATCGAGGTCGATCACGAAGCGGTACTTCACATCGCTCTTGAGCATGCGCTCGTAGGCGTTGTTGATGTCCTGCATCTTGATCATTTCGATATCGGACGTAATGCCATGCTTGCCGCAGAAGTCCAGCATTTCCTGAGTTTCCGCAATGCCGCCGATCAGCGAGCCCGCGAGACGGCGGCGCTTCATGATCAGGTTGAACACTTGCGGCGACGGGTGATCGTGCTCGGGCGCGCCCACCAGCGTCATCGTGCCGTCACGGCGCAGCAGTTCGATGAACGGGTTGAGGTCGTGCTGCGCGGCCACCGTGTTCACGATCAGGTCGAAGCTGTTGGCGTGCTTCGCCATCTGCTCCGGGTCCTTCGAGATCACCACTTCGTCCGCGCCGAGGCGCTTGCCGTCTTCGATCTTCGAGGGCGACGTGGTGAACAGCACCACGTGCGCGCCCATCGCATGAGCGAGTTTCACGCCCATGTGGCCGAGGCCGCCGAGGCCCACGATGCCGACCTTCTTGCCCGGGCCCGCGCCCCACGTGCGCAGCGGCGAAAACGTGGTGATGCCCGCGCACAGCAGCGGTGCGGCGGCGGCTGCGTCGAGGTTCTCCGGCACGCGCAGCACGAAGGCTTCGTCCACCACGAGCTGCGTGGAGTAGCCGCCGTAGGTCACGTCGCCGCTCACGCGGTCGTTGCCGTTATAGGTGCCAACGAAGCCGTTCTCGCAATACTGTTCGAGGCCTTCCGCGCAGCTCGCGCAGGTGCGGCACGAGTCGACGAGACAGCCCACGCCGACCAGCTGGCCCACCTTGTACTTCGTGACGCCGTGGCCGACTTCCGCCACGCGGCCGACGATCTCGTGGCCCGGCACCACCGGGAACATCGTGTTGCGCCATTCGTCGCGCGCCTGGTGCAGGTCGGAGTGGCACACGCCGCAGAACAGCACGTCGATACGGACGTCGAGTTCGCGCAGGTCGCGGCGCTGGAATTCGAACGGGGCGAGCGGCGAGGCGGCGTCGCGGGCGGCATATCCGTAGGTGGGGTACATGTGTTGGCTCCTTGGTGCATGGGTGTTGCGGCAGGGTTCCCATCGTAAGGATCGAGGGCGACCCAGGGAATACCTGAAGCTATCGAAGACTTGCCTGATTCTCCTGGCGCTCAGCACGCCAGCAGGTTCGGTGATAGATTGGCAAGCCTGTTTCTCTGCCTGATTCACTTTTTTGGGGCACAACCGTCATGGGCTACGTCAAAACTCTCGCGGCGGCCGCCATTGCGCCGGCCGCCGCCACCCAGGCCCGCACCGTCGACCTGCTCATGCAGATCACGCAGTGCGACGGCGTGCACACGACGCCTATCGAAGGCGTGCGGCTCTATCGCGGCAGCGAGAGCCATGGGCGCAAGCCGGTCATGTACGAACCGAGCATCTTCATCGTTTGCCAGGGACGCAAGCGCGGCTTTCTCGGCGACCAGGTGTTCGTCTACGACGCGCAGCAATATCTGGTCCTCTCGGTGCCCATGCCGTTCGAATGCGAGACCGAAGCGAGCCCCGAGGTGCCGATTCTCGCCATCTCGATCCGCGTGGACCTCACGACCGTCGCCGAGCTGCTGATGGCGCTCGACGACCGGCGAGGCCCGGTTTCCGAGCCCTCGGGCATCTACGCCACGCCGCTCGACGCGACGCTCTCGAACGCCGTGCTGCGCCTGCTCGAAGCGCTCGCGCAGCCCAACGAGGCACGCATACTCGGGCCCGCGATCGTGCGCGAGATTTGCTACCGCGTGCTGACGGGCGAGCAGGGCGACGCGATCCGCGCGGCGCTCACGCACCAGCATCAGTTCGGCCGCATCGCGAAGGCGCTGCGCCGCATTCACACCGACTACGGCGGCGACCTCGACGTCGAGACGCTTGCTTCGGAAGCGGGCATGAGCCTCGCCGTTTTCCATGCGCACTTCAAGGCCGTCACCTCGACCTCGCCGATGCAGTACGTGAAAACCACGCGCCTGCATCATGCGCGCCTCCTGATCACGCACGACGGCCTGAACGTGAGCGCGGCGGCCACGCGCGTGGGCTACGAGAGCGCTTCGCAGTTCAGCCGCGAGTTCAAGCGCCTGTTCGGCATGAGCCCCGCCGACGAAATGCGCCGCGCGCGCAGCGCGGCCGTGGCCGTGACGGTGGTGGTGGCGCCCGCGCCGCGCGTGGAAATCGTGCCGCCGCGCTACGTCACGGCCGTTTGATCCCGCCTCGACATTCGCTTGCACGGCGGTTTGCGTGGACAGCCGATTCGTACATCGAAGCAATGACAAAAGGATGACGCTCGTGAAGAAGCCTTGCCTGCTGGTCCTGATTCCGCTCGTTGAAAGCGATCACGTCGAACTCGGCGAGCGGTTCGAGGTGATCTACGCGCCCGACGCCGATACGCGCGCGCAAGCGGTGGCGCGGCACGGCAAGGACGTGCGCGTGGTGCTCACCAACGGCACCACGGGCCTCACCGCCGACGAAATCGACAGCATGCCCGCGCTCGAACTCGCGGGGGCGCTCGGCGCGGGTTACGAAAATCTCGCGCTCGACCACGCGCGCGAACGCGGCATCGCGCTGTGCAACGGAGCGGGCGTCAATGCCGACTGCGTGGCCGATCATGCGCTCGCGCTGCTGCTTTGCGCCGTGCGCGCGGTGCCGCAGTTCGACGCGGCGTGCCGCACGGGCGTCTGGCGCGACGCGCTGCCCATGCGGCCCACGGTGTCGGGGCGCAGGCTCGGCATTGTCGGCTACGGGCATATCGGCGAGAAGGTCGCGCGGCGCGCGGCGGGCTTCGGCATGGAGCTCGGCTATCACAGCCGCCGCCCGCGCGAAGGCGCCATGGCGCGCTATTTCGAAACCTTGCTGGCGCTCGCGCAATGGAGCGACTTTCTCGTCGTCGCAACGCCGGGCGGCGAGCAAACGCAGCATCTGATCGATCGCGCCGTGATCGAGGCGCTTGGGCCGGATGGCTTTCTCGTGAACGTCTCGCGCGGCAGCGTGGTCGACACGGCCGCGCTCGCCGTGGCGCTCAAAGCCGGCACGCTGGGCGGCGCGGGACTCGACGTGTATGAGGGCGAGCCGCAGCCGCCCGCCGCGCTCATCGGCCTGGACAACATCGTGCTCACGCCGCACGTGGCCGGCACGTCGCCCGACGTGCGCACTGCAACGGTGCGCCACTTCGCAGCCAATGCCGCGCGCCATTTCGCGGGCGAAGCGCTGCTCACCCCGCTCTAAGCGCGCGCACCGGCGCACGACCTTCTCCCCGACGGCGGCCAGCGTATTGCCGCCTTTGTGCACGCCACCGCGCACGAACGGTGGCGCGGCATCGTATCATTGCATTCGTGCGAGCCGGAATGGCTATTCCAGCGGCCGCCAACGACGAAAACGGCCATGAACCTGTCGTGACGGCATGCTCGTCGTGCTTCGCGCGACGACCGGGCCGCGACGACCGGGCGGGGAATTCAAAGGCTCAATAATGAAAACGCTGATCGGGGCGCTGCAAGAACACGCGGCCCACGTGGTGAACCGCTTCTACGAGGAACTGGGGCGCCTGCCCAAATCCCGCC
Source organism: Paraburkholderia unamae (assembly GCF_003096875.1). Taxonomy (NCBI): domain Bacteria; kingdom Pseudomonadati; phylum Pseudomonadota; class Betaproteobacteria; order Burkholderiales; family Burkholderiaceae; genus Paraburkholderia; species Paraburkholderia unamae. Next base: position 73,842 of record NZ_QEOB01000005.1, read on the forward strand.
GCATCCTCGAAATGCTCTCGGGCGCGGAACTCGCGCATCTGAAGTCGCGCCAGATCCAGAATCTCCTTGCGCTCGCCAACCTCGGCCTGACCGCGCGCGAGCACGCGGAGATGGCGCAGCGCATCGGCCGGATTCACGCGATCGTCGGTCTCGACAAGGAAGAGCTGGTGCGCAGCCGCGGCATCCTCCAGGAGCTGTTGTACGCGGAGGTCGGCCGCACCGTGAGCGCGCAGCAACTCTCGCTCTACACGCGCCGGCTGACTTCCGATCTGGCGTGGCAACTCAAGGCGTATCAGGACGTGCAGGATTCACAGCAGGAAGCGCTGTTGCGCATCACGCGGCTCGTTTGGGAAGCGGGCACGTATACGAACTTCATCGACCAGGTGATCGCGACGCTCGCGGCTCACGGCGAGGTGACCGCCTGCACGATCGGCCGTCCCGACGCCGAGGGGATTTTCCATTTCGAGGCCGGCTCGGGCGGCAAGACCGAGGGCGGCATGCTCCAGGTGCTCGTCGCGCATGACCAGGTCATCAGCGTGCGCGCCGATCACCCGCAAGGGCAAGGCGCGGTGGCCCGCGCGTGGCGCAGCGGCAAGCCCGAGCGCGTGGTCAACTACCAGACCGATCCGCTCGTCACGGCCTGGCGCGAGGTCGCGGCGCGCGAGGGCGTGCGCTCCTCGGTGGCGATACCGCTGGCGGCGCCCGGCCAGCCGCCGCTTGCCGTGCTCAGTTTGTATAGCGCGTTTCCTGGCGGCTTCGTCGGGCCCGAACAGGTGGCGTTCGTCGATTTGCTGCAAACGCTGCTGGGCTGCGCGGCCATGCGCATCCCGATCCACGACGGCATGAGCGCGGCCGTGCCGGTGAGCGTGCGCCAGCACTGGGCGGCGCTCGTGCGCACCGGCGCGCTGCAAATGCACTATCAGCCGCTGCTCAATCTCTCCACGGGCCGGGCGGAAAAGGTCGAGGCGCTGGCGCGCCTGCGCGACGGCGAGCGTTTGCTCGTGCCCGACGATTTCCTCTCGGCGCTTTCCTCCGACGACCTGCTCGCTCTCTTCACGAGCGGCCTCGACCAGGCGCTGGCCGACCGCGCGCGCTGGCGCGCGCAGGGCCGCGATCTCGACATCTCGATCAATCTGCCGCCCGCGGCGCTCAACGACATCCGCTATTTCGAGGCCACTCGCGGCGCGCTCGTCACGCACGGCTGTCCGGCCGCGCGGCTCACGCTCGAAGTTCTGGAGAACGAAGCACTTTCACTGATTCAGGGGCAGCGCGGGATTCTCGCGAAGTTCCGCGAGCTTGGCGTGCTGCTCGCGCAGGACGACCTGGGCGCGGGGCATAGCGGGCTCACCCGCCTGCGCGAACTGCCGTTCGACTGGATCAAGCTCGATCGCGAGATGGTGAAGCTGAGCGGCGGCGACGCGTTGAACACGCTGCGCGTGATTTACCAGTTGACGCGACTTGGGCATTCGCTGGGCCGGCAGGTGCTCGCCGAGGGCGTCGACACGCTCGACCTGCTCCACGCGCTCGCGATTCTCGGCGTGGACGGCGCGCAAGGCTTCGGTATTGCGAAGCCGATGGAGGGCGCGCGCCTGCTCGAATGGCTCGACTGCACGCCGGACTTCGTCGCGAGCGTGAGCGCCGAAGCTGACGCCGGAGCCGGGCCGGGCAAGGAAAGCCTGCTTGCGCGTCTTGCGCGCTTCGTGATCTGGGAGGAGCGCATGCTGATGATCGCCGCCCTGCCGCAGGCCTCGCGCGATCTGTTGCAAGCCTTGACGCGCGAAGATGGCGAGGGCGGCGGCGTGCCGCTGGCACAATCGCTTGCCGGATTCGGCAACATTCTGCCGCCAGGCCCGCGGCGCGATGCGTTGCATCGTCAGGTGGTCGGCGCGCTGCTCGCCGAAGGTGCCGGCAGCGAGGCGTGGCGCAATGCGCTGCGTGCGCTGATGGAGGCCATTACGGGCGATGCATGAGGTTCGCGGCCGCTACGCCGCTTACCCGTTTTTGTGCAAATCGATAAGGATTGCAGAAGAGAGGTCTACGCGGTGTGCCCAAGCTGCCGCGAAATTTCCGTACAGCACTCGCGCAGCGCCTTGGCGACGGCGCCGTCCCAGCGCGAGTCGAATCCGTCCGCCGGTCCCATCACCGTGATGGCGAGCACGATGTTGCCGAGCGCGTCGAACACGGGCGCGCTGAACGCGTTGATGCCGGGAATCGGGTCGCCGATCGTGCGCGCCATGCCGTGCTTGCGGTTTTCCACGAGGTCCGCTTCGAAACTCGACTTCGAGCGCTTCTTGTCCTCGTGCAGCGCGAGCCGTGCGGCGTCGCTCGCGAGGAACTGCTCAACCACCTTGGGCGGCAGATAGCTCGCGAACAGCCGCCCCGTCGCGGTATTGCGCACCGACATCACGGCGCCCACGCGCAGGTTCACATGCATGGGCTGCGGCTCCACGAGCTGCACGATGGTCGGCCCGAGATTGCCCCACACCGCGCCCGCCACGCTCTGTTCGGTGCTCGCCGCAAGCTGTGCGATGCGCGGCGCGGCCTCGCGCACGGGGTCGAGCTGATAGAGCTTGGCGAGGCCGACCTGGAGCGCGAGCGGCCCGAGCGCATAGAGCCCCGTGGCCGGGTCCTGCGTGACGAAGCCCACCTTCATGAAGCTCACGAGATAGGGGTGCGCCTTGCCCACCGTCATGCCGGCTTCGCGCGCGAGCTCGCGCAGCGGCAGCGGCTTGAGTTGGCTGGCGAGCGCGACGAGCAGCGTGCTGCCGATCTCGACGGACTGGATGCCGCGACGCGGCTTGTCTTCCAAAGCGGCCATGCGACGAAAAAAGAAAGAGAAAAACGGGGCCAATTTTAGCATCTGCGACTGCGCCCGACTCGCACCGGCTGACCGCTCGTTTTCGATAATAACGAATGCGTTGACTATTATCGAATGCGTGCTAGACTCGTTTCCACAGAATGAAAAGGCGTTGGCGGCGCAAAAAAGCGGTCGCGGCGCCGCGCAAAGGAGACAGCATGGGGACGCAGAGCGTCGAATGCGATGTGCTGGTTATCGGCACGGGCGCGTCGGGCATGGCCGCGGCGATCACGGCGCAGGCACGCGGCCTGAACGTGCTGATGGTCGAGAAAGAGGCCCGTATCGGCGGCACGACGGCGCGCTCGGGCGGCTGGCTCTGGATTCCGGGCACCTCGCTCGCGAAGGCGCAGGGTATCGAGGAGCCCGAAGGCGCGGCTGCGCGCTATCTCCAGCATGAAGCGGGCAAGCATTACGACGCGGCGCGCGTGGGCGCCTTCCTGCGCCACGGCCCCGAAGCGGTGGACTTCTTCACGTCGCAAACGGCGCTGCAATTCGACATGCCGCCCGTGTTTCCCGACTATCACGCCGAAGCGCCGGGCGGCCTGCAAGGCGGGCGCTCGATGCTCACGCGCCCGCTCGACGGCCGCGAACTCGGCGCGCATATCGGCGAACTCGCGCCGCCGCTGCCGGAGTTGACCGTGTTCGGCATGATGCTCGGCTCCGGCAAGGACATCTGGCATTTCATGCGCATGTTCCGCTCGCTCGAATCGTTCGCGTGGGCCACGCGGCGCATGGCGCGCCACGGCCTCGACGTGCTGCGCCACGGGCGCGGCATGACGCTCACCAACGGCAATGCGCTGGCCGGGCGGCTCTATCGCTCGGTGCTCGATCGCAAGATCGCGGTCTGGCGCTCGACGGCGGCACAGCGCCTGATCGTGGAGCACGAGCGGGTGGCGGGCGCGTGGGTCGAGCGCGAGGGCGCGCGCATTGCGGTGCGCGCGCGGCGCGGCGTGGTGCTCGCCTGCGGCGGCTTCCCGCATGACGTTAGCCGCCGCGCGCAATTGTTCGCTCATGCGCCCGACGGCCATGCGCACCACAGCCCGTCGCCCCAGGCGAATACCGGCGACGGCCTGCGCCTTGGCGAATCGACTGGCGGCTGGGTCGATCCGACCATTCCCAATGCGGCGGCCTGGGTGCCGGCCTCGGTCACCACGCGCAAGGACGGCACGGCGGGCGTGATGCCGCATTTCATCGATCGCGCGAAACCCGGTGTGATTGCCGTGACCGGCAACGGCCGCCGCTTCACGAACGAAAGCAACTCGTATCACGACTTCGTTCAGGCCATGGTGCGCGCCTGCGCGGGGCAGCGTGAAGCGGGCGCGTGGCTCATTTGCGATCACCGCACCGTGCGCAAGTACGGCCTGGGCTGTGTGGCGCCCGCGCCCATGCCGATCGGCCGCCACCTGCGCAGCGGCTATCTGAAGCGCGGGCGCAGCGTGGCCGAGCTTGCCGCGCGCATCGGCGTGGAGCCTCAGGCGCTCGAAGGCACGATTGCTCAGTTCAACGAACCGGCGCGCCGCGGCGAGGACCCGCAGTTCGGCAGGGGCAGCGCGGCCTACAACCGCTACCAGGGCGACGCCCTGCACGAAGGCCCGAACCCGTGCGTCGCGCCCATCGAGCACGGCCCGTTCTACGCGATCAAGCTCGTGATCGGCGACATCGGCACGTTCGCCGGGCTCGCCACCAATGCGCACGCCCAGGTGCTCGACCGCCGCGACGCGCCGATCGAAGGCCTCTACGCCGTCGGCAACGACATGGCGAGCATCATGGGCGGCAACTATCCGGGTGCGGGCATCACGCTCGGGCCCGCGCTCACGTTCGGCTACGTCGCGGGGCTGCATCTCGCCGGCGCGCTCAATGACGAGGCCTGCGAGGCATTCGCTGAATCCGTTTCATCACACGACCAGTAACACGCCGCATTCAGACGGCTGCTTCAAGGAGACTCCCGATGTCCGCCCCAATCCCGACGTCCGCATTCGCACCCGGCGATGCGCTGGGTGTCGACGACCCGCAATCCCAGTCGCTGTACCGGCGCATTTCGCTGCGCATCGTGCCGTTCCTCTTCATCTGCTACATCGTGTCGATTCTCGACCGCAGCAACATCGGCTTCGCGCAGTTGCAGATGAAGCAGGACCTCGGCATTACCGATGCGATGTACAGCCTTGGCGCCGTGCTCTTTTTCGTGGGTTACGTGGCGTTCGAGGTGCCGAGCAATCTGCTCTTGCGCCGCTTCGGCGCGCGCCGCACGTTCGCGCGCATCATGCTGCTGTGGGGCGCGATTTCGGTCGCGATGATCACGGTGGCGAGCGCGCGTCAGTTCTACGTGCTGCGTTTCCTGCTGGGCGTGTTCGAAGCGGGCTTCTTCCCGGGCGTCGTGCTGTATCTGACGTTCTGGTTCCCGTCGAAGCGCCGCGCGGCCGTGCTCTCGGTGTTCTACGCGGGCGTGGCGGTGGCGGGCATGGTGGGCGGCCTGCTCTCGGGTTCGATCATGCGCGGCATGGACGGCGTGATGGGCCTGCACGGCTGGCAATGGATGTTCGCGCTCGAAGGCGCGCCCGCCGTGCTGCTCGGCGTGATGGCGTGGTTCTGGCTCGTCGATCAGCCCGAGCGCGCAAGCTGGCTCTCGACGGCGGACAAGGAGCGCCTCGCCGCCGACCTCGCGGCCGAACGCCAGCGCGCGTCGGTGCACGGTTCGCATTCGCTCGGCGCGGCGCTGCGCAACCCGCATACGTACCTGTTCTCGTTCATCTACTTCTCGCTGACGTCGGCGCTGTTGCTGCTGCTGTTCTGGATGCCGCTCATGATCCGCGAGTTCGGCATCAAGGACGTCGTGCATATCAGCCTGCTTTCGATCATTCCGAACGCCATCGGCGCGGTGGGCGTGATCCTGATCGCGCGCCACTCGGACCGCAAGGGCGAGCGCCGCTGGCACTTCGCCTCCTGCGTGGCCGTGGCCGCGCTCGCACTGTTACTCATGACGGTGCATTTCAACAGCCTCGCCGTGATGCTGGGCCTGCTTTCGCTCGCGGCGCTGGCCATTTTTTCGGCGCATCCGGTGTTCTGGGCGGTGCCGTCCACGTATTTCAGCGGCACGGGCGCGGCGGGGGCGATTGCGCTTATCAGCAGTATCGGCGTGTCGAGCGGCATGATCAGCCCGTGGGTGATCGGGCAGATCCGCACGCTCACAGGCAGCATGGATTACGCGCTGTATCTGATCGCGGCGCTGCTCGTCGCCTGTGCGGGGGCGATGCTGGCGGGCGTGAAGCCGGCCATGTCGCGCTGAGGCGGGATTTGATGCGTTAAGCGAAGCGGGCGCCCTGGAGGCGCCCGCTTCGCTTTTTGGGCCGCTTATTCCGGCAGCGCCAACGACACCTCGGCCTGCGCGGACGATGACTGCTTGCGCTGCAACACCGCGATGCACACGAGCGAGACGGCGGCGAGTGCGCTATAGAACAGCGCGAGCGGCCCCCATTGGCCCGGATAGTCGTGTGCGAGCAGCGTGCCGACGAGCGGCGTGAGGCCGCCCGCGAGCGCTGCGCAGCATTGATAGGAGATCGAAATAGCCGAATAGCGCACGCGCACCGGGAACGCATTCGTCATGAAACCCGCCATGACCGCGTACGAACTGCACATGCACATCACCGCGATCGCAATGCCGATCACGATCGCCACCGGCCGCCCCGTCGAAACGAGCACGAACATCGGGTAAGGCGAAATCATCGCGAGCGCCGCGGCGAGCACGAGGAAGCGCCCCGTACCCACGCGCTGCGCGAACCAGCCGGAAAAAAGCTGCGTGAAAAGCTGGATGAACGCGACGACGAACAGACAGTCGAGAATCAGCCCGCGGTCGAGGCCGAGTGTTTGCGTCGTGTAGTTCAGCATGAACGTGTTGACGAACCACGCGCCCGCCACGCCGATCACGTTCGCGCCGAGGCACAGCAGCACGGTGCGCCACGAGTCGCGCAGCACTTCGACGATCGGCATGGCGGCGGTGCGCCGTTGCGTTTTGATCGCCTCGAATTCCGGCGATTCGCCCACGCCCGAGCGGATCAGCAAGCCCACCACGAGCAGCACGGCGCTTGCGATGAAGGGCAAACGCCAGCCCCACGAAAAGAGCGCGTCCTTGTCCAGATGCGCGACGCTGCGAAACGCGAGCAACGCCAGAATCAGCCCGGCGGGGCTGCCGAGTTGCGCGAACGAGGCGAGGAAGGTGCGCTTCTCCCTGGGCGCATGCTCGCCCGCCATCAGCACCGCGCCGCCCCATTCGCCGCCTATCGCGATGCCCTGCGCCACACGCAGCAGCACGAGCAGGGCGGGCGCGAGCGCACCGGCGCTTGCGTAGGTGGGCAGAAAGCCGATGCCCACGGTGCCGACGCCCATGATGGACAGCGTGGCGACGAGCGCCTTCTTGCGCCCGATGCGGTCGCCCAGGTGCCCGAACACGAGCCCGCCGAAGGGGCGCGCGAAAAAGCCCACGGCGAAGGTGCCGAACGAGGCGAGTGTGCTATAGAACGGCTCGTGCGAGGGGAAGAACAGCTTGCCGAAAATGAGCGCCGACGCCGTGGCGTAGATATAAAAGTCGTACCACTCGATGGTGGTGCCGACGAAGGCGGCAAGCGAGGCGCGGGCGGGCTGGCGCGCGGAGGTGCCGGTAGTGGCATTGAGGCGGGTCATGCATGTCTCCTGGATCGGGGTTGAGCCGGCTTGGGCCGGTCTGTATTCCGTTGCGGTTCGACGAAGCGTTGGCGGCTTACCCTCGTTCGGGCTCCTTGACGATGCCGGCTTCGAAAAGCCGCTGCTGGGTGGCGGCGTCGATGCCGAGCGCATCCATCACGGCGCGCGTATCCGCGCCGAGCGCCGGCGGGCGCGTGCGGTAGGTCGGCGGCGTGCGCGAGAGCTTCACGGGCGCACCCGTGCCGCGATAGCCTTCCATCTCGACGATCATGCGGCGGTGCTGCGTATGCGGATGCGTGGCCACGGCGTCGACGGTCTGCACCGGGCCGCAGGGCACGCCCGCCTGGATCAGCGCTTGCGCGAGCGGCTCGCAGTCGTGCGCGGCGAGCCGCGCTTCGAGCGCCGCCTTGAGTTCGGGGCGGTGCGCGCAGCGGTTGCGGTTGTCGGCGAAGCGCGGGTCGTTCGCGAGGTCGGGCACGCCCAGATGCGCGCAGAGTTTGGCGAACTGGCGATCATTGCCCACTGCGAGGAAGATGGGCGCGCTGCGTGTCGCGTAGCTGTCGTAGGGCGCGATGTTGGGGTGCGCGTTGCCGCTGCGCTGGGGCGTGCGGCCGTTGCCGAAATAGTTCGGCAGATGCGGATGCAGGAGCGACACGCCGCAATCGTAGAGCGCGATATCCACCGACTGCCCGAGGCCGCTTTTCTCGCGTTCGGCCAGCGCGAGCAAAATGCCCGCGAGCGCGTTCAGGCCCGTGACCATGTCGACGATCGGCAGGCCGATGCGCAGCGCGGGTCCGTCGTGTTCGCCGTTCACGCTCATGAGACCGGCCATGGCCTGGATCACGGCGTCGTAGCCGGGCAGGCCGCCGAGCGGGCCGTCCGCGCCGAAGCCGGAAATCGCGCAGTGAATGAGGCGCGGGAAACGCGGGCGCAGGTCGCGCTCATAGTCCATGCCCCAGCGTGCGAGCGTGCCGGGCTTGAAGTTTTCGACCAGCACGTCCGCGCCTTCGAGCAGTTGCCAGAGGATCGCGCGGCCTTCCTCGCGCGAGAGATCGACGGCAATGCCCTGCTTGTTGCGGTTCACGCCCACGTAATACGAGGCCGTGTCGCCGACGAAGGGCGGCCCCCAGCCGCGCGTTTCGTCGCCGTCGGGCGGTTCGAGCTTGACCACTTCGGCGCCGTGGTCGGCGAGTGCCTGGGTGCAGTACGGACCACCCAGCACGCGGCTCAGGTCGATCACGCGCAGGCCGTGCAGCGCGCCGTTCACCTTGATCGGTTCGGAATCCTTCATGATGATCACCGAGCGGGCAGCAGTTGCAGGGCGTCGGCGAGCGGTAGAGGCTGTTCCTCCACGAGCGCGCGCAGCGTCGTTGCGTTGGCGTCGCGTTCGTCGAGCGCGAGCGGGTCGTGCGGCAGCAGCTTGTGACGCACGATCAGGTGGGCGAGCGCAAGGCGCCGGTAGTCGCCGCCGGCGGTGGCGCCGCGCGACACCTGCGCCGCCTCGCAGGCCATGAAGGCGGCCGTGGTGGCGTGATAGAGCGCGCTTGCCGCCTGGCGAACCGACTCGTCGCGGCCGCACTCGGCCACGCTCACGAGCGCCGCGCCCGCGCGGTCGAACACGTCGCGCAGGAGCGCCGCGCTTGCTGGACTGGCCGCACTGGCTTCGGAGAGGCCGCTTTCGGCGAGTTCCGCGTGCACGTAGTGCGTGAGCGCTTCGAGCGCGCCTTCGCGTTTCGCCGCGCGTGCCACGTCGAGCGCGACGATATTGCTCGTGCCTTCCCAGATCGAGCCGAGGTGCGCGTCGCGCACGAGGCGCGGATCGCTCCATTCCTCGATATAGCCCACGCCGCCGCGCACTTCCATCGCGTCGCCCGTCACGCGGCGCGCGTCGCGGCAGGCGCGGAACTTGATGAGCGGCGTGAGGATGCGCACGCATTTTGCCGCGAGTTCGTCGCCGCGATCGGCACGCGCGAGCAGCGTGGCGATGCGCATGAACATCGAACGCGCCTGCTCGGCGGGCAGCATCATCTTCAGCAGTTGACGCTGCATCAGCGGCATTTCCACCAGCTTGCGACCGAATGCTTCGCGGTTGCGCGCCACGTGCAGCGCCTCGGTCAGCGCGCGGCGCATGAGGCCCGCCGCGCGCACGCCATTGGAAAGACGCGACATGTTGATCATGTCCGCCATCTGATGAAAGCCCCGGCCGACTTCGCCGATCAGGTACGCCTGTGCGCCTTCCAGCACGATTTCGCCGCTCGCCATCGAACGGCTGCCGAGCTTGTCTTTCAGGCGCACGATGCGATAACTGTTGCGCGTGCCGTCGGGGAGCGTTTTCGGCAGCAGGAAGAGGGCGAGGCCCTTGATGCCGGGCGGCGCGTCGTCGGGGCGCGCGAGCACCATCGCGAGATCGGCGTCGGCGTTCGAGCAGAACCACTTGTCGCCGTAAAGACGCCACGCGTCCTCGCCATTTGCGCCCGGTTCACGCGTGGCGCGGGTGGCGATGCGCGCCACGTCCGAGCCCGCCGCCTGCTCCGTCATGAACATCGCGCCTTGAAACAGGGTGTCGAAGTCCTGCGAGGCGAGCATCGGCAAATAGCGGGCGATGAGTTCCGGCGTGCCGAAGCGGCGCAGCGTGCGCGTGAGCGAGTCAGTCATGCTCACGGGGCAGCACAGGCCGAACTCGGCCTGCACGAACAAATACGTCAGTGCGTATTTGACGAGCGGCGCGGGCGCGTTCTCGCGATGGCTCATGGCCGCGAGCCCAAGTTCCGCATACGCAACGCGTTCCAGCGCGACATAGTCGGGATGCTTGTCGATGCGCTGGATCGCCTCGCCGCTGCGCGTGCGCTGTTCGAGCGTGGGCGGGTGCTTGTCGGCCACCAGCGCCAGGGCGTCGAGTTCGTCGGAGGCGCGCTGGCCGAGCGAATCGAGTTGCGCCTCGATCGCGTGAAACGCGGCGTCGCCGAGATAGCTGCGCAAAAGGGGCGCGAAGCCGGGGTCGCTCGTATAGAAGTTGATGCCGCGGCTGTCGGGAATATTGGACGCGCCGCTGGCCGGGGTGGCCTGCGTTGGCGCGGTGGCGAAGGCGGGTCGATCGCTCATCGTGTGCTGTCTCCGTGCTGTTTTGCTTTGCGATTCGGCGTAGCTTAGGCGCGGCTTCGATAACGGTCCAATACAACCGATGTCATGTACGATAAGCGCTATCTATCGTTGATCGTCCGGGGAACCCGCCATGGAACTCAAGCAACTGCGCTATTTCGTGGCCGTGGCCGAGGAACTGCACTTCGGGCGCGCCGCGCGCCGGCTTTTCATCTCGCAGCCGGCGCTGAGCTTCGACATCCGCAAATTCGAGGAGCAGCTAGGCGTGCAACTGCTCGAACGCACGAACAAGGCCGTCGCGCTGACCAATGCGGGCAACGTGCTGCTCGAAGAGGCGCGGCGCTTGCTGGAACAGGCCGACGAAGTGCGGCGCATCGCGGCGCGTTCCGCGCATGGCCTTGCCGGGCGTTTGCGCGTCGGCTTCGTCAATTCGATGCTTTATCGCGGGCTGCCCGAGGCGGTGCGGCGTTTCGAGGCCGATCATCCGGCCGTGGAAGTGGTGCTGCGCGAAATGAATACCGCCGAACAGGTGCAGGCGTTGCAGCGTTTGCAGATCGATCTCGGCTTTGCTCATTGGGGACGTTTTCCGGCCGAGGTGCAATCGGAGGTGCTGTTTTCCGAGCCATTTCTTTGCTGTTTGCCCGATGGCCATCGACTTGCGCGCAGGCGGCGCATCGAACTCGCAACGCTTGCGCGCGAGCCGTTCATTCTGTTTCCGCGCTCGGTGTCGCCGCACTATCACGATCAGATCATCGCGACCTGCGTGGAGGCGGGCTTCAGTCCGCAGATCCGTCACGAGGCGCGGCTGTGGCAAACCGTTGTGACGATGGTGGAGTTCGGCATGGGCGTGGCGCTCGTGCCCGCGGCGCTCGGGGCCGCGGGCGGCGGTCGGGTGGTGTTTCGACCGTTGGCCAGTAATCCTTATGAATCGCAGGTGCTCAGGCTCGTGCGCGGCGGGGAGGCGAATGCGCTCGCGCAGGGGTTTGCGTCGTATCTCGGGGCGCACAAGGAAAGCCGGGCGCAAGCCACGCCGCCCGGCAAGTGAGCGTCCGGCGTCAGCCGCAAGACCCGATCTCTCCGCACGACGTGCAGAAGTCGCACCCGTCCTTGCGGATCACCGCATTCGCGCCGCACGAACCACACTTGCGGCCGAGCATGGCGTGAGCAAACGCGTGCTGCGCATCGGCGGGCAGCGCGTTCTCGCCATTGAGCACCTGATCGCCGGGGTGCTGCGCGGGATGCGCCTGCGCAGCACCGCCTTGCGTTTCACCGCTGGAGTGCGTGGCGAGCGCGCCGCCACGCCGCTGTGCGAGGAGCCGTGAGGGCACCTGCCGTCCCTCTGCGTCGAGAAAGCCGCGCCGGTGCAGGATCTGCTGGATCGCATAGGCAATGGCCGCGACCTCGGAGTCGTGCCACAGCGGAATGCGCCGTCCGTCCAGGCGCTGTGTCTCGCCATAACGCACCTGGCCGCGATCCCACGAGACCTTGCGCAGGTCCTGAAGATTGCGCGCCACAAAGCCGCCGCGCGCCGCGAGCGAGAGCGAGCGCATGGTCGCCGTGATCCATTGTTGCGACTCGTCGCGCTGGCCCACGGGAATGAAGAACTCGATAGGCCGCTCGATCGTCACCGCTTCGCCGCCCACCTGGCCCGTCACTTCGAGGAACGACACCGCCACGTACAGCGACACCTTGCCGGTTTGCGTGATGTACTCGATCTTCTCGATCACGGCGGGCAACTCGCCCTTGGGCCGGTGATCGATCGCCACGCGCAGCGGGTCGAGCAGGGTGTCGCTGAGCGCATCGTCGGCGGTGGCAGCGGTTTCCGGGGGCAGCGTTTGCAGCACCGCGCCGAGCGTCTCGTTCGGCCGGTAGGTCGCGAGTCCCTTGAGGCCGCGCCGCCATGCGTCGAGATAGAGATTCTCGAAGTCCTCGAACGGATAGTCGGCGGGCACGTTGACGGTCTTGGAGATCGACGTGTCCACAAACGGCTGCACGGCCGCCATCATGGCGATGTGTTCCTGCGCGCTCATTTCCAGCGCGCTCACGAAATACGCGGGCAACGCGTTCACGTCGCCGCCGAGATTCCGGTACACGCGCCACGCGTGGTCCTCGACGTTGAACGTCTCGCGGCTGCCGTCGGCCATGCGGCGCGTGCGCTGATACGTCCACGAAAACGCGGGCTCGATGCCGTTCGAGACGTTGTCGGCGAACGCGAGGCTCACCGTGCCCGTGGGCGCGATGGAAATCAGATGGCTGTTGCGGATGCCGTGGGCGCGGATCTCGGCCTTGAGGTCGTCGGGCAGGCGCGAGGCGAAGGTGCCTTCTTCGAGGTAGCGGTTCGCGTCGAAGAGGGGAAACGCGCCGCGCTCGCGCGCGAGCTCGACCGAAGCGCGATAGGCGGCGTCGCGCATCGTGCGTCCCACGCGCGCGCCGAACGCGCAGCCTTGCTCCGAGTTGTAGCGGATGCCGAGCATCACGAGCGTGTCGCCGAGTCCCGTGAAGCCCACGCCGATACGTCGCTTGGCCGCCGCTTCCGCCTGCTGTTCGGGCAGCGGCCAGAGCGTGGCGTCGAGCACGTCGTCGAGAAAGCGCACCTGCGTGCGCGTGCGTTCGGCGAGTGCCTGCCAGTCGAAATCGGCATGCTTGTTCGCGCCGCCGCCGCGCAGTGGCGCGAACGGCTCGATCACGAAGCGCGTGAGGTCGAGCGGCCCCAGGTTGCAGCAACCATAGGCGGGCAGCGGTTGCTCGCCGCACGGGTTGGTTGCGCGGATCGCTTCGAGCGCGCGCAGGTTGTTGTCTTCGTTCATGCGGGAGATGAACACCACGCCCGGCTCGGCCATGTCGTAGGTCGAGCGCATGATCGTGTCCCACAGGGCGCGGGCGCGCGTTTCGGCGTATACCCACAGGCCGTCGTCGCGGCGATGCAGGTCGGCCGAGGCGCGCAGCGCGGGCGAGGGCTCGGCGCGGTGCACGAGCTGCCAGGTCGCGTCGTTTTCCACGGCGCGCATGAATTCGTCGGTCACCGCCACCGAGACATTGAAGTTGTTCCAGCGCCCCTTCAAGTGCTTGGCCTCGATGAACTCGGGCAGGTCGGGGTGATCGCAGTCGAGCACGGCCATCTGCGCGCCGCGCCGCGAGCCCGCGCTTTCCACCGTGCGGCACGAGGCGTCGAACACGTCGATATAGCTGCATGGGCCCGATGCGCTCGATCCCGTCGACTTCACGAACGCGCCGTGCGGCCGGATGGCCGAGAAGTTGTAGCCCACGCCGCCGCCGCGCCGCATGGTTTCGGCGGCTTGCAGCAGCGCGACGTAGATGCCGGGGCGGCCCTCGTCGTCCACGCCCTGGATGCTGTCGCCCACGGGCTGCACGAAGCAGTTGATCAACGTGGCCTCGATGCCGGCGCCCGCCGCGCTCATGATGCGGCCCGCGCCGAGCGCGCCGTTGCGCAGGTTGTCGACGAAGCGCGCCTCGACCTCGGCGCGCAACTCGGGCGGCTCGACCTGGGCGACGCCGCGCGCGACGCGGCGATAGATGTCGTCGGCGCTTTGCTCGTCGCCTTTGGCGTACTTCTCGAGCATCACGTCGAGCGAGAACTGCTGTGGGGGAAACGGAAGCGGGGGCGTGTTTTCTGCCATGACCGGGCCTCATGGAGCGCCGCGCGCGGGCGGCGGTTGAAGGGCGGCGAAAGCCGGCGCGCGTGGCGCGCGGCGGCCGTACCGCGTTCGCACAACCATACCCCAGTGGCGGCCCGAGTGCACGGTGGTGCAAGCGCGCAGGCCAGGGGCCGCTTGCGCGTGCCGGTGAAGCGGCGGCCAAGGCCGCGCTGCGGTTACACTGCTCGCGCAAAGAGGCGCGCGCGCCTCGACGACACACGGAGACAGGATGACGAACGGGACGGCGCGCGTGATCTACCGCGACACGGTGCGTGCGGAGTGGGTGGATTACAACGGGCACCTGCGCGACGCGTTTTACATGCTGATCTACAGCTACGCGACGGATGCGCTGCTCGACGCCATCGGGCTCGACGCGGCGCAGCGCGAAGCGCGCGGGCGCTCGATGTATACGCTGGAGGCGCACCTGAACTATCTGCGCGAGATCAAGGAGGGCGCGCGGGTGCGCGTGGATGTGCACGTGCTCGAATACGACGCGAAGCGCGTGCGCGTGTATCTGGAGATGTTCGCTGACGAGTTCGGTTTCGAACCCGGCCACGAAGCGGCGCACCCGGGCGCGCCGCCGGTTTCGGCGAGCGAGCAAGTGCTGCTGCACGTGGACCGCTCAGGCCCGCGCGCGGCCGCCTTCGATGCCGATGTGCTGGCGCGCGTGGCCGCGCTGTGCGCGGCGTCGGCGGGCTTCGAGCCGCCTCATGCCGCGCGGGCCATCACGCTCGCGCCTCGCGCGGGCCGCTGAGGCGGCGCCGGGCGCGCTATGGTGCGCTATGGCGCGGGCATGCCACGCATTACCGGGCGAGCCGTGGACATGGCGGTGGACGCGACTGAGGGCGCGATGGCGCCGGGGGCTTGAGCACCGATGCGCACGTGCGCAAAGGGCTTCGGTACACTGCGTCGAGCCGTCGTGGCCCGTGTCGTCGGTTGGCTTTGGCCTGCGGGTTGCGCTGGAGAGCGGTGGCGGGCGCCGGGTGAGCGCCTGGTGGACGCTTAGCGCGCGTTTTCCGCGCCGATGAGGTCGCCAAACACTTCGGCGGCGATCATGACTGACGCATTCAGCGGCGCCGGGCGTTCGGCCGGCTTGAACACGGCGTCGCCACGGCGGATCTTGCGGCGCGACACGGCGCAAGTACCCGACGAATGCGCCGAGCGGCGGCGCCAGCGTTGTTCGCCATAATGACAGCGCCCCGGCTCGACCCAGCGGATCACCAGCGCCGTATCCGTCTGTTCGAGTATTTCGATGCGCTCACCGTTGGCTCCGTCAAGCGAGAGGCACGCTTTTTTCTTCATTGTCGGCTCCGTAAGTGGGGTTGCCGCGAATGTAGTCCTGTGCGCCGCCAAGTGCCATTGTGTCGCCGTTGAAACACCATTCCATAAACGGCAACAATCGCCCTGCGACACGTTGCGTCCAACGAAGGAATGGGGGTTTGCGGCCGATCGGGGTCGACATCTTAAATTTGTGCAACGCACTGTTGTGCGTGGCGCGACATCGGAATCGGCGAAAAGCGGCGTCTGGAAGGGTGTTCCGGGATAGGGGCGGAACGGCTGGAGCGGATCTGAATCTGATGAAAATCCGGCCTGGCGCGGGCTCGTTGCACGGTGATTTGCTGCGCTGCACAGCCGCTTCATGGACGCTGTACAGCCTTTGAAGCGAGCGCTTCTTTTTTGAATTTTCCCGAGGTTACATGATTCATCGTCCGCCTGCTCCGAACTCCGCAAACGAGCAGAAACTCCAGCGCGTTGCCTCCGCCGCGCTGTTCGCCACGCTCGTGCTGCTGGCGCTCTGGATCGTGCGCGAATTCCTGCCCGCCGTGGCGTGGGCGAGCGTGCTCGCCATCGTCCTGTGGCCCGCCTACCAGGCGATCGAGCGGCGCGCCTGGTTCAAGGGCCGCAAGACGCTGATCGCCACGCTGCTCACGGCCGCGATCGGCGTGCTCGTGCTGCTGCCCATCACGGTCACGGCCATCCAGGCCGCCGGCGAGGCGCACGACCTCTACCTGTGGCTGCACGACGCCCAGGAGAGTGGTGTGCCGGTGCCCGATTTCGTCGCGCATCTGCCCGTGGGCAGCCGCCAGGTGAGCGACTGGTGGCAGGCCAACCTGGCCCAGCCGCTCAAGGCTTCCCCGGCGATGAAGAGCCTGCACGGCGACACCATCGTCTCGTTCGGCCGCCACTTCGGCGCGCGCGCGGCGCGGGCCACGATGACGTTCGGCTTCATGCTCGTCACGCTGTTCGTGATGTTTCAGGCGGGCCCGCGCCTCTCGGCCACGGTAATGCGCGGTGCGCGCCGCGCTTTCGGCGCCGACGGCGCGCAACTGCTCCAGCGCATGGCCGCCGCCGTGCGCGCCACGGTCACGGGCCTCGTGGTCGTGGGGCTCGGCGAGGGCGTGCTGCTGGCCGCCGCCTATATCGCGACCGGCGTGCCGCACGCGGCGCTGCTCGGCACCGTCACGGCCATCGCGGCCATGCTGCCGTTCTGCGCTCCCATCGTGTTCTGCGGCGCCGCGCTGTACCTCGTCGTGCAGGGCTCGGTGATCGCGGCGGTCGCGCTCGCGGTCTGGGGCTTCGTGGTGGTGTTCGTCGCCGAGCATTTCGTGCGGCCGGTGCTGATCGGCAATTCCACGCGCCTGCCGTTCCTGCTCGTGCTGTTCGGCATCCTGGGCGGGGCGACCACGTTCGGGCTGATCGGCATCTTCATCGGCCCGGCGCTCATGACCGTGTTGATGGTGCTGTGGGCGAACTGGGCGGAGTGAGCGCGTGGCGCACGTGTTGCGCGGGTTCGACCCGGCGCGCGCCTAGCGCACGCAGGCGAGCGCGTACTTGAGCGCGGCCGGCAGCAGTTCGCGCCACACGGGCCAGACGTGCCCGCCGTCCACGATGCGCAGCGCCGCCGGGTTGCCCGCCTCGCGCAGCCGCGTGTAGAGCAGCGACGATTCGGCCTGGATCACGAGGTCGTCGTCGCCCGCGGCGATGAAGAACGGCACGCGCCAGGGCCGCGAGAAATAGGGTTTCCAGAGTGCCGGATAGTTGAGCGTGCGCCAGATCTGCGCGTCGAACTGATGCTCGCCGAACACGCCCACGTGACGCGCCGCCGAACTGGGCGGCGGGTCGCTCGCGTAGACGGCGGGCGAGAGCAGCAGCGCGCCGCAGAACATGTCCGGGTGCTCCAGCGTGTAGCGCAGCGCGCCGAACCCGCCCATCGAAACGCCGCCGATCGCGCGCCCGTCACGCTCGTTGTCCACCGCGAAGTGCGATTCGATTTCGGGCAGCAAGTCCTGGAAAAACGCTTTCTCCATTTTCTCCTTGCGATCGACGTACCAGTCGGTGCCGCCTTGCGGCATCACGATCACCACGGGCGGGATCTCGTGGTGCGCGATCAGCGCGTCGGCGCTCGCCTGGAGCTGGCCTTGCGTGACCCAGTCCATTGCGTCGCCGTTGTTGCCGTGCAGGAGATACAGCACCGGGTAACGGCCCTGGTCGGCGCGGTAGCCGACCGGCAGATACACCACGTAGGGCCAGTCGCGGTTGAGCGCGGCCGAATGGAACGTGCGGACCGCGATCGTGCTTGCCGCGGCGGGCGCGGCCGACGCGGCGAAGGCCGCGCAGGCGAGCGCAAGCGGGAGCAGTGCGGTTCGAAGGAGTCTGCGCATGGCAGGGAAATCGGAGCCAGGAGGCGCTGTCAGCGCGGGGTCATCATCCTAGCAGCCGCCTGGGCGCGCCGGAAGCCGGGGCCGCCCGGCGAGGCGCCCGGGCGGGCGGCGGGACGGCGCGTCAGGCCGAGGCCTTGGCGCGCGAGGGCAGCAGGCGCTTGAGCGGATCGGACGCGCGCGCGACGAGCAGCAGCGCGGTCATCGCGACAGCGTCGGCGACGAGGCCGAGCGGCACGTTCAGGTAGCCGTCGGTGTACCAGTAGAGCACCGAGTCCACCGTGAGCGAAATCACGGCACCCGCCACGAACGAGAGCATGCCCTTCTGGCCGACGAGACCCACCCACGGCAGCGCGTGCGCGAGGCGCTTCGCCCAGCCCAGACGGATCACGTGCGCCATGAGCCACGCGATGCCGGCGAAGTTGAGCACGCGGAACCACGCGAGGTTGCGCTTGAAGTCGCCGTCGAGCGCGACATTGCCCAGTTGCAGGCGGTAGATCGCGGCGCCCGCCACGACGGCGAGCGCGGCGAGCGTCACGAGCGTGCCGAGCCGGTGCGCGTTCACGCGCTGGAACACCGGCTGCGCCTGGGCGATCACGCCGAGCACGAACATCAGTTGCCAGGCGAACGGGTTGAAGTCCCACTGCACGTCTTCGACGTGCGGCAGCCACGGCACCAGGTGGGGCGCGACGCCCCAGAGCGCGAGGCTCACGGCCAGCAGCAGCCAGGGGCGCGTGCGCGCGAGCGGCAGCGCGAGCGGCGCGGCGAGCGCGAAGCACGCGTACATCGGCAGCACGCCGGCCAGGTACGGCTGGCGGCGCAGCAGCACGATGTCGCGCAGCGCGGCGGCGGGCGCGAGCGTGAGATCGTCGAGGTCGGTGGTGGCGAGATTGGGGGCGTCCACGTTGCACGCCACGAGTATCGCGGTGACGAGCAGCATCAGGAGCGCCGTCACGACGAATGCACGGTAGATCTCGAACGCGCGCTTGATGAAGCGCTGCCGGGCCGCGGCCTCGGTGCGGCGCGCGCAGAGCGCGGCCCACGCCGTGGCCGTGGCGAAGCCGCCCAGGAACACGAACACCTCGGCGGCGTCGCACAGCGCGTAGGCGTGCAGGGTGACGCGCGAGACGATGCTGCCGCCGATGTGATCGACGACGATGATGAGCAGGACAAGACCGCGGAAAAAATCGAGTTCGACTAGACGGTTGGATGACTTTGGCATGTTGGGCAGCAGGCCGGGGCGGCACGCGGTGCGCGAGGCGCACTACATGGCCGACGGGCCGGACGGGCGGATGCGCGAATGCATCTGCCGGGAAATCGGGAAAACGGGCCAGGTTCGCAAGGCGCCATGCGCCGGGAACCGCGAAGCGGCCGCCAGGGTGGCCGCAAGACAAGCGCAGGGAAAAGACCTGAAGAATGAGCAAGGGTTCCCGTGAACCGGGGCTTGGGCTTGACGCGGCCGATACTACCTCAATTTCAATTGGCTTTCAGTGAGCGTTACCGCCGGCGGACGTTCAAGTTTGCGGGGAGACGGCCGATAAGTCAGGGAAAGGGGCATGATCACGCGCACGTGTTGAGCGGTGCAACCCACGGCAGGACGGGCGTTTGCGCCGGGTTTGAAATCGATTTCTGACCCTTTTTTCCGTGTTTCGATGTGGCGCTAATTCCGGTAATTAACATTTGTATCAGAGTGTTGTCCCTGGGCTGATCCAGCTCAATTGCGCTTTACAATGCCGGATCGATTTTGGGATCGCACGTCCGTTCGTAAATGCGGCGTTGACGTGTGTTGGATGTTTATCGTACGAAATGCAGGCAGTTTGGCTGCAAATCGATGCGGTCCGGCGGACGAGCCGGAGCGCCGTGAGAGCGGGAGCGCGCCATACGCAGCAGACCGTTCCGGGCCTCCGTACGCCGCGCGGCCGCGAGCACGCAGGAGGCGAATATGTTCGAAGATCGTAACGGTCGACGTACCCACGGTCTGAAGGGATTCTGGGCCGTGTTGGGACTGGCGGCCCTGCTGGGCGGCTGCGCCAACATGGATCAGCAGCAGCAACAACAGCCGCAGCCCGACACGTCGGCCGCGGCCAGCCCGGCAACCGATGCAACGCCCGCGGCCGGCACGGATGCGAGCGCGCAGGCGGCGAGCGCACCGGTCACGCGCGTCGTGACCAAAACCACCTATGTGCGCGTGCGCCGCGGCGACACGCTTCAGCGTCTCGCGCAAAAGCACAGCGTTTCGGTCAAGGATCTGGCCGCGTGGAACCACTTGAAGCCGAACGGCCGCCTGCGCGCGGGCCAGTCGATCAAGCTGGTCTCGAAGCAGACGATCACCGTGCAGGCCACGGCCCCGGCGACCGGCGGCCAGGCGGCGAGCACGAACGCCAACCCGGTCGTGAACCGCCAGGTCGCCGCCGAAGTGGCGCGCCACGCGAACAGCGTCGCGCTCGTGTGGCCGGCGCATGGCCGCGTGGTCGAGCCGTTCGCGCCCGGTACGACGCGCGGCATCGAGATCTCGGGCAAGGCCGGCGACCCGGTGATCGCCGCCGCCGACGGCAAGGTCATGTACGCGGGCACGGGCCTGAACGAGTACGGCAGCCTGATCATCGTCCAGCACAACAAGGACTTCCTCACGGCTTACTCGCACAACCGCCGTCTGCTCGTGAAGACCGGCGACATGGTCCATCAGGGTCAGCAGATCGCCGAGATGGGCAGCGAGAACAACGACCGCGTGGCCGTGCTGTTCGAGGTGCGCCGCGACGGCAAGCCCGTGGATCCGATGCCGTATTTGCCGACGTCGCCCCAGGGCTGAATCCCTCGCTCACCCGCACGTTAAAAAAAGCCGCCCCGGCGCTGAAATGCGCCGGGGCGGCTTTGTCGCATCAGATGCCGTGAGGCGGGGCGTTTAGAACGAATCCCCCGGCACCCGCACCCAGCCTTCCATGAGCACGCGCGCGCTGCGGCTCATGATGGCCTTCGTGACCGTCCATTCGCCGTTCTCTTCACGCGCCTGCGCGCCCACGCGCAGCGTGCCCGACGGGTGCCCGAAGCGCACCGCGCTGCGCTCGCCGCCGCCCGCCGCGAGATTCACGAGCGTGCCCGGAATGGCCGCCGCCGTGCCGATCGCCACGGCCGCCGTGCCCATCATGGCGTGGTGCAGCTTGCCCATCGACATCGCGCGCACGAGCAGGTCCACGTCGCCCGCTTCCACGCGCTTGCCGCTCGACGCCGTGTAGCCCGTGGGCTTTGCGACGAAGGCGATTTTCGGCGTGTGCTGGCGCGTGGCGATCTCGTCGAGGTTCTTGATGAGGCCCATGCGCAGCGCACCGTGCGCGCGGATCGTCTCGAACTTCTTGAGCGCTTCGGCGTCGCCGTTGATCGCGTCCTGCAATTCCTTGCCCGTGTAGCCGATGGCTTCGGCGTTCACGAAGATCGTCGGGATGCCCGCATTGATCATCGTGGCCTTGAGCGTGCCCACACCCGGCACTTCCAGGTCGTCCACGAGGTTGCCCGTGGGGAACATCGAGCCGCCCGCGCCGTCTTCCTCGGCGGCCGGGTCGAGGAATTCGAGCTGCACTTCGGCGGCGGGGAAGGTCACGCCATCCAGCTCGAAGTCGCCCGTTTCCTGCACGTGGCCGTTCGTCATCGGCACGTGCGCGATGATTGTCTTGCCGATATTGGCCTGCCAGATGCGCACGGTCGCCATGCCGTTGTCGGGCACGCGGCTCGGGTCGACGAGGCCGCCGCTGATGGCGAACGGGCCCACGGCGGCGGAGAGATTGCCGCAGTTGCCGCTCCAGTCCACAAAGGCCTTGTCGATGGCGACCTGGCCGAACAGGTAGTCGACGTCGTGATCGGGCTTGCTGCTCTTCGCCACGATCACGGTCTTGCTCGTGCTGGAGGTCGCGCCGCCCATGCCGTCGATCTGCTTGCCGTACGGGTCGGGGCTGCCGATCACGCGCATGAGCAGCTTGTCGCGCGCCTCGCCCGGCTGCTGCGCGGTAGCGGGCAGATCCTGAAGACGGAAGAACACGCCTTTGCTGGTGCCGCCGCGGATGTAGGTGGCGGGAATCTTGATCTGAGGTACGTGTGCCATGTGTTGTCCTGAAACGAAGGACGGCGCGTGTGTCGCCACCGCGCCGCCCGTTTTTCGTTTATGCCGCTGCCTGCGACGACTCGAGGAAGTCCTGTGCGAAGCGCTGGAGCACGCCGCCTGCGTCGTAGATCGACACTTCTTCGGCCGTGTCGAGCCGGCAGGTGACGGGCACTTCCACGCGTTCGCCGTTCTTGCGGTGAATCACGAGCGTGAGGTCGGCGCGCGGCGTGCGCTCGCCGATCACGTCGTACGTTTCCGTGCCGTCGATGCCGAGCGTCGTGCGGTTCGTGCCCGCCTTGAACTCCAGCGGCAGCACGCCCATGCCGATCAGGTTCGTGCGGTGAATACGCTCGAAGCCTTCCGCCACGATCACTTCCACGCCCGCCAGACGCACGCCCTTGGCCGCCCAGTCGCGCGAGCTGCCCTGGCCGTAGTCCGCACCCGCGATGATGATGAGCGGCTGCTTGCGTTCCATGTAGGTTTCAATCGCTTCCCACATGCGCGTGACCTTGCCTTCCGGCTCGATGCGCGCAAGCGAGCCCTTCTTCACGGCGCCGTCCACCACGGCCATCTCGTTGATGAGCGTGGGGTTCGCGAAGGTCGCGCGCTGCGCCGTGAGGTGGTCGCCGCGGTGCGTGGCGTACGAGTTGAAGTCCTCTTCGGGCAGGCCCATCTTCGCGAGGTACTCGCCCGCTGCGCTGTTCGGCAGGATCGCGTTGGAGGGCGACAGGTGGTCGGTCGTGATGTTGTCGCCGAGCACGGCGAGCGGGCGCAGGCCCTGCAACGTGCGCTCGCCGGCGAGCGCGCCTTCCCAGTACGGCGGGCGGCGGATATACGTGCTTTGCGCGCGCCAGTCGTACAACGGGTCGGTCGTTTCGCCGCTTTCCGCCGTGAGCGCGAACATCGGTTCGTAGACCTTGCGGAACTGCTCGGGCTTCACGCTCTTCGCGACGATGGCGTCGATTTCCTCGTCGGTCGGCCAGAGGTCCTTGAGGTACACGGGCTTGCCGTCCTGGTCCGTGCCGAGCGAGTCGCGTTCGATATCGAAGCGGATCGTGCCAGCAATCGCATAGGCGACCACGAGCGGCGGCGAGGCGAGGAACGCCTGCTTGGCGTACGGGTGAATGCGGCCGTCGAAGTTGCGGTTGCCCGAGAGCACGGCGGTCGCATACAGATCGCGGTCGACGATTTCCTGCTGGATCTTCGGATCGAGCGCACCCGACATGCCGTTACACGTGGTGCAGGCAAACGCGACGATGCCAAAGCCGAGCTTTTCCAGGTCCGGCAGCAGGTTGGCTTCTTCGAGGTAAAGCTCGACAGCCTTCGACCCCGGCGCCAGCGAGCTCTTCACCCAGGGCTTGCGCGTGAGGCCGCGTGCGTTCGCGTTGCGCGCGAGCAGGGCGGCGGCGATCACGTTGCGCGGGTTGCTCGTGTTCGTGCAGCTCGTGATGGCGGCGATGATGACCGCGCCGTCGGGCATCTGGCCCGGCGTTTCTTCCCACTTGCCCGCGATGCCGCGTGCGGCGAGGTCGGACGTGGGCAGGCGCTTGTGCGGGTTGGACGGACCGGCCATGTTGCGCACCACGCTCGACAGATCGAACGTGAGCGTGCGCTCGTACTGCGAGTTGGCCAGCGTGTCGGCCCACAGGCCCGCAGCCTTCGCGTACGTTTCGACGAGCTTGACCTGCTCTTCCTCGCGGCCCGTGAGGCGCAGATAGTCGAGCGTCTGGTCGTCGATGAAGAACATCGCGGCGGTGGCGCCGTATTCGGGCGCCATGTTGGAGATCGTGGCGCGGTCGCCGAGCGTGAGGCTCGACGCGCCTTCTCCACGGAACTCCAGGTACGCGCCGACGACCTTTTCCTTGCGCAGGAATTCGGTGAGGGCGAGCACGATGTCGGTGGCGGTGATGCCGGGCTGGCGCTTGCCCGTGAGCTCCACGCCGACGATGTCGGGCAGGCGCATCCACGAGGCGCGGCCGAGCATGACGTTCTCGGCTTCGAGGCCGCCCACGCCGATCGCGATCACGCCGAGCGCATCGACGTGCGGCGTGTGGCTGTCGGTGCCCACGCAGGTGTCGGGGAACGCCACGCCGTCACGCGCCTGGATCACGGGCGACATCTTCTCCAGATTGATCTGGTGCATGATGCCGTTGCCCGGCGGAATCACGTCGACGTTCTTGAACGCCTTCTTCGTCCAGTTGATGAAGTCGAAGCGGTCGACGTTGCGGCGATCTTCGATCGCGCGGTTCTTGTTGAACGCGTCCGGGTCGAAGCCGCCGCATTCCACCGCGAGCGAGTGGTCGACGATCAACTGCACCGGCACGACCGGGTTCACCTTGGCCGGGTCGCCGCCCTGGTCGGCGATGGCGTCGCGCAGGCCCGCGAGGTCGACGAGCGCGGTTTGCCCGAGGATGTCGTGGCAGACCACGCGCGCCGGGAACCACGGAAAGTCGAGGTCGCGCTTGCGCTCGATGAGCTGCTTGAGCGAGGCCGTGAGCGTGGCCGGGTCGCAGCGGCGCACGAGGTTTTCGGCGAGCACGCGTGACGTGTACGGCAACGTTGCGTAGGCGCCGGGCTGGATGGCCTCGACGGCTTCGCGCGCGTCGAAGTAATCGAGCCGGGTGCCCGGGAGGGACTTGCGGTAGGCGGTATTCACGGCTTGGGGACCAAATGTGTAGTGGGTTTGCGGCGGCTTCGCGCGCCGTGAGCGAATGGATTCACTCTAGACGCACGCGCCGTCGTCTCCCAGTCGGCCGGACGTCATAGTGCGTCCGGCCGGCTGGTCAGCGTCGATCAACGCTTGCCGATCGGCGTGAAGTTCAGGTTTTCCGGACCCGTATAGTTCGCGCTCGGGCGGATGATCTTGTTGTCGACGCGCTGCTCGATGATGTGCGCGCTCCAGCCGGCCGTGCGCGCGATCACGAAGATCGGCGTGAACATGGCGGTGGGGATGCCCATCATGTGGTACGACACGGCGCTGAACCAGTCGAGGTTCGGGAACATCTTCTTGACTTCCCACATCGTCGATTCGAGGCGCTCGGCGATGTCGAACAGCTTCAGGTTCGACTGCTCCTTCGAGAGCTTCTTCGCCACTTCCTTGATGACCTTGTTGCGCGGGTCCGAGATCGTGTAGACGGGGTGGCCGAAGCCGATCACGACTTCCTTCTTTTCCACGCGTGCGCGGATGTCGGCTTCCGCTTCGTCGGCGTTTTCGTAGCGCGACTGGATCTCGAACGCGACTTCATTCGCGCCGCCGTGCTTCGGACCGCGCAGCGCGCCGATCGCGCCCGTGATGGCCGAGTAGATGTCCGAGCCCGTGCCCGCGATCACGCGGCCCGTGAACGTCGAAGCGTTGAACTCGTGCTCGGCGTACAGGTTGAGCGACACGTGCATCGCGTCCACCCACGACTTCGACGGCGCACGGCCGTGCAGCAGGTGCAGGAAGTGGCCGCCGATCGAGTCGTCGTCGGTTTCGACTTCGATGCGCTTGCCGTTGTGCGAGAAGTGATACCAGTACAGCAGCATCGAGCCGAGCGAGGCCATCAGGCGGTCGGCGATGTCGCGCGCGCCCGGCAGGTTGTGGTCGTCCTTCTCGGGCAGCACGGTGCCGAGCACCGAGACGCCGGTGCGCATCACGTCCATCGGGTGCGCCGAGGCGGGCACGGCTTCGAGCGCCGTCTTCACGGCGGCGGGCAGGCCGCGCAGCGCCTTGAGCTTGGCCTTGTAGCCGGCCAGTTCGGCCGTGTTCGGCAGCTTGCCGTGCACGAGCAGGTACGCGACTTCCTCGAATTCGCACGCGGTGGCGAGGTCGAGAATGTCATAGCCGCGGTAGTGCAGGTCGTTGCCGGTGCGGCCCACGGTGCACAGCGCCGTGTTGCCTGCCGCCACGCCCGAAAGCGCAACGGACTTCTTCGGCTTGAAGCCGCCTGCGGCTTGCGTGGTGTTTTCTGCTTCGCTCATGGTGTCTTCCTCTCTCTATGTATGGGCTGTGGGGGCGGATTTACTTCTTCGCGGCGAACAGGGCGTCGAGCTTGTCTTCGTACGCGTGATAGCCGAGGTACTTGTAGAGGTCTTCGCGCGTCTGCATCGTGGAGACGGCGGCCTTTTGCGTGCCGTCGCGCTTGACGGTCTCGTAGAAGTTCAGTGCGGCGGCGTTCATCGCGCGATACGCGCCGCAGCAGTAGAGCGCGATATCCACGTTGGCGCTCTTGAGTTCTTCGGTCGTGAAGAACGGCGTCGAGCCGAATTCGGTGAGGTTGGCGAGAATCGGCACCTTCACGGCCGCGCGGAAGCGGCGGTAGTCGTCGAGCGTCTTCATCGCTTCGGGGAAGATCATGTCTGCGCCCGCTTCCACGTAGGCCACGGCGCGCTCGATCGCGGCGTCGATGCCTTCCACGGCGGCCGCGTCGGTGCGGGCCATGATGACGAACTGGTCGTCGGTGCGCGCGTCCACGGCGGCCTTCACGCGGTCCACCATTTCACCGGTCGCCACGACTTCCTTGTTCGGGCGATGGCCGCAGCGCTTCTGGCCCACCTGGTCTTCCAGGTGCACGGCCGCCACGCCCGCCTTGATGAATGACTTGATCGTGCGCCCGATGTTGAAGGCGCCGCCCCAGCCGGTGTCGATGTCGACCATCAGGGGGATGTCCACGGCGTCGGTGATGCGGCTCGCGTCGATCAGCACGTCGTCCATGGTGCTGATGCCGAGATCGGGCACGCCCAGCGAATTGGCGGCCACGCCGCCACCCGACAGATAGACAGCCTTGAAACCGGTGGCCTCGGCGAGCTTGGCCGCATACGCGGTGATCGCGCCGACCACTTGCAGCGGTTGCTCGGCGGCCACGGCGGCGCGGAACTTCGCGCCGGCGCTTGCGGGGGATTTGCTGTTCATGCGTGATGTCTCCAATTGAATCGCCGCCTTATATTGCAGGTAGCGTGCCAGCTCTGCCGGATGACGCTAATGCATTGATTTTTATGGTTATTGTCATAACGAGGAGACGGGCCCCGATTTCCGTGGTGAAATCGCGATTTCAAAAATGAAATCGTCGCGCGATAATGCGAATTCAGCTGCGGCGGGCTTTCGGGCTTTTCGCCGCGCCGCACCGTGATCGCTTCGCCGGACATCATGAACCGCTTCCCCGCTTCCGCTTCCCCCGCATTCCGCCCGCGCGTGTGGGCCATGGGCATCAGCCGCCTGCGCGACCTGTTTCGCGACATCGCCCGCGAATACGACGATCTCGCGGACCTGCGCGTGGTGCCGCGCGGTTTCGAGGAGGCCGTGGCCGACATCGCCGCCGCCGGGCCGAACCAGCGGCCCGACGTGGTGGTGGCGGCGGGCTCGAACGGCACGTACCTGAAGGCGCGCATCGACGTGCCCGTGGTGCTCTTGCAGCCCACCGGCTTCGACGTGATGCAGGCGCTCGCCCGCGCGCGGCGCGAAGCCGAACTGGTCGGACTCGTCACCTATGGCGAGACGCCCGTCGAGGTGCGCCGCTTCGCGAGCGCCTATGGCATCGACGTGGTGTTCGGCCAGTACCGCACGGTGCAGGACGCCGAGGCCTGCGTGCTCGACCTGCGCGATCGCGGCGTAGGGGCCGTCGTCGGGCCGGGGCTCGTCAACGACCTCGCGGCGCGGCTTGGGCTCGTGCCGTTTTTCGTCTACTCGCGCCCCTCGGTGCGTGCGGCCTTCGACAATGCGCTCGAACTCGTGCAGGCCACCTGGCGCGAGACGCTACGCCGCCAGCGCCTTGACAGCGTGCTCCAGCATTTGCGCGACGGCGTGGTGGCGCTCGATGCGCGCGGCCGCATCGAGGCGATCAACCAGCGCCTCGCGGACGTGCTCGGCGTCGATCCCGCGGCGGCGGCGGGGCAGTCGCTTGCCACGCTCGCGCCCGACATCGCCTTCGCCTTGCCCGAAGCCGACGGCGAATCGCTCGAAACCGTGCGCGGCGTGAGTTATGTCGTGCATCGTGGGCCGCTCGTGGACAACGGCGTGACGACGGGCGCCGTGCTCACGTTCCAGGAGTCGCGCGCCGTGGAGCGGCTCGATCGCACCTTGCGCTCGCGCCAGCGCACGCAGCAGTTCGTCGCGCGCTACCGCCTGGACGACCTGAGCGGCGCGTCGCCCGGCATCGAGCGCGTGCGTCAGCTTGCGCGGCGCTACGCGAAGTCGGACGCCACCGTGCTGATCCGCGGCGAAAGCGGCACCGGCAAGGAAATGATCGCGCAGGGCATTCATCGCGAGAGCCCGCGGCGCGACTTTCCGTTCGTCGCCATGAATTGTGGTGCGTTTCCCGAAGCGCTGCTGGAGAGCGAACTGTTCGGCTACGAGGAAGGCGCGTTCACGGGCGCGCGGCGCGGCGGCAAGGTGGGGCTCATCGAGGCCGCGCACCGCGGCACGCTCTTTCTCGACGAGATCGGCGAGATGCCCTTGCCGTTGCAAAGCCGGCTGCTGCGCGTGCTCCAGGAGCGCGAGGTGGTGCGCCTCGGCGCGACGGAGCCCACGCGCGTGGACGTGCGCGTGGTGGCCGCCACGCACCGCGCGCTCACCGAGCAGATCGAGGCGGGCGAGTTCCGCGCCGACCTGTTCTATCGCCTGAACATTCTCAATCTCGCCATTCCGCCGTTGCGCGAGCGCGGTGCGGATATCGCGCTGCTCGCCGCCGAACTGCTGCTACAGGCGTCGCGCCGCGAAACGCGCGTGGCCGTGCGCATCCGCACTGCCGACGATGCGGCGCGCACGCTCGCGCTCGTGAGCGGCGCGCTCGCGAGCCACGTGTGGCCGGGCAATGTGCGCGAATTGCAGAACGTGATCGAGCGGATCGTGGTGGAGTTGGCGGATTCGGAGGAGAACGTGGTGACGCCCGACGTGCTGCGCTCGATCGCGCCCGAGGTGTTCGAGTCGCGTCGCCGCGCCGCCGATGAGCGCAGCGAGCCAGGCGCGGCGGGCGAGGGCGCGCTCACCTTGCGCGAGCGCAGCCTGAACGTGGAAGCCGATGAAATCCGCGCGGCGCTCGACGCCTGCCACGGCGACCGCGACCGCGCGTGCGAGATGCTCGGCATTAGCAAGACGACGCTGTGGCGGCGGCTTTCCGGCGCGAAGGGCAAGCGTGGCGACAGGGCGGCCGGGCCGGGTGAAGCCGCCGAGGCGCCCGAGGCAGGCGAGACGGCGCGCCCGCGCAGAACACCGCGCGGTTAAGGCGCGCGGCGGCGACGCCTCAGTTCTTCAGCCCCTTGAGCAGCGGCGCGACGGTTCCGTGCAAATGCAGGATCGTGGGGCTGGCCTGCAACAGCGCCTGATAGCGCTCATAAAACTCCGCCGATTCCTCGCCGGAAAAGAGCGCGCCCACGCCTTGCGCCGCGCCGATGCGATCTTCGGCGCTCGCGTCTTTCGCATCGAGCGTTTCGTCGACGTTGGCGATGATCGTCGAGAGCGGCATGAGCCAGCGGAAGCCCGAGCCGTTGATGAGCACCTGGAGGAAGGCCGCCGGCGTGACCGGCCCGAACTCGCGCTCGTACTCCGCGCGCTCGTGGTCAAGGATCGCCTTGTGCAGCGTGAGCAGCGGCTTGCGGACGTCCGAGAGGAATTGAATGGCGCTCTGTTCGTTCATCGTGCGGCTCCTTCGTTGACGCGCGCGCGGTTGCGAGTCGCCGCGCGCCGGATGTTGGGGGGGCGCGAGCCAGTCGCGCGGGTATGCGGACGATGGTAGCGCAATGCCCCGCCGCATGGCGTTATGCGCAGCGCCGCTCGGTGCGGGCGCTACACTCTGGCGGGGGGCGCGATGCCCGCCCGGCCGATGGCGGCCGCCCACGTTTCAGCGGATTCCCCGGAGAGCCGTGCGATGAAGATTCTGCCGCTGCACCGTGACGACCTGCCGCTCGACACCACCGAGCTGGCGCGCTTCATGATCGGCAAGTATCTCGTGCGCGACCTGGCGCGCGGGCGCATGGCGGGGCGGCTGGTGGAAATCGAAGCCTATCCGCTGGGCGACTCCACGAGCCACGCCTACAAAGGGCGGCGGTCGTGGAACGCCTCGATGTTCCTGGCGCGCGGCCACGCCTATGTGCGGCTCACCTACGGCAGCGCCTGGATGCTCAACATGTCGAGCGAGGCCGTGGACGTGGGGGCGGGCGTGCTGTTTCGGGCGGTCGAGCCGCTCGAAGGGCTCGCGGCCATGCAGGCGCAGCGCCCCGGCGTGCCGCCGCGCGACCTCGCGCGCGGACCGGGGCGGCTCACGCAGGCCTATGGCATCGGCGCGGCATTCGACGGCGCCGATCTGTGCCTGGGCCACGGGCTCTGGATCGGGCGCGTGGACGAACCGGCGCGGCCGGTGGGGGTGACGACGCGCATCGGGCTATCGCGGGAGATGGACCGGCCGTTGCGTTTCTACGAACTGGGCAGCCCGTTCGTGAGCGGACCGCGCAAGCTGCTGGGAGAAGGCCAATGAAGCCGGCCAATGAAGCAGGCCAATAAGCCGGCAAATGCAGCCGGCAAATGCAGAACGCCGATGACGCGCGAGCGTTGCGGCACAACGGTCCGCGTACTCAGCCTGCATTGTTGCGGTGCTTGAAACTGTATTTTTTCAAAATAGGGGTTTGCCCTAATCTCTTGTCTCAATAAACTGAAGTCACTGATCCGGCGCCACACACGAGCACCGGCATAAAACAAGTGATGGAGGTAAATACCATGAAGACCCGCAACCTGCTTCAAGCCGCAATTGTCGCCGCTCTCGTCGCCGCTCCGGCCCTTTCGTTTGCCCAGGTGCAAAGCGATGCCCCGAAGACCCGCGCCGAAGTGAAGGCCGAACTGATCCAGCTTGAAAAGGCCGGCTACAACCCGGCTACCGCGAACGACGCCACCTATCCGAGCGACATCCAGGCCGCCGAAGCGCGCGTGTCGCAGCAAGAAGGCGTGGCGCAAGCCCCGGCAGCCGAAACGAGCGGCTATGGCCCGGCGACCTCGGGTTCGTCGCAGTCGGGCGGCCAGCCGGCCACGCTGCGCCCGTCGCAGTCGGTGTATTTCGGCAACTGATTGAAAACCGATTCAGGCAACTGACCCGGTAGCGCTGCGATTGCCCGGCTCCCTGGCCGGGCATCGACCCGCAACCATCGAAGCGGGTCGCACACAGGACTGAAACGCGGGCACGCGAGCCGTGCGCGCCTGCCGAGCGTTTCTCCCTCGTTCCCGCCACAGACCTTACCCCGACAGGTTCCTGACCATTCCAGGCGGACATGCGCGCGTTTGCATCCTTGCCGCACGCCGCCGCGCAAATTTTCGCGCGTTTTTCATGCGTGGAACCTCCGCTGCCGCAAGGTAGCTTCGCCCAACCCCGCCGGGATTGGGCGTTTTTTCACGTTCCGCCGTGACGTTCCATCGACAGGATGAGGCCGTGCGCACCGCTTTCAGGAGCCCGGACCGCCGGTGATGTAGTGCTCGAGCTGCTCGATCGTGAACTTCTGCTCGGCGATGATTTCCTTCACCAGGTCGCCGATCGAGACCATGCCCACCAGCTTGCCGTTGTCCATGACGGGCAGGTGGCGCATGCGCCGCTCGGTCATGAGCGCCATGCAGTCGTAGGTGGTCTGGTCGGGTTGGACGAAGCGCACGTGCGGGCTCATGATGTCGCGCACGGCGGTCGTTTTCGACGATCGGTCCATGAGCACGATCTTGCGGGCGTAGTCGCGCTCCGTGATGATGCCCGCGATCGATGCGCCGTCGGTCACGAGCAGCGCCCCGATCTGTTTTTCGGCCATCAGGCGGATGGCGTTGTAGACGGAATCGCTGGCTTCGATCGTGTACACCACCTGATCCGGCTTCGATTTGAGTACCTGTGCAACGCTTGTCATAGGGCGACCCCTCTTCGTCCTTCTGGTTGTTCAGTCATTGCGCGGCGTGGCAGGCCGGCCTTGGCGGCTGTCCTGCCAGTGGGAAGCCATTCCAGTATAGGCGGATGCCGTGGCGCGCGTCGTCGGGGTATGCGCGGGGTCGCACCATTTACGCGACGGGCATAAGGCGGCAAGTCGCCGCCCGACGGGCGGGCGCAAGAGGCGCAAGCGGCACAAATCGGGGGCGAGAGAGGCGGGGGGAAGGGCTGGCGCGGCGGGGCGGGCCAAATGGCGGTAAACTCCGGTTCCTAACTTCAATCCGGCCGTGGCCGTTTTTTGCCAGTCTTTTGCTCGAGAATCATGCCTACGCTTCCTGAGTCGTCCTGTGCGGACGGCGACAACGCCAACGAATGCGTCGTGCTTGACGCGACCGCCACGCTGCCGACCCGCTACGGCACGTTCGAGTCCTATGTCTATCGGGTAAAGGACGGCGGCGCCGAGCATCTCGCGCTCGTCATGGGCGACGTGGGCAGCGGCGAGCCGACGCTCACCCGGCTCCACTCCGAATGCCTGACCGGCGACGTGTTCGGCTCCTACCGCTGCGACTGCGGCGAGCAGCTCGACCTCGCTTTGCGCTATATCGCGGCCGAAGGCCGTGGCGTGCTGCTTTACCTGCGTGGCCACGAAGGCCGGGGCATCGGCCTGTCGAACAAGATCCGCGCGTACCAGTTGCAGCAGCAGGGCCGCGACACCGTCGAGGCGAATCTCGACCTCGGCCTGCCCGACGACGCGCGCGAATACGATTCGGCGGCTGCGATCCTGCGTCTTTTGAAAGTCTCGTCGGTGCGGCTGATGAGCAACAATCCCAAGAAGTTCGAAACGCTCAGGGAGCACGGCCTCCCGGTGATCGAACGCGTGGCGCTCGCGATTCCCATGCGCGAGGAAAACGAACGTTATATCCGCACCAAGCAGGTCAAGTTCGGGCACTACTTCGAAGAAAACGAGTAACCCGGCGAATCGATTGGGTGCTCGTGGGCACGCGACTTGCGCAGTGGCAACAACAATTAGCTGCAAAAGGGAGAAATAATGTCAAAGCGCCCTCAGACGCGCTTGCGCACGCTCGCCTCAGCGCTTGCGAGCGCGAGCCTCGTCACCGGCCTCGTGCTCGCCTCGGCCGACGCCAGCGCGCAAACCGCGGCCTATACGAGCGAGCCGGTCGAACTCTACGCGGGACCGTCCGGCGATTACCCCATTGTTTCCGAGCTTGGCCCCGGCGTGCCCGTCACCGTGATGGGCTGCGTGAGCGACTACTCATGGTGTGACGTCACGGTGCCCGGCCTGCGCGGCTGGGTCTACGGCGCTTATCTCAGCTATCCGTATCAGGGCACTTACGTGCCGCTGCCCAACTACGGCGCGGCGATCGGCTTGCCGATCGTGGCGTTCTCGCTCGGCGCGTACTGGGGCAGCTTCTATCGCGACCGGCCCTGGTACGGCGAGCAGGACCGCTGGGCGCATATGCCGCCGCCCGAGCGTGGCCGCCCGCCCGCGGCACCCGCGTGGCATGGCGCGCCGGGCCGCCCGCCTGGCCAGCCCGCGGCCGGCGGCGAGCGTCTGCCCGGGCCGTACGGCCATCCGAACGGCGGGCCGCCGCCCGGCGCAGGCCGCCCGCCCGGCAATGCGGAGGGGCCGCGTCCGCCGGCCGACTTGCCCCGCAACATGCCGCCGCAGGGCGAGGGACGTCCGAACTTCGGCGAACAAGGACCGCATGCGCCCGCCAACATGCCGCCGCAGGGCGAGGGGCGTCCGAACTTCAACGAGCAGGGGCCGCACGCGCCCGCCAACATGGCGCCGCGTCCACAGGAGCAGGCCCGCCCGCCCGCGCCTCAGCCGCAGGGTGGTGGCCGTCCACAGCCGCAGGGCGGCCCCGCGCCGGGCTTCGCGCATCCTCCGTCAGCGCAGCCTCAGGGCGGCGGGATGCGTCCGCCTCCACCTGCCGCCGTGCAGGGTCGGCCCTCGGCGCCACAGGGTGCGCCTCAGGGCGGCCATCCTTCGGGCCAGGGCAACGGCCGTGGCGACGAGCACGAGCACTGACCGATCTTCCTTGCCTTCGCGGTACCTCGATGGATGCCCTTTGCGGGCATCCTGCCTTGAGTCCATTTATTTAGGATTGCGTGGTAATCAGTGTGCTGCGTCGCGCATCGCCAAACAATGCTCCGTGACCATCATCGTGCGCAAGCCTCACCGTCAGACCTTCCTACGTCCGCTGCTCGCCATCCTGACGGATTTAACAATCCCTGACAGTAAGTTCTTGGCGTCCAGGTGAGAATAGCTCGTCGCGGCAAATCGAAGCGCTGCCGCATGACGCTCCCGATGCACGAGTCTGCTCTGTGCGCCCGGGGGCGCCGGAATAATGCTACGGGGGCTGGCACGCACGGGACCTGGTGATGCGGCCGGAACGAGGAAGTCAGAGCGAACCCGAGTTCGCCGGATAACGCTGGAAATCCAGCGCCTTGAGGTGGATGTGGCGATGGCAGCACGTGCCTCGTCGTGCAGGGAGCGGCTGCGGCCTGCCGGCCCGCGTCGGGCGGTGACGCGGTTGGCGGGGTTCGCGCCGGGCATGACGATGACTGCGCTGGCGGTCCGATTCCGGGGGCGGATTCCGGAGACCACGCGGTGCGTAGCACGCCGCTGTCGCCACTTTTTTTCTTTCATCCTGAATTCATTCTCCTTGCCGCCGCGCGCGCCGCGTGCGGCTTGGCGTTGTTGCGTCCGCGAAAAACGGCTGGCGCTTGTCTGCTCAACGGGGGCTACATGTTTTTCCGAACCGGCCGCACCCGCTTCCCGCCGGGCTCGCGCGTCAATGGCGCGGGTCTGGGTCGCGCACTCGAGCGCGTTGAACTCGACCTCCCGCGCGACCGTCATGCGCGCGCCGCGATGGAGGCTTACGCCGATTCCTGCGCATCCGAGTTGCCGTGGCTGAGCGAAGCGCTGCGTCTGTCGCCGTTCGGCCGCGCGGAGCGGCTCACACAGTGCTCGTCCACGGTGCTGCGCGTGTTCGTGACCGCGCAGGCGCGTGCGGCGGTGCAACCCGACTACGCCCACGCGGCCTGGGAACACGTGCGCTCGCACCTGACCGCATTGCTTTCGGCTCCGGCTTTCGCGCAGGTTCCCACGCAGGCTCCGGCCGGCGATGCGAACGCGCATGACGCGACGCCGCCGGCCCACGAATCCGGCCTCACACCGCGCCAGTCATAGGGCCGCGGGCGGTCCCGCCCGGCCAAACCCGCTTCGAACGATGACGATTTCGACTACCATGAGCGATTAACATGAGTGCATCCCAATCCCTGAAGTCGACCCTCGCGGCGTGCTCCCATTTTTTTCGAGACGCAGCGAAAGTAGCGGTCTTTGGTGCGCGGCGCCGTCCGCGCGCTCTGACCTTGAGGATGGGTACGCGTTTTGACCTGGGCGCACGAGCGATCTGGCTCGCGGTGCCCGGCAAGACGCTGGCCGTCGTCGCGGTGAGCGGCGGCAGGGAGGCAGTCCATCCTGAAAAGATGAAGAACAAACCTGGTTGCGGGGTGTTATGAGAATTGCAGTACTGGATGACGATCCGGCGCAGACAGATTTCGTCTGCCAGACCTTGACCGCGGCGGGCCATGCCTGCCATCCGTTCGCGAAGGGCGGCGAGCTTGTCCGGCAGCTTCGCAGGCAAACGTTCGATCTGCTCGTGCTCGACTGGAACGTGCCCGACATGGCGGGCGACGAGGTGCTGCACTGGGTGCGGCAAAGCCTCTCCACGCGCTTGCCGGTGCTCTTCATGACGAGCCGCAGCCGCGAAGTCGACATCGCGCAAATGCTCAACGCGGGCGCCGACGACTACGTGGTCAAGCCCGTTTCCGCGCCCGTGCTGATCGCGCGCGTGAACTCGCTGCTGCGCCGCGCCTATCAGCTTCATGCGCCCGCGCTCAAGGAAACCTTCGGCGAGTACGAGTTCGATCTGAAGTCGCGCCAGGCGTCGGTGAGCGGGCGGCAAGTCGCGCTCACGCAGAAGGAATTCGATCTCGCGCTGCTGCTTTTCCAGCACCTGAGCCGCCCGCTCTCGCGCGCGCATATTCTCGACGTGATCTGGAAGCAGTCCGACGACATTCCGTCGCGCACGATGGACACGCACGTCTCGATGCTGCGCTCGAAGCTCGGCCTGCGCCCCGAAAACGGCTATCGCCTCACGCCGATCTACGGCTACGGCTATCGACTCGAACGCATCGAGGGGGACGACGCGTGAAGGGCCCGCGTGCGGTTCAAGCCACCGTCGTGAAGGCAAGCGCGGTGCGCGCCTCCGCGCTCCCGTTGTTCGCCTTCGCGCTTGCGCTCGTTCCCTTCGCCCGCGGCGCGGAAGCGCGAGAGAGCGCCGCGCGAGCGCCGGCGCAGCCGCCCGAAATGACCACCTACGTGACGCGCCCCGGCGACTCGCTTTACGACATCGCCGCGCGCTATCTGCGTAGCCCCGCCGACTGGAAGAAGCTTGCGAGCGTCAATCGCGTGAGCGAGCCGCGTCGCCTTCGGCCGGGCACGACGCTGCGCGTGCCTGTTGCGCTGCTGCGCCAGGACAGTCTCAGTGCGAAGGTGATCGCCGCGAACGGGCCCGCCCAGCACGCGTTCCGCAACGGGCCGCTGCTGCCGCTCACGGTCGGCGCCAGCCTCGTCGAAGGCGATCGCGTGCAGACCGGCCACAATGGTTTCGCCACGCTCGAACTGGCCGACGGCTCGCACATCGCCTTGCCTCCCGATACCTCGCTCGACCTGGCCACGCTGCGCCAGACCGTGCTCACGGGGGCAACCGACCGCATCGTCAATCTGCACAGTGGCGAGGTGAGCACCGAGGTCACGCACGCAACGAAGAAGGACGATCGCTTCCAGATCCGCTCGCCTTCCGTGGTGGCGGGGGTGCGCGGCACGCAGTTTCGCGTGAGCTACGACGGCGCGAAAGGCGCAACGGCAGTCGAAGTCCTGGACGGCGCCGTGGGCGTGGACGCCGCCTCGCTCGCGCAGGGCCGCAGCGGCGCCTATGCGCCGTCCGCATCGTCCGCACTGCATGCCGCGCCCGCGCCCGGCACGCCGCTCGCCGCCTCGGAGCAACTCGTCGCCGCGCATCACGGCAGCCTGACGCTCGCGGGCGAGCCGGCGGGCGCGCCCGTGCCGCTGCTCGACGCGCCCAGTCTCCTGAATCCTTCCCGTGTGCAGGACGATAATGAGGTGGCCTTCGATATCGCGCCGTTGCAGGACGCACGCGGCTACCGCGCGCAGATCGGCCGGGACGCGGGACTGCTCGACATGATCCGCGACACGCGCAGCGCCGACCCGCACGTGCCGCTCGGCGCGCTCGACGACGGCACGTACTTCGTGCGTATCTCCGCGATCGACGAGCGCGGCCTCGAAGGCATGCCCGCGTCCTATGCGTTCGTGCGGCGCCACATGTCGCTCGGTACGAGCGCCGGTCGTATCGAAGGCTCGCGCGACTTCGCCTTCCGCTGGTTCACCGACCGCAACGCGCAGAACACGCGTTTTCGCTTCGTGCTCGGCACCACGGACGATCTGCGCGTGCCGCTCGTCGACCGCACGGACATCACGTCGGGCGAGGCCGTCGTGCGCGACTTGCCGAAGGGCGTCTACTACTGGACGGTGATCGCCGAGCAGTTCGACAACGGCCACTACTACCAGAAGGCGAGTCCGATCCAGTCGTTCAGGCTCGACTGGTGACTCGGCCGGACGAGGTGGAGCCACGCATGAGCGCGAGGCCGCCCGCGCGCCTTGGCCGCTCAGTCGGGCGCCGCTTTCTGTTCGAGTGGGCCGGGGTGGGCTGCGCGGGCTTCGTCGTGGTGCTGCTGTGCGTGATCTGGCGGCTGACGGGCGGCGCGGACAACCTGGTCTACGACCGCTTTCTCGCCGCGCGCGAGCGGCCGGTCTCGCCCGACATCGTGCTCGTGGAGATCGACAACGCGAGCGTGGCCGCACTCGGGCGCTGGCCCTGGCCGCGCGAGGCGCATGCGCGGCTCGTCGATCAGCTCGCGAAAGCGGGCGCGGCCGCCATCGTCTACGACGTGCTGTTCACCGAGCCTTCGCCCGACGACGCGCGCTTCGCGCAGGCGTTGCGCGCCCGCCCGTCGTTCCTGCCCATTCTCCTCACCCCCGCCGATGACGACGGCCATCGCGACGCCGTGCGCCCCGTCGCGCCGCTCGCCCAGGCGGCGGCCGGCGTAGGCCACATCAATCTCGAAGTCGATAGCGACGGCATCGTGCGCAGCGTCGCGCTGTTCGAAGGCGACGCGCGCCAGCGCTGGCCGCAGTTGATGGTGCCGCTGTGGCGCGCGGTGCGCGACGGCGCCGTGACGCTCGCGCACGGCACGCCCGCCGCCGCGCAGCGCGACGACGTGCTGCGCGCCGCCGCGCCCGGCAGCGAGGCGCGCTTTCTGATTCCATTCGGCGCGCGCTCGCAAACCTACCGCAAGGTCTCCTTCGCCGACGTGCTCGCGGGCCGCGTGCCGCCCGAGACGCTGCGCGGACGTGTGGCGATCGTTGGCGTGACGGCCTCGGGCCTTTACGACCGCTTCGCCACGCCGCTCTCGGGCACGCTCGGCCCGCTGCCCGGCGTCTATATCCACGCCATCGTGCTCGACACGCTGCTCAACGGCACCGCCATCCAGCCCGCGCCGCCGCTCGCGGTCGTGCTGGCCTCGCTCCTGCCGCTCGCGGTGCTGCTGGCGGGCTTTCTCGTACTCTCGCCGCTGCGCACGCTGCTGCTGCTCGCGCTGCTCATCCTCGTCTCGCTCGGCACGAGCGCGGGCATGCTGTACGGCGCGCGGCTGTGGCTGCCGCCCGTGCCCGCGGTCGTCGCGCTGCTCGTCGTGTATCCGGTGTGGAGCTGGCGCCGCCTCGAAATGACGATGGCGTACCTGCGCAAGGAACTGCGCCAGCTCGCCGACGAACCCTATCTTTTGCCCGAGGCGCCCACGCCGCGCCGCGAGTTCGCGGGCGACGCGCTCGCCCAGCAGATGGCGCTGATGGCGCAGGCCGCGCAGCGCCTCCAGGACATGCGCCGCTTCGTGTGGGACAGCCTCGACTCGGTGCCCGAGCCGATTGTCGTGGCCGACCTGCGCGGCGTCGTGCTGATCGCGAATCACGCTTCGCGCGCCTATCTCGCGCGCCTGCGCGTGGGCGCGGCGGAAGGGCGCTGGATGCAGGACGTGTTCGGCGATCTCTCGCTCGTCAAGCCGATCGACCCGAGCCCGGAGATGATGACGTTCGCGCACGCGCACTGGCCCGCGCCGCTCGACCCGGCGCGCGGCGAATTCGCGGAACTGATGGAGCGCGGCGTGGAAGTGCGGGCGCGCGACGGCAGCGACTACCTGCTGCGTTACGCACGCTGTACGAACGCGCAAGGCCAGGCGGTGGGCTGGATCGCGGGCCTCGTCGACGTCACGGAACTGCACGACGCCGAGCGCCAGCGCGAGGACGCGTTGCGCCTGCTCTCGCACGACATGCGCTCGCCGCAGGCCTCGATCGTCGCACTCGTGGAAACCGAGCGCGAGCGCGGCACGCTGGCCTCGGAGCCGGTGCGCGGCGTGATGGAGCGCATCGAGCGTTACGCGCGCCGCTCGCTCACGCTTGCCGACGACTTCGTGCAACTTGCGCGCGCGGAGTCGCAGGTCTATGCGCTCGAACCCACGAGCCTCGCGGAACTCATGATCGACGCGAGCGACGAAGTCTGGCCGCAGGCGCGCGCGAAACGCATCCAGATCGACACGGCGTTCGAGGGCGAGCAGATGGGCTGGATCAACGCCGACCGCTCGCTCATGACGCGCGCGCTGGTCAACGTGCTCAACAACGCGGTGAAATACAGCCCCCCCGATACGCGCATTGTCTGTAAGATCGCGCTGGACGATGAGACGCCGCCGCATGTGATCTGCTCGATCCAGGACCAGGGCTACGGCATCACGCACGAGGATCAGGCGAAGCTGTTCGAGCCGTTCCGCCGTTTCCATGCGGGTCAGCGGCCCGAGGTGAGCGGCGCGGGGCTCGGCATGGCCTTCGTGAAGACCGTCGTGACGCGCCACGGCGGCGAAGTCCATGTGGAGAGCGAGCCGGATAAGGGCACCAAACTGACGATGACGCTCCCCGCATTCGACGCGCCGGCTTGAGCCGCGCGCACGCGCATGACAAGAACGCCGCCGGCCGCGCGCCGGCGGCCCCGATGGAGTGTTCAGTGAAGACCCAGTTGTCGATGTGTCTGCTGCCGCTGCTCGGCGCTCTCGCCGGCTGCGCCGGTGTGACGACCGATGTCGAGGCCACCGGCGGCCTGCCTGCCATGGGCACGGCCGCCGCGAACTACCGCTTCGCCCCCACGCCCGCGCAGGCCGACGCGGGCGAGATCCTGCCGTACCAGGGCTTGCTGCGCGAGGGCCTCGCGCAGCGCGGCTTTGTCGCGGGCGCGCCCGAGGCGGCGCGCTATCTGGTTTCGGTGG
Organism: Paraburkholderia unamae; assembly: GCF_003096875.1. NCBI lineage: Bacteria > Pseudomonadati > Pseudomonadota > Betaproteobacteria > Burkholderiales > Burkholderiaceae > Paraburkholderia > Paraburkholderia unamae. Next base: position 114,224 of record NZ_QEOB01000005.1, read on the forward strand.
CCTGGGCCACGCGCCCCGCCGACGTCAAAGTGGTGGCAGGCGAGTGCGCGGGCGGCTGCGTGCCGGCCGAAGGGCCGTCTTTTCCATGGTTTGGGCGGCCTTACGTCCATACGCTGACGCTGCGCTTCTTTACGCTGCCGGAAGGCGGCGAGGTGTACAAGGTGAGCGCGGTCAAACGCGACCGTAACGCCGACGCGCGCGAAGCGCTGCCGTACCTCATGGCGGGCGCGCTGGCGCGTCTGCCGTATGCGGGTGCGCCGCAATGGCGGGTCAAGCTCGGCAGCGCGGCCGACGCGGGCGCAGGCTCGGCGAGCGCCCAGCCGCATATGCCCGCGGTGCTCTCGGTTTCGCCGATCAATCAGCCGTAAATCAGCCGCGCATCCAGCCGCAAACCCGCCATAAGGCCGCCGCAAATCCAGCGCAACTTTCCCCAGGCAGGGGCGGCGGCGTGCGCGCTATGCTGACTCCACGATCCGCCGCAACGGTTGCGCGCGGACCTCACGGGAGTCGCTCATGTTCGATCACATTGGATTGCGCGTGCAGGATCTCGCACGCAGCGTGCGTTTTTACGAGGCGCTGCTCGCGCCGCTTGGCGTCGTGGTGTGCATGCGCGACGACACCTACGCGGGGCTCGGCCAGCCAGGCGAGCCGAAGCTGTGGTTGCACGCGCTTGCCGCGCAGGACGCGAGCGCGCCGCGCGGCGTGCATGTGGCGTTCCTGGCCCCGAGCCGCGCGGCCGTTGACGGCTTCTACGAGGCGGGCCTGCGCGCGGGCGCGAAGGACAATGGCGCGCCCGGCCTGCGGCTCGACTACAGCCCCGACTATTACGCAGCATTCCTGATCGATGCCGACGGCAACAACGTCGAGGCCGTGTGCTACACGCGCGAAGCGTGAGCCAGCGCGCGTCAGACGCCCGGCGGCACGTCAGGCCCGGGAGCCGGTGCGCAGTCCGGCTCCCCCTGCGGCCAGGCATTCTCGAACACGCATTCGCCCAGCGCCTTGCGCTTCGCCCAGTGCTCCATTTCCAGCATGGGCTGCGGATAAAACGCCTCGACCTGACCCACGCAGAGGATCGCCACGGGTTTCGCGCCCGGCGGCATGGCGAGCAGCGCGCGCACCTCGTCGACGTCGAAGATCGATACCCAGCCCATGCCGAGCCCTTCGGCGCGCGCGGCGAGCCACATGTTCTGGATCGCGCACGCCACGGAGGCGAGATCCATCTCCGGCAGCGTACGCCTGCCGAAAATATGCGTCTCGCGCCGGTCCATCAGCGCGAACACGAGCACCTCGGCGCACTCGCGCATGCCCTCCACCTTGAGTTTCATGAACTCGTCGCGGCGCTTGCCCAGCGCGTCGGCGGTGGCGATGCGTTCGCGCTCGACCGTTGCATGAAGTTGCTCGCGCAACGACGGATCGGTAATCCGCACGATCCGCCACGGCTGCATGAAACCCACGCTCGGCGCGTGGTGGGCGGCGTCGAGCAGGCGCGCGAGCGTGGCGGGGTCGATCGGGCCGGGCACGAAGTGCCGCATGTCGCGCCGCTCGTAAATCGCGCGGTACACCGCCGCGCGTTCGGCTTCGTCAAAGGGCTGTGCCATGAAAGAGTGCGGCCGTGAAAGCCGGGTTGGAGGGCCAGTAAGCGTGCATGTAGGTCGCCGCGATCGAGCCGTGGCGATAAAACGCCTCGCCCGGCGCGCCGGTTTGCGCGTGCCGCGCCGTGAGCGCGGGCGCAAGCGGCGTGCTCATGCGCGAGTAATGAAACGTATGGCCGCGCAGCGCGCCGTGCTCACCGTCGACCTGCTGCATGCCGAGCGCCGCGAAGCGCTTTTGCATGGCCGCCTCGCCGGGCAGCAGGCCGAGCATCGGCGTGCGCGTGCCCGCCACGTCGGTGAGCGCGTCGAGCAGATAAAGCATGCCGCCACATTCGGCGACGAGCGGCTTGCCCGCGGATACATGTGCGCGCAACGTATTCGCGCTTTGCGTATTGCGCACGAGCGTCGTGGCATGAAGCTCGGGGTAGCCGCCGGGCAGGAAGATCGCGTCGGCGTGGGCGGGAGCGGGCTCGTCGGCGAGCGGCGAGAAGTAGCTCACGCGCGCCCCCAGGACTTCGAGCAACGCGATATTCGCGGGATAGAGAAACGAGAACGCGGCGTCGCGCGCGATCGCGACATGGCGGCCTTCGAGCAGGCGCGGCATTGCTTCGTCATGCGAAGGATCGTCGAATGCCACCGCAGGCGGCAGACCGGCGAGGGCGGTTTGTGAGAGTGCGTCGGCGGCGCGTTCGATGCGCGCGTCGAGGTCGTCGATCTCGCTTGCCTGATGCAGGCCGAGATGGCGATCGGGCAGCGCCATCGTCGTCTCGCTTGCCACGTGCCCCAGCCAACGCAGGTCGGCGGGCAGTGCTTCCTGCAACATCTGCGCGTGGCGCGCCGAACCGACGTGGTTCGCCAGCACGCCGTGAAACGGCACCTCGGGCCGAAAGCGCGCGAGGCCGAACGCGATCGCGCCGAAGGTTTGCGCCATCGACTTCGCGCTGACGACGGCCGCCACCGGCACGCCAAACGTCGTTGCGAGATCGGCGCTGCTCGGCGTGCCGTCGAAGAGGCCCATCACGCCTTCGATGAGGATCAGGTCCGCTTCGCGCGCGGCCTGCGCGAGCAATGCCCGGCACGCGTGCTCGCCCACCATCCAGAGGTCGAGCGAGAGCACGGGCGCGCCGCTCGCGCGCGCGAGGATCATCGGGTCGAGAAAGTCCGGCCCGGTCTTGAACACGCGCACGCGCCGCCCCGCGCGCCGGTGCAGCCGCGCGAGTCCCGCCGTGAGCGTGGTCTTGCCCTGGCCCGAAGCGGGCGCGCTGATGAAAAGCGCGGGGCAGGCAAGCGTTGCGCACATGCCGTTAGAACTCCACGCCCTTTTGCGCCTTCACGCCTTGCTCGCGGTACGGGTGCTTCACGAGGCGCATTTCGGTGACGAGGTCGGCGGCTTCGATGAGCGCGTCGGGCGCATGGCGTCCCGTGACGACCACATGCACGTGCGGCGCGCGCGAGTCGATCACGCCGAGCACTTCGTCGAGCGGCAGATATTCGTATTTGAGCACCGTGTTGAGTTCGTCGAGGATCACCATCGTGTAGTCGCCGCTCTCGATCATGCGCTTCGCTTCGTCCCAGCCCTTGCGCGCGGTGGCGATGTCGGCGTCGCGATTCTGCGTGTTCCAGGTGTAGCCATCGCCCATCGTCACGAAATCGCAGTGCGCGACGCTGCCGAGAAAGTCGCGCTCGGCCGTGTGCAGCGCCCCCTTGATGAACTGCACCACGCCGAGCTTCATGCCGTGGCCGAGCATGCGCACGGCCATGCCGAACGCCGCCGTGCTCTTGCCCTTGCCGTTGCCGGTGTTGACGATCAGCAGGCCTTTTTCGAGCGTCGCGGCGGCCTGTTTTTTCTCGTGGCCCTCGCGGCGGCGTTGCGTCATGCGTTGGTGCGATTCGGAATCGGTTTTCATCGTCGGGTGTCGGGAATCGGGTTTCGTGATGAGGTTGAGGCTGAATTTTCAGGGCGATTTCGCCGTGTCTTGTGCCGGGCGCGTGGTCTCGACCGCAATCGCGACCGCGACTGTCACGCCTTCGAGCGCGAGCTTGCCGCGCACGAGCGGACCGCCGCTCGCCGCGAGCCGGGCGCAGGGTTCGCATACGCCTTGCACGCCGAATTGCGCTTGCGCCGCGGCGGAAGGTGGCGCAAGCGTCGGCGTCGCCGCGATCTGCTCGCGCGTGTTCGTGCGCAGCGGCAGCGCATGGGCCGCGCAGAACGCGCGCAACGCGGGTTCGTCGGCCTTCGCGTCGAGCGTGGCCACGGCCGTTACGCGTTCGAGCGGCCACGCGCCGAGTGCGGCGCACACGGCCGCTTCAACTTGCGCGAGCGTCACGCCGCGCTTGCAGCCGATGCCCAGCACGAGCGGCGGCGCGCTTTGCGCGGTCTCGAATGAAGGGCGAATGTGGGCAAGATTCACGGCGGGCGCGTCGATCCTGGGCGTGACCGGAGAGGTAAAACCATCGTGGCCCGGCGTTGGCCGGATGCGCGCTACGATAGCACACGCCTTTGCGGCTTCCCACGCCTTCCTTGACGCGCAAGCAAGCCACGCCTACACTCGCACGCACTCTGGTGCTCGCGCGCGCGATTCATTCTGCGTGCGCAGTTAAACGGGAATCAGGGAGCCATCCCGCCTGGGGCATGGCCAACCTGAACTGCACCCGCAACGGTACAACGAGCGCGGCGTTCGCACGAACGCTGCAAGCCGCTTCCATGCTTCAAGCAGTCCACGCCACTGTGCGAGCCGGCCGCAAGGCCGCCCGCGCGGGAAGGCGAAGCGGCGTTTCGTCAGTCCGGATACCGGCCAGATACGTGGGATTCGCGGTGCGGGGATGCGGTGCCGGGTCCGTGATTTTCATGCGTCAGCCGGGCGTGGCCCGTGGCGCGTCTCTGGTCGTTCGTCCCCGGCAGGTTGAATCGTTGCGCTACTTTGCGTCAGGGCGCAGCAACGCACGCGTGTGCTCGCGCGCACGACACCCGCACGAACGGCCAGCGCGACGCACCGCGCCCATCACCCGGCATGGCGCCAAAAGGAGCACCTCATGCAAATGCGCAAGATTCCGGTCACGATCGTGACGGGCTTTCTCGGCAGCGGCAAAACCACGCTGCTGCGCCACATTCTCCAGCACGCGGGCGGCCTGCGCGTCGCGGTCATCGTCAACGAATTCGGCGAACTCGGTATCGACGGCGAGATCCTGCGCGGCTGCGGCATTGGCTGCGACGAGAACGGCAACGAAACGGAAGGCCAGCTCTACGAACTCGCGAACGGTTGCCTGTGCTGCACCGTGCAGGAAGAGTTCTTCCCGGTGATGGAAAAACTGCTCGAGCGCCGCGGCGAGATCGATCACGTGCTGATCGAAACCTCGGGTCTCGCGCTGCCCAAGCCGCTCGTGCAGGCGTTCAACTGGCCGTCGATCCGCAACGCGTTCACCGTCGATGCGGTCGTGACCGTGGTGGACGGCCCCGCCGCCGCGAGCGGCCAGTTCGCCGAAAACCCGCAGGCCGTGGACGCGCAACGCCGCGCCGATCCGAATCTCGATCATGAGTCGCCGCTGCACGAGCTGTTCGAAGACCAGCTTTCGGCCGCCGATCTCGTCATCCTCAACAAGACCGACCTGCTGGACGAAGCGGGCCAGGACGCGCTCATCGCAGAGCTGCGCGAAGAACTGCCGCAGCAGGTGAAGATCGTGCGCGCGCAGCACGGCAAGCTCGACCTGCATACGCTGCTCGGGCTCGAAGCGGCTTCGGAGGAGAGCATTCATCTGCGCCACGACCATCACGGTTCCGCCGACGATCCCGATCATCACCATGACGAGTTCGATTCGGTGGTGGTGTCGGGCGCGGCGCTTTCGCGCGAGACCGTGATCGAGGCGCTGCAACAACTCGTCGACGCGCACACGATCTATCGCGTGAAGGGTTTCGCGGCGTTGCCGGGCGCGCCGATGCGTCTCGTGATTCAAGGCGTGGGCCGCCGTTTCGACAGCTATTTCGATCGCCGCTGGAACGCGCAGGAAAGCGCAGCGCAGCCGCTCGCGAGCCGCTTCGTGCTGATTGGCGAAGACCTCGACGGCGTGGCGCTGCAAGCCGCATTCGACGCGGCATTGGCGAGCGTGCAGACCGCCGGCGCGAAGTGAAACGCTGAGCAAGACAAGGCCGCAACATGCATCTGCTGCGCACCACGCCGGGTGGTTTCGTCGACGACACCCAGGGCGTTATCCGCATCGACCAGCAGCCCGCCGAGATCGTCGTGCTGAGTTCGGCGGACACGACGCTCGCCTTGCTCGCGAGCGTCGTGCCGCGCCTGCCCGAAGGCTTCCCGAGCGTGCGGCTCGCGAACGTCACGTATCTGCGCCAGCCCGCGTCGGTGGACTTCTACGTCGACGACGTGTTGCAGCACGCGCGCGTGGTGGTGGTCGATCATCTGGGCGGCGAGACCTACTGGCCTTATGGCATCGAGCAGGTGGTGTCGCTTGCGCAGCGTCGTGGGCAACTGCTCGCCATGTTTTCCGGCGACTTGCAGGAAGATCCCAACCTCATCGCCAAGAGCCGTGCAGAGCCGGAGTTTTGCCGTCTGTTGTGGCGCTACCTGCGCGAAGGCGGCGCGGCGAACGCCGAATCGTTTTTGCGCGCGCTCGCGTGGCGCACGTTCGGGTGGGGCAGCGAGCCCGCGCCGCCTGTCGTGCTGCCGGCCGCCGCGCTCTACTGCCCGCAGCGCGACGTCGCGACCATCGACGAATGGCGCGCGCGCTGGCAACCCGGCGCGCCCGTGGTCGCGCTGCTGTTTTACAAGGCGCATTTGCAGGCCGCGAACACGGCCGCGTTCGACGCGCTCATCGACGCGCTGCTCGCGCGCGGCATGAACCCGCTGCCGCTTGCGATCACCTCGCTCAAGGACGCCTTGAGCCGCGACGTGCTCGATCAACTCGCGGCCGAGCACGACGTTGCGCTCGTGCTCAACACCACGGCGTTTGCCGCTTCGTCGCTGGACGACCCCGAGCCGCTCGCGCTCGCGGGCGACGCGCCCGTGCTCCAGGTGATCCTGAGCGGCGGCAATCGCGAAGACTGGGTGAACGACAATCACGGGCTGAATTCGCGCGACATCGCCATGCATATCGCGCTGCCCGAGGTGGACGGCCGCGTGATCACGCGCGCGATCAGCTTCAAGGGGCTCGCGTATCACTGCAAGCACACGCAGGTCGACGTCGTGCGCTATCAGCCCGATGTCGAGCGCGTGGCGTTCGTTGCCGAACTCGCGCGCCGCTGGTGCCGCTTGCGCGGCCTGCCGAACGAAGAGAAGAAGCTCGCGCTCGTGCTCGCGAACTATCCGATGAGCGAAGGGCGCATCGGCAATGGCGTGGGGCTCGACACGCCGGCTTCGGTGGTCGGCATCTTGCGCATGCTGCGCGACGAAGGCTATCGCGTGAGCGACGTGCCCGAAGACAGCGACGCGCTCATGCGCATGCTCACGCAGGGCGTGACGAACGATCCCGACACGCGCGCGCTGCGTCCCGCGTGGCAGAGCCTTTCTCTCGACGACTACCGCGCGCGCTTCTCGCAACTCCCGGCGCAGGCGCAAAACGCGCTGATCGCGCGCTGGGGTGCTCCGGAAGACGACCCCACTGTGCGGCGCGGACGCTTCATGATCGCGGGCTGGCGTTGCGGCCAGGTGTTCGTCGGCATCCAGCCTTCGCGCTCGCGCGGCGACGACACCTACGCGAACTATCACGACGCCGAACTGGTGCCGCCGCACGCGTACCTCGCGTTTTACTTCTGGCTGCGCGAGACGTTCGGCATCGACGCCATCGCGCACGTGGGCAAGCACGGCAATCTGGAATGGCTGCCTGGCAAGAGCGTGGCGCTCGCCGACACCTGCTGGCCCGACATGGCGCTCGGGCCGTTGCCGCACCTGTATCCGTTCATCGTCAACGATCCCGGCGAGGGCAGCCAGGCCAAGCGCCGCGCCCAGGCCGTGATCGTCGATCACCTGATGCCGCCGCTCACGCGCGCCGAGAATTACGGCCCGCTGCAAGACCTGGAGCGGCAAGTCGATGAGTATTACGAAGCATTGATGGTGGACCCGCGCCGCTCGAAGCTGCTGCGCAAGACCATCCTCGCGACCATCGTCGAGCATCGCTTGCACGAGGAACTGAGCATCGCCGCGCCACAGGATCAGGCGGGCGAGGACGAACTGCTCACGCGCGCCGACGCCTACCTGTGCGAATTGAAGGAAGCGCAGATCCGCGACGGGCTGCATACCTTCGGCATCTCGCCGCAGGGCCGCCAACGCCGCGACACGCTGCTCGCGCTCGGACGTTATGCCTGCGCGGACGGGCAGGGTGCGAACGCGGGCCTTATCGACGCGCTTGCGCGCGACATGCGCATCGATCATCTGCTCGATCCGGCCACGGTGGATTGGTCTGCACTGTGGACTGGCGCGCGTCCGCCGTTGCTTGCGAGCGTGAGCGACGCGCCCTGGCGTCACGCGGGCGACACGCGCGAACGGCTCGAAGCGCTCGCGGCGACGCTGATAGACGGCCTGTGTGAAGGCACGCCGCACAGCGACACGGCCGCCGCGCTGCCGCACGCGGCCAAGGTGCTCGCACGCCTGCGCGACGACGTGCTGCCGCGGCTCGACGCATGTGGCAGCGAGGAAATGCGCCAGTTGCGCCGCGGCTTCGAAGGCCGCTTCGTGCCGCCGGGCCCGAGCGGCTCGCCTTCGCGCGGCCGGCCCGACGTGCTGCCCACGGGCCGCAACTTCTATTCGGTCGATACGCGCGCGGTGCCCACGCAGGCCGCGTGGGCGCTCGGCATGAAGTCGGCGCAGCAGCTTATCGAGCGGCATTTGCAGGAGCACGGCGACTATCCGCGTGCGGTGGGACTTTCGGTGTGGGGCACGGCGACGATGCGCACCGGCGGCGACGACGTGGCCCAGGCGCTCGCGCTGATCGGCGTGCGGCCGAAGTGGGCGGCGGGCAGTCAGCGCGTGACCGACTTCGAAATCATGCCGGTGGAGGCGCTCGACCGGCCGCGCATCGATGTGACGCTGCGCGTGTCGGGCTTCTTTCGCGACGCCTTTCCCAACGTGATGCATCTGTTCGATGCGGCCGTGCAGGCCGTGGCCGAACTCGACGAGCCCGAGCACCAGAACCCGCTGCGCGCGCGCGTGCGGCGCGAGCGCGACGCGCTGGTCGAGCAAGGCCTGCCCGCCGACGAGGCGCGCCGCCGCGCAGGCTGGCGCGTGTTCAGCGCGCGCCCAGGCGCTTACGGCGCGGGCCTGCAAGCGATGATCGACCACCGCCAGTGGCAAACCGACGCCGATCTCGCGAACGCGTACCAGGCCTGGGGCGGCTATGCCTACGCGCAAAAGAGCGCCGGCGACGAAGCGGGCGACGCGTTTCGCGCGCGCCTCGCCACGCTCGACGTGGTGTTGCAGAACCAGGACAACCGCGAGCACGACCTGCTCGACTCGAACGACTACTACCAGTTCCAGGGCGGCATGGCGGCGGCGGCGCGGCACTTCTCGCAGGCGCAGCCCGCGCTCTATCACGCGGACCACAGCAATCCTGCCGCGCCGCGCATCCGGCCGCTGCACGAGGAGATCGCGCGCGTGATCCGCTCGCGCGTGGTGAACCCGAAGTGGATCGACGGCGTGAAGCGTCACGGCTACAAGGGCGCGGCGGAAATGGCGGCGACCGTCGATTATCTTTTTGGCTATGACGCGACCGCGCGCGTGGTGGGCGACCATCAGTACGCGCTCGTGGCGAACGCTTACGTGCACGACGACGATACGCGCGCCTTCATGGAGCGCCACAATCCGCACGCGCTGCACGCGGTATGCGAGCGTCTGCTCGAAGCGATCCAGCGCGGCCTGTGGCAGGAGCCGGGCGAGCATCGCGCGCAACTCGAACAACGCCTGCTCGAAGCCGGGCAGCAACTGGAAGGATCAGGACCATGAGCGCAGCTGCCTCGCGTCCCGCGTTTCCCTTTACCGCGCTGGTCGGCCAGGCGCCGTTGCAGCGCGCGCTTTTGCTCGCGGCCATCGACCCGGCTATCGGCGGCGTGCTCGTGACCGGGCCGCGCGGCACCGCGAAATCCACTGCGGCGCGCGCGCTTGCGGCGCTCCTGCCCGAGGGCGCGTTTGTGACGCTGCCGCTCGGCGCGAGCGAGGACAAGCTGATCGGCACGCTGGACCTCGAAGCGGCGCTGCGCGAGAGCGCGGTGCGCTTCGCGCCGGGCCTGCTCGCGCGCGCCCACGGCGGCGTGCTTTACGTGGACGAAGTGAACCTGCTGCCCGATGCGCTCGTCGATGTGTTGCTCGACGCGGCGGCGAGCGGCGTGAACACCGTGGAGCGCGACGGCGTTTCGCACACGCATGATGCGCGTTTCGTGCTGGTCGGCACGATGAATCCCGAAGAGGGTGAGTTGCGCCCGCAACTACTCGATCGGTTCGGCCTGATGGTCGAACTCGGCACGCCATACGACGCCGCGCAGCGCCAGCGCATCGTCAAGGCGCGCCTTGCGTTCGACGCCGATCCGCAGGCGTTTTGCGCAACATACGAAGCGCAGCAGGCCGCGCTCGCGCAGCGTATCGTGGCGGCGCGCGCCGTGCTGGGCGCGCTTGGCTGGAGCGACGCCGTGCATGAGCGCGCGGCGCAACGCTGTATCGAAGCGGCCGTGGACGGCATGCGCGCCGACCTCGTGATGCTGCGCGCGGCGCGTGCGCTCGCCGCGTTCGAAGGCGCGAACGCCGTGAGCCCGGATCATGTCGATCAGGTGGCGGACAGCGTGCTCGCCCACCGGCGGCGCGCGATGCCGGAGGGCGCGAGTGCGCCTTCTTCCGCGCAACCGCCATCCACGCGCAATGAGCCGCACACCGAAGCCAGTGCCGATTCCGATTCCGATGCGGATTGGGGCGAACTGCCGCCCGAGCCCGTTGCCGCCAGGGCGGTGAAGGGCGTGATTCCGCTACCCGCAAAAAAACGCTGACCCGTCGGGCAAGGCCCGCCGCCTTCGCACAGGGCGGCGCCCGACGGAGAGAAGGGCCCGGCCGGGGCCGCGCGCAAGTCGCCGCGCGCGGCGCGCGCATTGCCTGGCCGCCCACGCTTGCGGCCAAGCGCGCCGCACCGCTGCACATGCGGCATCTGCGCTTTGCGAAGCGCACCACGGGTTCGGGCTCGCTGCATTGCTTCGTGCTGGACTGTTCCGCATCTATGCTCGCGCGCGGCCAGCTCGCGCTCGCCAAGGGCCTGCTGATCGCGTTGTTCGACCGCGCGCGCGCCGAGCGTGTGGACGTGGCACTGATTGCCTTCGGCGGCGCGCGTGCCGAGTTGCGTTTCGGGCCCGCGGTGCCGCGCTGGTGGAATGAACGCTGGATCGAACCGATCGGCGGAGGCGGGGGCACGCCGCTTGAAGCAGGAATCGGCCGCGCGGCGCACCTGCTCGAAACGGCGGCGCGCCGCGATCCGGGGCAAGCGCGCCATCTCTGGCTGTTCAGCGACGGGCGCACCACGCAGTGGCCCGCGCGGCCGCGTCATGCCGATCACGTCACCGTGATCGACTGCGAGCTGGGCGCCGTGCGCGTGGGGCGTTGCGAGGCGCTCGCGCAGGCGTGGTCCGGCGAGTGCCTCGACGCACAAGCGCTGCCTGGGTGAAGCGGCCGCGCTTTAGCGCATGCTGCCGGTCCAGTACAGTACGTCATCCTGACGATCGAACACATAGACCTTCATCGCCATCTGTTCGGCCGGCGTGAGGCTGTCCAGCTCCAGGCCCAGCGTCGCGTGGGCGGCGTCGCCCGGTTCGACCTGCACGTTGCGGATGATCGCGCTGGTTTCGATCGGCGTGTCGGCTTCGCCCGAGCGCAGGTTGAACGCAATGCGCAGGCGCTCCCCGACCTTGCCCACGGCCCACGCGGCGCTGACCGAAAGCCCGAGCGCACTGATGCCGCGCGCGAGCGCCACGCCGTCGTATCCCTCGCCTTGTTCGCCAATGCCGTAGCGCACGGGAAACTGCGCGCGCACGCGGATCGAGCGGCGCTCGCGCAAGCGGCGGATATTGGCGGGCTTCGAAAGCACGAGGTAATCGAGCGGCGCCTGGCAGACGGCGTCCACGGTGCAGACGAACCGATAGACGGCCTGGCTCGCGATGGCGACGATCTCGACGTTTTCGCCCTGCGCGATGTTGCCTGAGCGGCCGTCCGCATGGGGCGCCGTAATGAAGAAGGCATCGTTCGGCGCGAAGCCGATCAGGCGGCACGGCTGCATGGGGGCGCCGCTTGCGCCCATTTGCGGGCGCAGGCCCATCAGCGCGCCGATGGTCAGGTGCATGTCGCGCACGCTGGCCGCCGCGCCGGCGGGGTCCGTGGCTTCGGGCGCGGACTCGCCGCGCTCCACGTCGCCGCGATGCGGGGCGAAGTGCTGGAACAGAAAGGCGCGCTCGGCCTCGCCCACGAGCACCGCGCCCGCATCGAGCAGCAGGGTGCCGTCGCGATCGACGACGGGCCAGGCAAGAGGTTCGCCAATCGGGATGGCGTCGGGCGTGAGCGGGGCGATATCGGCTGCGGGTGCGTCGGTTTCGGTGGTCTGGATGGTCATCGGCGCGTGATGGACGGTTGACGGGTTCACTCCGTTTTACGGCGCGGCGAAAGGGAAGTTTAGGGTGGGTCGATCACGTCTTTTCCGCGGACGCTCCAGTTTGGAGCGCCGTGCGCGCGAGGCGCAGTATGATTGCTCGAAAGCCTTCCCGAACTCGCCCATTTACCCGCTTCGCACCGACCGGCAAAAGGAAACGCCGCATGACGCTCTGGAGACGATGTTTGCGATTCGCAGGCGTGGTGCGCCGAGGATACGAGGCTCTGATGCAGTGGGTGGGCATCCATCCGTTCATCGTCGGCACAATGGGCACGCTCGTGGGCGCGGCCATCGTCGCCATTGTGCTGCTTGGGCTCATGCAGCAACGCCGGCAGGCGATCGAGAGCACACAGCAGCAATCGGCCGCGCTCGTCGCGCTGATGTCGAACGACCTGGAGGCCAATTTCGGCATCTACGACCTCCTGCTGGTCGACGCCGTCGAGAGCATTCGCGACCCGCGCACCGTGGACCTGCCGCCCGATATCCGCCGCAAGCTGCTGTTCAGCCGCGTGGCGACGGGCGCCTACCTCGACGACGCGTTCTACGCGGACGCAACCGGCCATATCGTCGAGTCGCGCGACGGTGAAACCTACCCCGGCCTCAACGTCGCGGATCGCGATTACTTCATGGCGCAACGCGACCGCTCGGTCGGCATGTACGTCTCCGACCCGATCCGCTCGCGCGCGCGCGACGGCCATTATTCGATTGCCTTGTCGCGGCGCGTGAGCAACTACGACGGCTCGTTCGACGGCGTCGTGCTGCTCACGCTGCGGCTCGCCTATTTCCAGCAGTTGTTCGATCGCGTCGAAGTCGACCCGCAAGGCACGATGTTCATCATGCTGAGCGACGGGACGATGCTTGCGCGCCGCCCGTACTCCGAATACGAGGTGGGCGCGCAGGTCGGCGCGCGGCGCGACATCCAGCCGATGCTGAAGACGGGCTCGGGCTCGTTCATCGGCGTGGACCCCGAAGACGGCATTGCGCGCATCCATACGTTCAAGCGCGTGCCGCACACGTCGCTCATCGCGGTCGTCGCGCCATCGCTCGACGGCGCGCTGGCCGCGTGGCGCCACCGCCTGTGGATCTACGCGCCGATGGCGATGGTTTTCGGTCTGCTCATCGCCGCGTCTTCATGGATGCTCGCGCTCTCGATGCGGGGGCGTCTCGAAACGCAGAAGGAATTCGAGCGCCTTTCCGTGACTGACGGGCTCACGGGACTCTTCAACCGGCGGGCGCTCGATCAGCGGATGGAGTCCGAGTGGCAGCGCGCGCGACGCCAGGGCGAGCCGCTTTCCGTGCTGTTCGTCGACATCGACCGCTTCAAGCTGTTCAACGACTTTTACGGCCATTCGGAGGGCGACAAGGTGCTCGCCGCCGTGGCCAGTGCGATTCGGGCGGCGAGCCGCCGCGCGACCGACATGGTGGCGCGCTACGGCGGCGAAGAGTTCGCGGTCGTCCTGCCGGCGACGAATTTCGACGGCGCCGTGATCATTGCGGAAGCGGTGCGGCGCGAGGTGGCGTCGCTCGGGATCGTGCACGAGCACAGCGAATATGGCGCGGTCACCGTGAGCATCGGCAGCGCGACCTGCGTGCCGCGCGAGAGCGAGGGCGCGCAGGCGCTGCTGCGCGCCGCCGACGCCGAGCTTTACGCGGCGAAGGAGGGCGGGCGCAACAAGGTGAAGGCGCGTGAGTTCGAAGGCGCGCCGCCCGACCCGCGGGATTCGCTGCCCACGTTGCCGAAGGCGTAAGGCCTAAGGCGCGCTTATTCAGTCATCCTCCCGATACCACCGCGGCGTATAAATCCACTCGCCCCCGTCACCGCGAGCAAACCCGCGCGTGGCCGACGATCCGACGATCACCATCGTGCGCATGTCCACGTCCGCCGGACGCAGCGCGCCGAGCGTCGTGGCGCGCAGCGTTTCGCCGGGGCGGCCCACGTCGCGGCCCAGCACGACGCGCGTTTGCGGCGCGCGCACGCCGCGCACGATTTCCAGCGCGCGGTCCAGTTGCCAGGGCCGCGCGCGCGATATCGGGTTGTAGAACGCCATCACGAGATCGGCCTGCGCAGCGTGCAGCAGGCGCTTTTCGATCACCGACCACGGCTTCAGATTGTCGGAAAGCGACAGCATGCAGAAGTCGTGGCCGAGCGGCGCGCCCGCCCGGGCCGCCGTGGCGAGCGCCGCGGAAACGCCGGGCACGATCGCGAGTTCCACGGCATGCCAGCGCGCGTCGTCCGATCCTTCCAGCGCTTCCAGAACAGCGGCGGCCATGGCGAACACGCCGGGGTCGCCCGAGGAGACGACCGCCACGCGCCGCCCCTCGCTTGCCATCTCGAAGGCGTGGCGCGCGCGTTGCAATTCTTCGCGGTTGTCGGTGGCGTGGCGCTGCTGGTCCGCGCGAAACGGGCCGGCCATCTCCACATAGGTGGCGTAGCCAACGATATCGGTGGCGTCGTCGAGCGCCGCGCGCGCGGCGGGCGCGAGCAGGTCGGCGCGGCCGGGGCCGAGCCCCAGCACCGTGAGCTTGCCGCGCGCGCGGCCAAGCGTCAGCGGGTCGAGCGGCGCGGCCGCGCGGGCAAGGGCGATGCCGTCTTCGTTTGGCGCGTAGCGCTCGACCTGCGCTCCTGAATCGAGCGCATCCAGCGCATCCAGCGCATCCAGCGCGGTATGCCCTGCGGTATCGGCAAAGCGCAGCGGCACACCCAGCTCGTTTGCCGCCTGCTCGAGCGATGAATCGCCCGTGAGCGCCGCCGGTGCAACCAGCGCCGCGAGCGCGAGCGGCGCGAGCCCCTGCGCATCGAGCGCACGCCGCACGCGTTCGGCAAGCGCTTCGCGAGGCGCGCTCACGGCGGCCACGATGCTGCGCGGGTGAATCACGAGGTCGTCGGGGTTGCCGCTCCAGGTTTGCGCGCTCACACGGATCGCGTGGCGCGCGGCCGCGTCGCGCGGCAGGTCGACGGTTTCGAGCCACGGCGCGTCGCCGTCGATGCGCGTCGTCGCGCCCGCAAGCAGGTCGGAGACGAAGCGCTTGCCTTGTGCGAGGCTTGCGAGCGCGTAACCTTCGGGCGGATTGAGCAGGCAGGCGCCGAAGCGCAGCTCGCCGCTCGTCGTGATGGCCGGTGCGACCGCGAGCGCCGCACCGATCTCGCGCGCCATGACATTGACGCCCGTGAGGCCGCCGAGCAGCGGCACGACGGCGCTGCCGTCTTCGGCGAGCGCGAGCACGGGCGGCTCGGCGCCCTTGTTCGCGAGCAGCGGCGCGAGGCAGCGGATCACGATGCCCGCTGCGCACAGCGCGACGATGGGCATGCCGCGCATGTAGCATTCACGCAGATGCGCGCCGAGTTCGCTGAATGCAACGTCGCCATCCACGCGGCCTTGCAGCGCGTGCACCTGCGAGTCCGCGTAAAGCGTTTGCACGCGCCGCGCCGTGGCGAGCGCGCCGGGCCCGAGAATCACGATGGCGGGCGGCATCACGACTGCCATTTCGCCCCCGGCACGACGAGCAGCGAGAAGTAGGGCGACGCCATCGGATCGACTTCGTCGAGCGGCACGATGCGCTGGTTCGCCATCGTTGCGCGCTCAACATAAAGCGCGCGATGCGCGAGACCGAGTTCGCCCAGCACGCGGCGCACCTTGTCGAAGTTGCGGCCCAGCTTCATGATGACGGCGGCGTCCGCTTCAACGAGGCGGCGGCGCAGTTCGTCTTCGGGCAGCACGCCCGAGAGTACCGAAAGGCTCTGGTTGCGGTACACAAGCGGCACGCCCAGCACCGCCGCGCCGCCCAGCATCGAGCACACGCCAGGCACGACTTCGGCCTCGTAGCGCGCGGCGAGCCGGTCGTGCAGGTACATGTACGAGCCGTAGAAGAACGGATCGCCTTCGCAGATCACGGCGACGTCGCGGCCCGCGTCGAGATGGCGCGCGAGGACTTCGGCCGCGCCGTCATAGAACTCGGCGATGATCGCTTCATAGGAAAGCGGCGGTTCGAGTGCTTCGGTCGTCACCGGGTAGACGAGCGGCAGGCGTTCCTGCTCCATGTCGAGATGATCTTCGACGATGCCGAACGCGTTGCCCTTCTTGCCTTTGGCCACGAAATATGCGACCACGGGCGCGGCCTTTAGCAGGCGCAGCGCCTTGAGCGTGAGCAGCTCGGGGTCGCCGGGGCCGACGCCGATGCCATGCAGACGTCCTTTACGGGTCATTTATTCGGTCTCCGAAGCGAGTGCGTTGACGGCGGCGGCGGCCATCGCGCTGCCGCCGCGGCGGCCGTGCACGACCACGAACGGCACGCCGTGGCGCTCGGCCGCAAGCTGTGCCTTGGACTCGGCCGCGCCCACGAAGCCCACGGGAAAGCCGAGAATGAGCGCGGGGCGCGGCGCGCCGGCCGCGATCATGTCGAGCAGATAAAAGAGCGCGGTGGGCGCGTTGCCGATCGCAACCACGCTGCCCGCGAGATGCGGCCGCCATAGTTCGAGCGCGGCGGCCGAGCGCGTGTTGCCGATCTCGCGCGCGAGTTCGGGCACGGCAGGGTCGTCGAGCGTGCAGATCACCGCGTTGTTCGCGGGCAAACGCGCGCGCGTGACACCGAAGGCGACCATTTTCGCGTCGCAGAGAATCGGCGCGCCTTGCGCGAGGGCTTGGCGGCCCGCCGCGCCCGCTCCGGCGGAAAACGCGAGATCGGCGGCGACGTCCACCATGCCGCACGCGTGGATCACGCGCACGGCGAGTTTTTCGAGGTCGGCGGGAATGTGCGAGAGGTCGGCTTCGGCGCGTATCGTCGCGAACGACTCGCGATAGATCGCCTGGCCGTCGCGGATGTAATCAGACATCGGGGGTGCTCCGGGGCCGCCGCGCAATGGCCTGCGCGGCGGCTTCGATGGTCAGGTTGGGCGCGACGAGTTGGCCGAAGCCGGGTGCAGCGTCGTCGCGCCGGTAGAGGTCGTAGTGCTCGGGCGCCTGCGCGAGCAGCGTGAACGGCGCGCGATGCGCGGCCGCGCAGGAGCGCTCGCAACCGCTCAGGTGGGCTTCGGCGTCGGCGGGCAGGAGGGCCGCGAGACGCTGCGCGTCGGCCTTCGTGTCCGCGCGGCTTTTCGCGCAGCCCGTCGAGCCCGTGCACGCGATGAGGCGCGCCAGCGGCGCGGCGCGCGTGCCAATGAGGCCGAGCACGCGCAGGTGTTCGAGCACGGCGGGCATTGCGCGCGCCGCCACGTTGGGCAGCAGCAGGCTTTGCCACGGCGTGATGCGCAGCGTCGCGTCGCCCGCTGCTTCAGCGAGGGCGGCGAGCGCGTGCAGGGTCGCGGCGTCGAGGCGGCCGAGCGCGGGCTGCGCACCCACGTAGCCGCTGCCGTCGGCGTGCAGCGCGTGCGCGCCGAGGCGTAGGTCGGCGTCGCTCGCGTCGCGCCGCCAGGTTCGCAGCGCGGCGTCGTCGCGCATCAGCGAGAATTTGCCGTGCTGCTGTGCGCGGTGCAGCAGCGCTTCGAGTCCGTGCGCGACCAGCACGCCGCGCATGCGCGTGATGTCCGCGCCGGCGAGATCGAGGAACGCATGCAGCAACGCGCGTATCGAGCCGCACACATCGTCGGCGGCGAGCACGCCAATCGGCGCTTCGGTGGGGCAGCCGGCCAGGCCCGCCGCGAATCGCAGCGTCGCGCCATGCCGTTGCGCGGCGAGCCAGATGTCGTGCGGATGCTCCCGCATCGCCATGCGCTCGCCGCCGTCGATCAGCAGCGCGAACTTCGGCGAAAGCGCAGCAAAACGCGCCTCGCGTTGCATCATGTCGATGAGCGCGGCGGCGAGCGTTGTCGTGTCGCAGGCGGCGGGGTCGAGGCCCGCCAACGGGCTCAGCATCACGTTGCGCAATTCGTCGGCGGCACAGGCGCGTTCGATCGCGCTCGTCGCGTCCACGCCGGCCGGGCCCAGACCCGCGCCGATCAGCGCGGCGCTCAACGCCGCTTCTTCGCCCGCGCGCACGCCGCGAATCTGCATGTTGGCGCGGTTCGTCAGTTCGAGCACGCCGCTCGCGTGCGCCAGCGCGGCGTCGGCCAGCGCGCGCGCCTGGGCAGCGTGCAGCACGCCGCCGGCCAGACGGATGCGGCACAGACCGCCGTCACGCGCCGCGACCACGCGCACGAGCCCCGGGCACGCCGATGGGCGGAGCGCGGCCAGCATGGCAAGGGGCGAGTCGGGCGTTGATTCGTGTGTCAAGGGAATATCGGGTAAGCATGGCACGTGCGGCGCGCAACCCGCGTGGCAAGCGGGAAAACGGCCGCTATATCGGTACACCCCGCCCGATATGGGTTCGTGCGAACAGTTCGGCCGGCAGGTCTCCTGGCTCGCAGGTCGTGGGCCGCATCGGCCTTCCCGGTAAAACCAGTGGCGCGGGTGGATGCGGTCTCGCTGCTTACAGTCGCGGGGGCGGCCACAGCGTGCTGTGTTCCCTTTTTTTGCGGCCCGGAGTCAGCGCTTCGGCGCTTGGCTCCGGTCTCACGCAAAGTTGCCTTAACGGCGCCGGCGGACACGGTATTATGCCCGTTTTCAGGCGCGCTCCGCCCGGCAAAGGGGCGTGCGCGCGAGATGTCGCAGAGCGATGAGCAACGACGGAGAACGAATGCAGGGCAGGCAGGCATGGCTGACGGTGGTGGGAATCGGCGACGAGGGTTACGCGGGGCTCGTGCGCGACGCCCGGCGCGCGCTTTTCGACGCGGCCGTGGTGACGGGCGGCGCGCGTCATCTCGCGATGCTGCCGTCGCGCGTGCGCGCGCGGCGCGAACCGTGGCCGCAGCCGTTCAGCGTCGAGGCGCTGCTCGCGCATCGCGAATCGAATCTGCCCGTGTGCGTGCTCGCGAGCGGCGACCCCATGCTGTTCGGCGTGGGCGCGACGCTCGCGCGCCACGTGACGCCCGGTGAAATGCGCGTGCTGCCCGCGCCTTCGTCGCTTTCGCTTGCGGCGGCGCGCCTTGGCTGGGCGTTGCAGGACACGGCGACGGTCTCGCTCGTCGGCCGTCCGCTCGACGCGCTGCGCCGCCATCTGTACACCCGCTCGCGCGTGCTCGCCTTGAGCTCGGACGGGCGCACGCCTGCGGCGCTCGCCGCGTTGCTGAGCGAGGCGGGCTTTGGCGCGACGCGCCTCGCCGTGTTCGAGCATCTGGGCGGCGCGTGCGAGCGCCGCATCGACGGCCGCGCCGACGCGTGGCACGTCGAAGAAGCCGCCGCGCTCAATCTGGTCGCGTTCGAATGTACGAGCGAAGCCCCGGCGCACACGCACGGCTGGACGCTCACGCCAGGTCTGCCCGACGACGCCTACCGCCATGACGGCCAGCTCACGAAGCGCGACGTGCGCGCGCTCACGCTCGCGCGCCTCGCACCTACGCCCGGCGCGCTGCTGTGGGACGTGGGCGCGGGCAGCGGCTCGATCGGCATCGAGTGGATGCGTTCGCATGCGGCCTGCCGCGCGATCGCGATCGAGGCGCATGCGCAGCGCCAGCGTTTCATCGAGCACAATCGCGCGGCGCTCGGCGTGCCGGGCCTGCAACTCGTGGCGGGCCGCGCGCCCGATGCGCTCGCGGGCCTCGCCACGCCCGACGCCGTGTTCATCGGCGGCGGCGTGACCGCGCCGGGCGTGCTCGACGCGTGCTGGGCGGCGCTCGCGCCGGGCGGCCGGCTCGTCGCGAACGCGGTGACGCTGCAAAGCGAAGCGGCGCTCGTGGCGTGGCGTGCGCAGCATGGCGGCACGCTCACGCGCATCGGTATCGGCGAAGCGCAGCCGCTGGGGGGCTTCGACACGTGGCGCCAGGCGCTGCCCGTCACGCTCTACGAGGCCGTCAAGCCATGACGGCGCGCATCCTGCTGCTGGGCGGCACTGGCGACGCGCTGACGATCGCGCGCACGCTCGGCCCTGCGCATGTCTACTCGCTCGCGGGCCTCGGCCGCGTGCCCGCCGACCTCGCCTGCACGGTGCGCGTGGGCGGTTTCGGCGGCGCGGAAGGGCTCACGCGCTTTCTCGCGGACGAGCACATCGCGCTCGTTTTCGACGCCACGCATCCGTATGCCGCGCAAATCAGCGCCAACGCGTCGCGCGCCTGCGAAGCGGCAAACGTGCCGTACTGGGCGTTGCGCCGCGCGCCCTGGCAACCGCAGGCCGGCGACAACTGGCGCATGGTGAGCGGCTGGGCGGGCGTGACCGAAGCGCTCGCGCCGTTCGCGCGGCCGCTTTTCACGCTCGGTCGCGAGCCGCTCGCGCATCTGGACGAGGTGCCCGAGTCGCAGCACTGGACGATCCGTTGCCTCGACGCCCACCCCGGCCACGCCCGCGCACGCGTGATCGATGCACGCGGGCCGTTTACGCCCGAAGGCGAGCGCACGCTTTTCACCGGGGCGCGCATCGACGTCGTGGTCAGCAAGAACAGCGGTGGGGCGGCCACGGAAGCGAAGCTCGCGGTCGCGCGCGAAATGGGTCTGCCCGTGGTGATGATGCGGCGGCCGACATTGCCGGACGCGCAACGCGAATTCGCCTCGGCGCAAGCCGCGCTCGAGGCGCTCGCGCACTACACTCAGCGGAGTTTCAACGCATGACAGTTTTCTTCATCGGCGCGGGTCCGGGCGACCCCGAGCTGATCACCGTGAAGGGCCAGCGCCTCGTGCGCAGTTGCCCGGTCATCCTCTATGCGGGGTCGCTCGTGCCGCCCGCCGTGCTCGAAGGCCACCGCGCGCACAAGGTGGTGGACACCGCGCCGCTCACGCTCGACGAGATCGTCGCCTTGCTCGAAGACGCGCATGCACAGGGGCTGGACGTCGCACGCGTGCATTCGGGCGACCCCTCGCTCTATGGCGCGATCGGCGAGCAGATCCGGCGCTTGCGCATGCTCAGCATTCCTTATGAAGTCGTGCCCGGCGTGACCGCGACCGCCGCTTGCGCCGCCGCGCTCGGCAGCGAACTCACGTTGCCCGGCATCTCGCAGACGCTGATTCTCACGCGCTACGCCACGAAAACGTCGATGCCCGAAGGCGAGCAGCTTGGCGATCTCGCGCGCCACAAGGCGACGCTCGCCATTCACCTTGGCGTGCGCCACATCGCGCGCATTGTCGAGGAATTGCTGCCGCACTATGGCGAAGATTGCCCGGTTGCGGTGATCTATCGCGCGAGCTGGCCCGACGAGGAACGCGTGACCGGCACGCTCGCGGACATCGCGCAAAAAGTGCAGGCCACCGATATCGAACGCACGGCGCTCATTCTCGTCGGGCGCGTGCTTGCGGCCGAAGGGTTCGCCGATTCGACACTGTATGGGGCGTCGAAGCGCTAGGTTTCAGGAAAGCGCGCGCAAGTGCGCGCGCAGCTTGTCGACCTCGCCTTCGGCAAACGGTTGTTCGATTGCCTCGTGCGTTTGCTGCCACAAAGGAAACGCCTCGTTGAGCAGTTGATGCCCCTCGGGCGTGAGGCTCAGGAGGCGGCTGCGCTTGTCCTCCGGGTCCTGCTCGATCACCACCAGGCCGCGCCGCTCCAGCGGCTTGAGCGCGGCGGTGAGCGTGGTGCGGTCCATGGCCAGCAGCGACGCCACGTCTTTCATGGCCGGTGGATGCGGCCGGTTCAGCGACATCAGCAGCGAGAACTGCCCGTTCGTGAGGTCGAGCGGGCGCAAAACCTCGTCGAAAATGCGCGCAAGGTTGCGCGCCGCCCGCTGCATATGCAAGCACAGGCAGCAATCGCGCACCAATAGCGTGGTTTCGAAGGGGAGTTTCTTTGCGCTGGCCATGTTGCAATTGTGTTGATATCAACCTATTCTGTCAAGGCCGGAGGGGCGACCCGACGTTGCCCTGGTTTCACACCCGCCATCGCGCCGGCACCCAGATCAGCAGACGGAGGACACATGAGCGATCAGAAGCTGTTTCTCGCGATATTTCTCGGCACCAGGGACAACCCACGCATGAAGGCGTGGTCGGCGCTTCCCGAAGCAGAGCGGCACGCGCGGGAAAAAGAGGGCATTGCGGCATGGCATGCGTGGGTCGAAAAGCACAAGGCGTCGATCGCCGATTTTGGCGGGCCGGTCGGCAAGACGAAATCCATCGGCGAAAAGGGCGTCGTGGATACGTCCAACGCGCTATCGGGCTTCACGGTCGTGCGTGCGGCGTCGCATGAAGAGGCCGCGAAGCTGTTCGAAGGTCACCCGCATTTCTCGATTTTCCCCGGCGATTCCGTCGAAGTGATGCCGGTTCTACCGATTCCCGGCGCCTGAACGGAGGCTTGCCATGAGACTTTACGGATTTGCCGGCACGCGCTCGCAGCGCGCGCTGTGGGGCCTGAAGGAAGTCGACGCCGACTTCGAATTCGTCTCGGTCAATCTGCTCGAAGGCGAGCACCGGCGGCCCGAATACCTGCGCGTCAATCCGGCCGGCAAGGTGCCCGTGCTGATCGACGGCGACCGTGTGATTCCCGAGTCGGCGGCGATCGTGCTGTATCTCGCGGACAAGTATCCGGAGAAGGGACTCTTGCCCACGAATCTCGACGAACGGGCGCAGGCCTATCGCTGGACGCTGTTCGCCGTCACCGAGCTTGAGCAGCCGCTCTGGAGAATCACGCGGCACTCGTTTCTTTATCCGCCGGACAAGCGACTTCCGGCCGATATCGAGCTGGCGCGCGAGGACTTCAAGACCATGGCGGCGGTGCTCGACAAGCATCTCGAAGGGCGCGAGTTCATCGTCGGCAACCGGCTCTCGGTTGCGGACTGCGTGACGGTGTACCTGATGGACTGGGCCAACGAAGTGCAGTTGCTCGAAGGCTTTCCGCGCTTGCAGGCGTATCTGGAGCATCTGTATGCGCGGCCCGAGGCGCCGCAGCGTATTGCCGATGCGCGCAAGGCCGCATAAAAAAACAGCCCGATCAGTACCGACTGATCGGGCTGTTTCCCTGAAACGTCATGTCAATCAATGCGCCCGCGCATGCTCGTGATCCACATGCGTGCGCGGTTGCGTCACCATGCTCACCACGGCGAGCACGATCACGTTCACGAACAGCGCGAGGAAGCCGATGTTGACGTCCTTGATCGCATCCGGCGCGAACGGAATCAGTTGCGCCACGCTCAGGTGCGTGAGCGTCGTGACGATGACCACGAGCACGCCCGCCAGGATGCCGCAGAACGCGCCTTGCTTCGTCACGCGATTGCGCGGCGAGAGGCTGCACACCAACGCGGGGAACAACTGCGTGACGAAGTTGTAGCCCATCAGCAGCAGCGCGACGATCGTTTCGCCGCCGCGCAGCGTGAAGCCCACCGCCACGAGTGCGATCACCGGCACGAAGAGGCGCGCGAGCTTCGCCACGCGCGCGTCGTCGGCGTTCTTCACGAGGCCGCCGCGATACACGTCGTTGGCGAGCAGCGTGGAAGCCGTGGTGAGGATCATCGAGCCCGGCACGAGCGCGGTGAGCACGCCGGCCGCGCCGATCACGCCCACGAACCACGGATCGAACGTTTGCAGCGCGAGACGAAAGAGCGAGAGATCGATGTCGGCGCCCTTGAGGCCCGGCACTTTGAGCACCGCCGCGAAACCGCAGAAAAACACGAACAGCAGGATGAGCTGGTAAAGCGGCAGGATCATCGCGTTGCGGCGGAAAATGCGTTCGTTCTTCGCGGTATAGACCGACATGAACGTGTGCGGCCACATGAAGAAACCGAGCGCCGTGAGCAGCACGGTGGACTGGAACCACGTCACGCTCTGGCCGCGCGGCGCGAAGGTGAGGAAGCCGGGCTTGGCGGCGTCGATGGCGCGGAACATCTCGCTCATGCTGCCGTAGTGGTGAATCGGCAGATAGATGCCGAGGAACACGGCGATGGCGAGAATCATCGTGTCCTTCACGACCGAGTTCCATGCGCAGCCGCGCACGCCTGAAGCGATCACATAGGCCGTGACCACGATCGCGCCGATCCAGATGGCCGCCGTCGACGAAACCGCGCCATACGAGGCCGTCGTCACGATGATGCCGAGCCCCTTGAGTTGCAGCACGAGATAGGGCACCAGCGCGAGCACGCCCACGCACGCCACGAGCACGCCGAGCGCGGGGCTCTGGTATTTGCGCGCGAAAAAGTGCGGCTGCGAAACGAGCCGGTGCTGCTTCGCGAAGCGCCATACGGGCGGCAGCATCCAGTACGAGAGGATGTACGCAAGCGTGCCGTAAGCCAGAATGTAATAGACGGGCGCGCCCTTGCCGTACGCGAAGCCGCTGCCGCCCAGAAACGTGAAGGTCGTGTAGATCTCGCCCGCCATCAGCAGGAACACGAACGCGGTACCGAAGCTGCGCCCGCCCACCGACCACTGCTCGAGACTCATGTCGTGCCCGCGACGGGCGCGCACGCCGAGGTAGAGCGCGACGACGGTGATCGCCGCGATGATGATGAGGGCGCTCATGGCCGCACCTCCGCATCCATGTCGCCCGCCGTCCGGTTGACGGGATCGAGCCGGTAGATGATCCCCATGATCGCCGCGGTCAGCACGACCCACATGACGATCCACGCGAGCACGAGCGGCATGCCGAGCACGAGCGGCTCGGTGCGATTGACGAACGGCACCCCCAGAAGGATGCCGATAAAGGGCAAGGCAGCGAGCAACCTCAGTGACATGGCAACTCCTCTTTCATATGAGAAGAAAAGAAACGTCGCGCCGGGGTGCGAGGCAATCCACTCTATGCTTGTGAACGCGCCCCGTAAAGCTGCCAAAATTACTGAAGGGTTTGCCGGGAAGGGACGGAAAATATTGGTGCAACGCGCCATTTTTCGGGGATCGGGGCGACATCGATCAGGCACGCGAAACGCCGATCCGGCTACACTTCTCGCAGCCCGGCGCGCCGTACGCCGCTTGCCTTTAACGGATCGACTTCATGATCGAAAGCCTGATTTCAGACATCCTGTTCGGTTTCACCGGACTGATCAGCATCATCAACCCCATTGGCGTCGCCTTTGTCTTTCTCGACCGCACCGCGAACCTCACCGACGAAGAACGTCGCCTGCTCGCCAAGCGAGTGGCGATCAACGCGTTCTTCGTGCTGGTCGCGGCGTTTTTCGTCGGCACGCCCATCCTGCATTTCTTCGGCATTTCGATGGAAGCGCTGCGCATCGGCGGCGGCCTCGCGGTGGCCGTGAGCGGCTGGCAAATGCTCAATGCGCCCGAGCCCGAACCGGCCTCGGTCGATCACCCGATCAAGCCCATGAGCGCGAGTTCGGCTTCCGGCAAGGCCTTTTTCCCGCTGACGATTCCGCTCACCACCGGCCCCGGCTCCATCGCCACGGCTATCGCGCTGAACGCCAACCGCACGCACAAGCTGTCGGCGTGGCTGCTTTCGAGCTTCGCATCGATCGTGATTTCCACGCTTGTCATGCTGGTGATCTATTACGTATACAGCCGCGCCGCGCGGCTTTCGCAATACCTCGGTGTGGAGGGCACGCGCGTGGCCATGCGCGTATCGTCGTTCTTGCTCCTGTGCATCGGGGTGCAGATCATACTCACAGGATTGACCGGCTTTCTCACGCCAATCGCCGACCTGCGCGCCGTGAAGTAAGCGGTCTAAACAGGCGAAGCACGCAAGCGAATCACGCAAGCGGGCGGCATACGAAAGCAACCTTTCGAAGGAGACCATCATGTGCCGCTGGCTAGCCTATTCCGGCAACCCCGTGCAACTCGAAACCGTGCTGTTTCACGCACGCCATTCGTTGATCGACCAAAGCCTGCACTCCACCAAGGGTGCCACCACCACCAATGGCGACGGCTTCGGCATGGGCTGGTTCCAGGACCCGCACGACATTCCGTATCGCTACCGCAGCGTGCATCCGGCCTGGAACGACCGCAACCTGCGCGAGCTTGCGCGCGCCGTGCACGCGCCCATGTTCATTGCGCATATCCGAGCGGCGACCGATACGCCGGTGCAGGAGACCAACTGCCATCCGTTTCGCCACCGGCGCTGGATCTTCGCGCACAACGGGCTGATTCGCAGCTACCCGCTCATCCGGCGCGACCTGCTCGTGGCGATCGATCCGGATCGTTTCAACGCGCTAGAAGGTTCGACCGACTCGGAAACCATGTTCTATCTGGCGATGACATTCGGACTCGAAATCGAGCCCGTCACCGCGCTCGAACGCATGGCCGGTTTCGTCGAGGCCACCGCGAAAAAGCACGGCATCGAGCCTGCGCTGAACATGACGGTATGCGCGTGCGACGGCGAGCAGATCGTCGCCGCGCGCTATTCGAGCGAGCGTAATTCGCGCTCGCTTTTTCACACCACGTCGTTCCGGCATTTGCGCGAGCTGTATCCCGACGATCCGCGCATCACGGCGGCGGGCGACGACGCGTATCTGCTCGTCTCCGAGCCGCTGGGCGACCGGCCCGAGGTCTGGGCCGAAGTGCCGGAGTCGACGGCGATCGTCGTGCGCGGGGCCGAGGTGGAATACCGGCCGTTCGTGCCCGTCGCGCCTTAAGGCGGGTTGAGCGCGCCAGCGGCTCAGCGCTTGCGCCGCGCCGCCGCAAGGGCGATCGCTTCGTCGAACAGCGCGGCGTCCACGGGCTTCACGAGATGCATCTCGAAGCCCGCCTCGCGCGTGAGTTCGACGTCGGCGGCCTGGCCAAAGCCCGTCATCGCCGCGAACATCGTGTGCGCGAGCGGGGGCAGCGCGCGCAGTTCGCGTAAGGCGGCATAGCCGTCGATTTCGGGCATGGCGATGTCGATGAACGCGACGTTCGGCGTGAAGCCGTCCACTTCCTCGCGCGCGTGCGCCGCGCTATAGGCCACGCGCACGTCGTGCCCCTTGAGTTCGAGCAGCATCGCGAGGCTGTCGGCCGAGTCGCGGTTGTCGTCCACCACGAGCACGCGCATGGGCGGCACGCCGGCTTCGGCGAGCGCCGCGAGTTCCGCCGCATTCGCCGTGAGCGGCGCGGCGTGCGCGGGATGCGTCGCTTCGCGCGCGAACGGCAGGCGGATCGTGAAGGTGCTGCCCTTTGCGTGGCCTTCGCTCGTGGCGGAAATCGTGCCGCCGTGCAACTCGATGAGCGAGCGGCACAGCATGAGGCCGATGCCGAGCCCGTTTTCGACCGGGCCCGGCATCGAGCGGTCCTGGCTGAAGAGGCCGAAGATCGACTCGAAGGTGCCGGGGCGCAGGCCGCGGCCCTCGTCGCTCACCTGAATTTGCACGGCGCGCGCGGCGGGGCGCACGTCCACGACGATGCGGCTGCCGTCGGGCGAGAACTTCGAGGCGTTGTGCAGCAGGTTTTGCAGCACCTGAACGAGACGCGTGTGATCGCCCGTCATGGTGAGCGGCGCGGCGGGCATGCGCACCTCGACGTGCTGGCTGCGCGCCGAGGTGAAAGGCTGCGCGGCGTCGATGGCGTGCGTGACCACTTCGCACAAATCGAGCGGCGCCTCGCGCAGTTCGATCTTGCCCGAGGTGATGCGGCCGACGTCGAGCAGGTCGTCCACGAGCCGCGTGAGGTGCACGATCTGCCGGTCGATCATTTCGCGCGCGCGCTCGATCTCGGGGCTCGGCGCGTCCATGAGGCGCATGGTGGCCACGGCGTTGCGCACGGGCGCGAGCGGGTTGCGCAATTCGTGCGCGAGCATGGCGAGGAACTGCTTCATCTGCTCGCTCGAATGCTCCAGCTCGTCGGTGCGGCGGCTTTCGGTCATGTCGCGCGTGACCTTGGCGAAGCCGGTGAGGCGGCCGTGGCCGTCGTGCACCGCGGTGAGCGTGACGTTGGCCCAGAACATCGAGCCGTCCTTGCGCACGCGCCAGCCTTCGGTCGCCATGCGGCCCTCGTCGGCCGCGCGCCGCAGTTCACACTCGGGCAGGCCGGCACTCACGTCCTCGGGCGGGTAGAACACGGAAAAATGCTGGCCGACGATCTCGGCCGGGCGGTAGCCCTTCAGGTTGGTCGCGCCGGTGTTCCAGCTCACCACGTAGCCCTGCGGATCGAGCATGAAGATCGCGTAGTCGGTCACGCTCTCCACGAGCAGGCGAAAGCGTTCCTCGGACAGACGCAGCGCCTCGACCTGGCGGCGCTCGGCGGTGAGGTCGCGCGTGATCTTGGCGAAGCCCGAGAGCGAGCCGTCGCGCTCGCGCAGGGCGGTGATGACGACGTTGGCCCAGAACATCGTGCCGTCCTTGCGCACGCGCCAGCCTTCGTCGTTGAAGCGTCCGTGCAGCGCGGCCTGTTCCAGCTCGTGATCGGGCCAGCGGCGCGCCTTGGCTTCTTCGGTGTAAAAGCGCGAAAAATGCTGTCCGATGATCTCGTGCGCCTCGTAGCCCTTGATGCGGGCCGCGCCGCGATTCCAGCTCACGATGTGGCCGTGCGTGTCGAGCAGGAAGATTGCGTAGTCCTCGATGGGCTGCACGAGCGCCTCGAAGCGCCGTTCGCTATGGCCTTTGGTCGGGGGCTTTTCGGGAGGTTGCGCTGGGCTGCCGTGCGGGGCGATGCCGGAGTCGGGCGTCGTCATGGTCCTCGGGTCTGGAATGAGCCTCTTGAATGGACGCCCGCGCGCGGCGGGCGCCGCAGCTTACCACGCTCGCTGGCCCGAGCGGTCGTACTTTTCGGCCATGGCCGGAATCCCTGCGCGCACGTGGCGTTCCGCACGGCGCACCTGGCGCGTGAGCAGCACGACGTGCGGCGGCACCACGCGGCGCCGGCGCCAGGTCCAGAACGCGCCGCGCAGCAGCGCCACGCCGGCGGGCCCGAGCGAGCGCTGGCGCGCGAACACGGCGAGCGCGCGCCCGGTGGCCGCGAGCGCGTCGCGCATGGGCAGGCGCATCCAGGCAACCCAGGCCGCGTTGCGCGCGCGCGCACAATGCTGCGCGCGCGTGAACCAGTGATACAGCGGCTCGCGATGTGCGAGCGCCTGCTCGCAGTAGGCGATCTGATGGCCGGCCGCAAGCAGGTCGAGCGCGGCGAGTTCCTCCGCGCCGCCGTGCGAGAGCCGTGCTTCGTAGCCGCCGAGCGCGCGAAACACGCTCGCGCGGAAAATGCACGCGCCCGCCATGAAATTCGCGAGCACCGGGCCGGCGGGGTTGTCGGCGCCGGGCGAGGTGGCGGCGAGCATCAGGCAGGCCGGGTGGATCTCGCGTTCGTCGCCGCCGACCACGCGCGCGTTGAGCACGGCCACCTGCGCGTGGGCGTCGAGCAGCTTCGCCGCGCGGGCGAGCGCGCCCGGCGCGAACCAGGTGCCGTCATCGCAGCACGCGACGTACTCGGTGCGGGCAAGCAGCACGGCGCGATTGAAGCCGGCCATGCCGCGGTCGCCCAGCGACTGCACGATGCGCACCTGCGGGAACAACGAGGCCAGCAGGCTCACGGTGGAGTCGGTGGAGCCGTTGTCGGCCACGATCACGTCGGGCTGCTCGGGCAGCGCGGTGAGGCGCGCAACGGTATCGACGACCTGACGCACGTGGTTGCGCGTGAGCACGACCACTGTCACGCGCGGCGCGCTTGGGGAACCGGAGGCATGGGCGGAGGCATTCATCGCAGCGGGGGGCGCGAGCCGGTCGGAGAGTTGTCGAGTTGACCCTTGTCAGCATACGCCGTTGGCGCGCGACATGCAGCACATGGCGCGGCAGCGGCGTTGCACTGCACGATTTCGAGGTGCGCAAGTTTCGTGCGCGCGGCTCAGGGTGCGCTCAGGGTGCGCTCAGGGCGCTCAGTCGCGCGCACTGATTTCGTCGAGATGGGCGAGCAGATCGGCGGGATCTTCGTACACGCGCAGCGCGCCCGCGCGCTCCAGTTCCTCGGTGCCGTAGCCGCCAGACTGCAAGCCCACGCCGAGCGCGCGGCAGCGCTGCGCGGCGAGCATGTCCCAGACGCTGTCGCCTACCACGATGCAACGCTCGATCGGCACGTTCAGGCGCAGGGCCGCGCCCACGAAAAGATCGGGGTCGGGCTTGGCGTGGCGCACTTCGTCGCGCGTGACGACGGTGGTGACGGCCGGGTCCACGCCGAGCGCCTGGAGGTTCACGGAAGCCGTGGCGAGCCGCCCGCTCGTGGCGATGGCCCACGGCACCTGCGCGGCGGTGAGCGCGTCGAGCAGCGCGCGTGCGCCGGGCAGCGGGCGCACCTGGTCGGAGTGGCGGCGGTAGGCGTCGGCGTGCAGTTGCTGGAGCCGGGCGATGCGCTCCGGCGAGATGGCCTCGTGCGTTTCGCGCAGCAACTGGTTCATGAACAGGCCGCCGCTCATGCCGATGCGGCGATGGATGCGCCACACCGAAAGCTCGATGCCGTCCGCGTCGAGGGCTTCCTTCCACGCGAGCACGTGCTGGTAGACGCTGTCGACGAGCGTGCCGTCGAGGTCGAACAAGAATGCCGTTTCGTTGCGCATGGGGAACTCCGGACGGTTGGCGGCGGGGAGTGCAAATGCGGGCAATACGCTGCGGTACGGCAAAAAGTGTACGCCCGACACGCTGCGCGCGCCCTGTGAAGGCGCGCGCAGCGCTCGCTTACGGAGCGCTGGCTGGCGCAGCCGTGTTCGCCGCTGGGGAGCCGGTCCGCGTACCCTGCGCGGAAGCAGGTGCTTGGGCAGAAGCGGCAGCGGCGGGCGGATACATCTGAAGCAGCACGCGCAGCACGCCATTGGTCCAGCCGAAGCCGTCCTGCAACGGATATTCGCCGCCGCCCGCCGAGGACGCCTTCGTGGCCGAAGCACTCACGTCGTATTTCTCGACCAGTTTGTGCGTGCGCTCGTAGTAGGCGAGATTCGTCGCGATCCAGCGGGTGGCGATTTCCTGCGCGAGGGCCTGCTCGCCGTAGCGGCGCAGCCCCATCACCGCGAGATATTGCAGCGGCGCCCAGCCGTTGGGCTCGTCCCACTGCTGGCCCGTGGCGACCTGGGTGGTGGCGAGGCCGCCCGGGCGCAGCAGTCCGGCGCGCACGGCGGCGGCCACGTCCTGCGCCTGGGATCGGGTCGCGACGCCCGCATAAAGCGGGTACAGCGTTGCCGCCGTGAGCCGGTGCGTGAGCGTGCGGTGCGCGAAGTCGTAGTCGCTGAACGCGTGCAGTTGCGGATCCCAGAGCACGCGGTCAATGGCGTCGGCGCGTTGCTGGGCGCGCTTCGTCATCAATTGGGCTTCGCGCGCGTCGCCCTTGAGGCCGTAGGCCTTCGCGAGCGTGCGTTCGAGGATCACCATCAGCGAATTGAGGTCCACGGGCGCGAGCGAGGTCACGTCGATGGTCGCGAGCGTGCGGCCGTCGGCGAGCCAGCGCGAGCTGTAATCCCAACCCGTTTCCGCGCCCGCGCGCAGGTTGCGCCAGAGGTCCGAGGCGTCGCGCTGCGGCGTCGCGCGCGCCGTGAGGATGTCTTCGCGATACGACTCGTCGCGCGGGCGGTTGCGCGCGTCCCAGTAGCGGTTGAGCAGCGTGCCGTCGGGCAGGCGCACCACATGGCGCGCGGCATGGCCGGGCTTGAGCGTTTGCGCGCCCGCCATCCAGTAGTCGTATTCCTTGCGCAATTGCGGCAGGTAGCGCAGGTAGACGGCGTCGCCGTCCTTTTCCGCGACGAGGCTCACCATCTGCGCGAAAAACGGCGGCTGCGAGCGGCTCAGGTAATACGTGCGATTGCCGTTCGCGATGTGCCCGTAGCGGTCGATCAGCGCGGCGAAGTTGTTCAGCTCGTCGAGCGCGAGTTCGTGGCCGCCGCTCGCCTCCAGCCCGAGCATGATGAAGTACGAGTCCCAGTAGTAGATCTCGTTGAAGCGCCCGCCCGGCACGACATACGCATAGGGCAGCGGCAGCAGCGACGAATACGGGTTCGGCTTCGCGTCGGGGCGGCGGCTCAGCACGTTCCAGAGCGTGTCGATATGGCCGACCACGTCCTGGTTCGGATCGGAAACATAGTGGTCCCCGGTTTGCGCCGGGGCGGTGAAGTACTGGTTCACGAACTGCGTGAGCGCGGCCTTGTGCGCGGCGGCGTCGCGGTCGGCGGCGTGCTGTGCGCGCCAGCGTTCGTAGGCCGCCGTGATCTGGCCGGGACGCTCGTTCGGCAGCATGTCGGCGAACGTTTTACTGTCGGGAAAGATCTGCGCGAGCTGGACGTCGTGGTAGAGGCGGCCGTACAGGTCCGCGGGCGTGGCGGGCTGGTTTTCTTTGGCGGCGGCGTGCTGCTCGGGCGTGTGAACCGGCTTTGGCGATTTTGCCGATTGCGCGGACGGTTGTAATTCCTGCCCACTGGCTTGCACGGGCGCGGAAGCGACGGTGGAGGCGGCTGCGGCCTGGACTTCGGCCGCGCCGGCGTCGTTGGCGAGCGCAAGCGTGAGACTCAGCGCGGCTGCGAATGAGGCTGCGAATGAAGCGGCAAGCGAAGCTGTAAGCGGTGCGAAGCGGTGTTTCGTTCTGGGATTGGCGGACTGGGAGCGGAGCGGAAAAGGCATGGGCGCGGTGTTCTTGGTGACGGGGAGCACGCGAACGCCCAGGTGGCGGGCGCAGGCGAAGCGTGCCGATGAGCAATTTCCGTTCCGCGCGAGCGCCACAGCTTTGTCACGTTATTCGAAATCGGGATAGTCCATATTCGCCATATCGCGTTGCGCGATAACGGACCCTGCGGCGAAACTTGCCAAAAATCAATTCAAGCAACGCCGCATTCAGGAGACATCCATGCGCACCCAGGTTGGCATCATCGGCGCAGGGCCCGCGGGCCTGCTTCTTTCCCATCTTCTGCACCTTCGCGGCATCGACTCGGTCGTGCTGGAGCTGCGCGGCCGCGAGCAGATCGAATCGACCATTCGTGCCGGCGTGCTTGAGCAAGGCACGATGGACGTGCTCACCGAAGCCGGCGTCGGCGCGCGCATGCAGGCCGAAGGCGCGGTGCATCACGGCTTCGAGCTGGCGTTCGAAGGCAAGCGCCGCCGCATCGATCTCACCGGCCTCACCGGCAAGGCCATCACCGTCTATGCGCAGCACGAAGTGCTCAAGGACCTCGTGGCCGCGCGCGTGGCCGCGGACGGCAAGCTGTTCTTCAACGTGTCGAACACGTCGATTCACGACATCGAAAGCAATTCGCCGTCGATCCGCTTCACGCACGAAGGCGAAGCACACCAACTGCACTGCGACTACGTGATCGGCTGCGACGGTTTTCACGGCGTGTCGCGCGCCGCGATTCCGGCGTCGCTGCGCCAGGATTACGAGCGCGTGTTCCCGTTCGGCTGGTTCGGCATTCTCGCCGAGGCGCCGCCCACCTCCGACGAGCTGATCTACGCGCGCCACGAGCGCGGCTTCGCGCTCATCAGCACGCGCTCGCCGAACGTGCAGCGCATGTATTTCCAGTGCGATCCGAAGGACAACGTCGACAACTGGTCCGACGACCGCATCTGGGCCGAGCTGCACGCGCGCGTCGATTCGCTCGAAGGCCATCGGGTCGTGGAGGGCAAGATCTTCCAGAAGAACATCGTGGGCATGCGCAGCTTCGTTTCCACGACGATGCAGCACGGCCGCCTCTTTCTCGCGGGCGACGCGGCGCATATCGTGCCGCCCACGGGCGCGAAGGGCCTGAATCTCGCGGTGTCGGACGTGCGCGTGCTGACCGCCGCGCTCGTGGCCTTCTACAAGGAGAGCCGCACCGATCTGCTCGACGCCTATAGCGAAACGGCGCTGCGCCGCATCTGGCGCGCCGAGCATTTCTCGTACTGGATGACGCGCATGATGCACCGCCTCGACGACGCCTCGCCGTTCGAACAGCGCTTGCAGGTCGCGGAACTGGAGCACGTCACCACGTCGCGCGCCGCCGCCACGGCGATGGCCGAGAACTATGTGGGTGCGGTCGCGGTGTAAGGTAAGCGCTGCGAATGAAAAGGCCGTGCGGGTTTGCGACCCGCACGGCCTTTTGTTTTGGGCAACGCAGGTCCGCTCAAAGCGGCGCGAGCGGCACGACGCCCAGTTCGCTCGCCAGATCGGCGAAGGGCTTGCGCACGGAATCGGGCAGTACGATGGTCTGCATGTGCCGCGCGCGATTTTCCGCTTCGTACTGCCCCGGATACTGCACCGGTTGCGCGGGGTCCTGGGGCGGGCAACTGAGCAGATAGTCGAGGAACGCTTCGACCTGCTGCGAGCGCCAGGTCGTGTT
This sequence comes from Paraburkholderia unamae, assembly GCF_003096875.1. Taxonomy (NCBI): domain Bacteria; kingdom Pseudomonadati; phylum Pseudomonadota; class Betaproteobacteria; order Burkholderiales; family Burkholderiaceae; genus Paraburkholderia; species Paraburkholderia unamae. Next base: position 148,498 of record NZ_QEOB01000005.1, read on the forward strand.
GAAGTCCACCTGCGGGTCGAGCACCAGCGCGAACATATTGTTGGTGGCGACGCCATTGCGCGGATTGTCGGGGTGGATCGTGCCGCCGCCCGAGAGCACGCCCGCGAGCAGCTCCGCCACGAGCACGAGTGCGTAGCCCTTGTGCAGACCGAACGGCAGCAGCGCGCCGGGCGGGTTGGCGAACACCACGTTCGGGTCGGTGGTCGGCTGGCCGTTGGCGTCGATCAGTGAGTTTTCCGGCGCTTCGAGGCCGTTTTCGGCGAGCACGCGCGCCTTGTTGACGGCGATCGCGCTGGTGGCGATATCCACCACGAAAGGCGGCCGGCCGCCCGGCAGCGGCCCCGCGAAACACAGCGGATTGGTCGTGAGGCGCGCCTCGCGTCCGCCGAACGGCGCGACGATCGGCGGACGGTTGACCACGTTGGTGAAGGCCAGCAGCACATAACCTTGCGCCGCGACCATTTCGCCGTAGTGGCCCATGCGCCCGAGATGGTGGCTGTGGCGCAGCGTCACGATGCACTGGCCGTGCTCGCGCACGCGCGCGATGGCGTCGTCGATCACGACTTTGCCCACGTGCTGGCCGAAGCCGCTGTGGCCGTCGTAGGCGATCAGGCTGCCGCGGTCCACCACGCGCTCGGCGCGGCCGTCGGGCGTGACGAAGCCCGCGGCCAGCACGCGCCGGTAGTTCGGCAGGATCGAGAGACCGTGGCTCGCGTAGCCCACGCGGTCGGATTCGATCAGGTGATCGGCGACGTCGGCGGCGATGTCCGCGGGCACCGAGACTTGCGTGAGCACGGCCGTGGCGTAGCGGCGTGCGTCATCGATATTGACTTCCATGAGCGGCCTCCCTGGCGGTAACAGGTTGGAGTGCGGCGTTCAGATCCAGCCCAGCCAGCGCCACCACGTCGCGGCGAACAGCAGCAGGAGCAGGTAGCCGACTATCGTGAGCACGATGCCTACGCGCGCGAACTGCTTCGCCGTGAAGGTTTCCGTGGCGAGGCACACCATGTTTTGCGGCGCGTTGATCGGCAGGATGAAGCCGAAGCTCACGACGAAGCCGAGCAGCATCGTGAGCCCGAGCCGGTTGAAGTCGCCCTGCATGGACTGGAGCACCGACACCAGAATCGGCAACATGGCGGAGGTGAGCGCCGTGGCGCTCGCAAAACCGAGGTGAATGAGGATGAGGAAGGCCGAGAGAATCGCGAAGGCCATGAACGGGCTGGCGGTGTCGAGCCCCGTGTGGTGCGCGACGAGGTCGCCGAGCCACTGGCCCGCCTTCGTCGTGAGCAGCGCCGTGCCGAGGCTGATGCCCACGCCGAACACGATCACCGTGCCCCAGGGAATGCGGTTCTGCACGGTCTTCCAGTCCATCACGCCAAAGCGCGGCAACAGCAGCAGCACGAGGCCCACGTAAGTGACGGAAGTGGTGTCGAAGGGGTGCAGCTTGCCTTCGGTCGCCCAGAAACACAGCAAGCCGATGGCGACGCCCAGCAGGCGTTTTTGCGGGCCCGTCATGGGGCCGAGTTCGCGCAGCGACGCTTCGACGGCTTCCTTGCCGCCCGCGATCGCGTCGGCTTCCGGCGGCATCATCTTGAGCACGATGACAAGCAGCGCCACCGACATCACGATCGCCCACGGCGCACCCGCGATGAGCCAGTCGAGCCAGGTGACGCGCGCGCCGAGCATCTTGTCCATGAAGCCCACGGTGAGCAGGTTTTGCGCGGCGGCGGTCTGAATGCCGACGTTCCAGATGCTGGTGGCCTCGGCCACCACGATCATGATGCCCGCCGCGATATTCGAGCGCTTGTCCACGCCGAACGCGGAAATCACGCCCACCATGATCGGCACGACGCAGGCGCTGCGCGCGGTGGCGCTCGGCACGACGAGCGAGAGCACGATGGTCACGGCGATGGCGCCGATCAGGATGCGCCGCGTGGTGGTGCCGATGAGCGAGAGCGTGACGAGCGCGATGCGCCGGTCGAGGCCCGTGACGGTCATTGCCGCCGAGATGAAGAGGGCGCCCGCCACGAGCGCGAGCGCGGAGTTGGAGAAGCCCGCGAGCGCCATGGTGATGGCCTTGTTGGTGCCATACATGACGGCCGGGTTCTCGATGGTGGGCGCGGTGCCCACGAGAAACGCCATGAGCGAGGTGATGATGATGGCGCTCGCCTCGTACGACACGGCCTCGGTGAGCCACACGACCACGGCGAAGGCGAGGATGGCGAGCATGCGCTGTCCGGCGGGTGGCAGGCTCGCGGGCAGGGGCAGCACAAGCACGACGACGAGGGCGATCACGCCCGCGATCAGGCCCACAGGTATGCCTTTTTTCTGCGGCCCGGCGCTCGCGTTGGCGGCCGGCTGGGGTGCGTTCATGACGATGACTCCATGTTGGGCATGCATGTGGCGCGCCGATGTGAAGCGCGTGCAGCGTCGATGGGGCGGTCTTGCTGGTTGCGATGCTGTTTGACGTGCGGTTGCCGGATGAAGCGGCGCGATCGCTTCGCGGATGGTACTGCCATTCGACTGATGAAGCGTTCGGGGTGTCCGGCGCGGGCGTGCGGGAGCCGGCGGGAGAGGCATGCGAACAGCGCAAGAACAGCGCGCGAATAGGCGCGCGAATGGCGCAATCAGCGCGATTTACGTGTCGTGGCGCAGAGGGGTGGCTGGAGCCAGAGGCGTTCGAAGCGGCGCGAGGGCCGTTTCGAACGCATGCAGAATGTTTTGACTACGCGAGAAAGAGCGCGTGAACGACCAGGTGCTGCGCGCGATGATCGCGCGCGGCGGCGATGCGCCTTACTGGCTCGCGCCGGCGGCTGCGTTGGCTTTCTTCTGTGCGTCCTGGAGGTTCTGCGGATAGTTCGGGTCGTTCAGCGCCGGCTTGTAGCCCGCGTCTTCCAGCTTCTTCAGCTCGGCGGTATTTTTCGCGCGGGCAGCCTTGCGTTCGGCTTTGTGCTGCGCTTTGGCTTGCGCCTTGGCCTGCTTCTTCTGCTCCTTGGCGGTGAGCGGTTGCGAGGCGGCGGCCTCGGCGGCGGCCGGTGCGCTGGCTTCGGTTTGCGCGAATGCCGGCGCGGCGGCGCCGATCAGGAATGCGGCGGTCGCCGCGGCGAGAGCGAGCTTGCTGGTGGTGGAGCGCATCAAATCCCCTAATGATTGGTTTGTACGGCTTGCCCAGGGCTGGGCGGCCGGGCGGGCCGTGCGTGCTGCATACCCGGCTCGCCCGGCAAACAATGTATACGATCCACGTTAAAGACGGTAGCAAGCGCAGACCCTGGCACGTGGCGAGGGTGGCCTGAAGCCTGAAGCCCGGGGTCTAGAGCTTCGCGGCGGCCGCTGCGACGATACGCGCGCGCTCGGCGAGCGAGGCGGCTGATTGCGCGCGCAACCTTTCCACGATCGCGCGCGGGGCGGTGGCGGGGTCGCCCGCGTCGAAGGGCGGCGCCGGCGCGTATTCGAGTTCCAGCTGGAGCGCCTGGGCGGCCTCTTCGCCGATCAGCTCCGCGGCCAGCGTCAATGCGAAATCGATGCCCGCGGTGATGCCGCCGCCGGTCAGCACGTTGCCGTCGCGCACCACGCGCGCCTTCACGGGCAGCGCGCCCAGCGGCTCCAGCAGTTCGTGAAAGGCCCAGTGCGTGGTCGCGCGCCGCCCGCGCAGCAGCCCGGCCGCGCCGAGCACGAGCGCGCCCGTGCAAACCGAGGTGACATAGCGCGCCTCGCTCGCCTGGCGGCGCAGGAAGGCGAGCGTCTCCTCATCGGGAATCAGTTGCCCGACGCCGCTGCCGCCCGGCACGCAGATCACGTCGAGGGGCGGGCAGTCGTCGAAGGTCGTGTCCGGCGTGAGCGTGAGGCCGGTGCTGGAGCGTACGGGTTCGTGCGTTTTCCAGATGAGCCGCGCCTGCGTGTCGGGCATCGAGGCGAGCACGTCATAGGGGCCGGTGAGGTCGAGTTGCTGGACGTTGGGAAAGACGAGAAAGCCGATTTGCAGCGCCATGGAGTGTCCCCGATCAAGGTTTGGGTATCGTAAAAAGCCGGCGGCGTGCCGGGCGGACGGGAATCACTGTAGCCTTGCGCGGGCGCGCTACCGTGCCAAAAACGCTGCAAAAACTGCCAGCGGCGCACGCTGCGCGCAACGCCCGGTGCGCGTGCGTACAATCGCGCGCAATGCAGGACCGCGACAGGAAACAAGCGCCATGAACACGCCAGCCACGACTCCGCCCAGCCGCACCCGCTCGTTTACGACGGTGTTCTTGATCGAGATGTGGGAGCGCTTCGGTTACTACGGCATGGCGGCGCTGCTGGTGCTGTTCATGGTCGAAAAGGTCGGCTTCACCGACCGCCACGCCAACCTCACCTGGGGCGCCTTCGTGGCGCTCGTATTCGCGGCGCCCGCCATCGGCGGGTGGATCGGCGACCAGGTGCTCGGCGCGCGGCGCTCGATGCTGGCGGGCGCGGCGATTCTCGCGGCGGGGTATCTGATGCTCGCCCTGCCCAACGACAGCCTTCAGCACATGTATGCGTCGCTGGGGGTGATCGTGGTCGGCAACGGTCTCTTCAAGTCCAACGCCGCAAACCTCGTGCGCCGTATCTACGAGGGCGACGACGCCCAGCTCGACAGCGCGTTCACCATCTATTACATGGCGGTGAATATCGGCTCGACCATCTCGATGCTCGCCACGCCGTGGATCAAGGAGCATTGGGGCTGGCACGCCGCGTTCGGCGTGTGCTGCGCGGGCATGGTGCTCGGCCTCGTCAACTTCTTCCTGATGCGCCGCTCGCTCGCGCATATCGGCTCGGCCCCCGACGAACAACCTCTGAACCTGGGCCGGGTCGCGCTCGTGGCCGTGGGCGCCGTGGCGCTCGGCGCGGGCACGCTGTTCGTGCTCCAGCACGAGGCGATCGCGCGCGGCTGCGTGTATGTCGCGGCCATCGCGATTCTGGCGATCTTCGGCTGGATGCTCGTGCGCTGCGAGCACGCCGAGCGGGCCGGTCTGATCGCCGCGCTGATCCTCACGCTCCAGGTGATCCTGTTCTTCGTGTTCTATCAGCAGATGTCGACGTCGCTCACGCTCTTCGCGCTGCGCAATGTCGATCCGCAGTTCACGCTGTTCGGCATCGACCTGTTCCGCTGGAGCCCCGCGCAGTTCCAGGCGCTCAACCCGCTGTGGATCATGGTGCTTTCTCCGGTGCTCGCCGCGCTGTATACCGTGCTTGCCCGGCGCGGGCGCGACGTGCCGGTGGCCGTGAAATATGCGCTCGGCTTCGCCGTCGTCGCGGCGGGCTTTTTCGTGTTCGCGATGAGCGGGCGCTACGCGGTGGAAGGGCGCGTGTCGTCGTGGTTCATGGTGGGCGGCTACGGGCTCTATTCGCTCGGAGAACTGCTCGTGAGCGGCCTGGGCCTCGCGATGATCGCGCGTTACGTGCCCGCGCGCATGAGTGGCTTCATGATGGGCGCGTACTTCGTCGCAACCGGCGTCTCGCAGTATCTGGGCAGCGTGGTGGCCAATTTCGCGCAGATGCCCTCGGGCGAGCTCGATCCGCTCGCCTCGCTGCCGCTCTATACGCGGCTCTTCACGGGGCTTGGCTGGCTCGCGTCGATCGGCGTGGTGGTGGCCGTGCTGCTGCTGCCGCTCATGAACCGCCTCTCGCGCGAACACCACGAAAAGAGCCTCGCGCAAGCCGCGGCGCGCGAGGCGCAATCGTAGGCGCAGGGTTGCCTCGGTCGCGTCTCTTGTTTCGATTACCGCCGTAACGCGCACGCGCCGCGTTCAGCCGCCTTGTATTAAGCGGCGACTGAACGCGGCGCGCTTCATGCTCAGGCCGGCATCTTGCGGAACGTCACCGCAATGCGGTTCCAGCCGTTGATCGCGATGATCAGCAAGGTCAGGTCGGCGATCTCCTGCTCGGTGAAATGCGGCTTCACGCGTTCCCAAACCTCGTCGGGCACATGGGTTTGCGCGAGCAGCGTGACTGATTCGGTCCATTCGAGCGCGGCGCGCTCGCGCTCCGTGAAGAACGGCGTTTCCCGCCATACCGAGACCGTGGCGAGCCTGCGGTCGGTTTCGCCGCCCTTGCGCGCGTCCGTGGTGTGCATGTCCACGCAGTACGCGCAGCCGTTGATCTGCGAGGCGCGCAGGCGCACCAGTTCCGCGAGCGGCTTTTCGATCGAGCTCTTGCTCACGCGCTCTTCGAGCGCAACCATGGCCTTCGTGCCTTCCGGGCTGGCCTTGTAGAAATCCAGACGTGCTTGCATGACCGTTCACCTCTCAAGTTGAATTGCGTCCACTGCGGATGGGCTGAAACCTGCTCGACTGCGTAGACCACGGAAGCCACTTTATGCGTCGCGCTGGCGCCTTTATATAGCCATTCTGGCAATATCTCGGGTGACCACTTTCGCGCCCGCGAGAGCCTCCTCAACCCCATCCGATCGCCCTCGAACGATACCGGCAGCGCCACCATGGAACTTCACGTCACCGTGTCGGGCCGTCGCGATCTCGCGGGCCAGATCTACCGGCAACTGCGCGACAGCATCGTCGACGGCAGGCTCGCGGGCGGCACGCGCCTGCCTTCCACGCGCGATCTTGCGCGACAGCTCGGCGTGTCGCGCAAGACCACGCTCGACGTTTTCGAGCGGCTGCTGGCGGAGGGCTATCTGATTTCGCGGCGCGGCTCGGGCACCTTCGTCGCCGACACGCTCGAACGGCTGCCTGCGCGCGAACGCGGTCATGAGATTCCGCAGATTCGCGCGGCCACCGCTGCCGCCGCCGAAACCACGGACGCTGTTGGCGGCGCTTCCAGCGGCGCGGCGCATGGCGCGCGGGCCACGCCGTGGTGGCAGGCTCGGGCGCAAGCGCACGCGGCGGGCGACACGCTGCCGCGCCTCGACGCGCGGCTCGCGTGCGACTTCGCGGGCGGCGTGACGGACAAAGCGCGCTTTCCGTTCGACATCTGGCGGCGCTGCATCAACGACGCGCTGCGCGTGCAGGCGCGCGGCTACGGCATGTATCGCGAGCCGGCCGGCGAGGAGAAGCTGCGGCTCGCGGTCTCGCGCTATCTCGCCTTCAACCGCGCGGTGCAGGCCAACTGGGAAGACGTGATCGTCACGCAAGGCGCGCAGCAGGCGCTCGATCTGCTCGCGCGGGTGACGCTCGAACGCGGCGACGTGGTGGCGGTGGAGGACCCCGGCTATCCGCCCGCGCGCGACATTTTCGCCGCGCTCGGCGCGAAGGTCGTGCCGGTGCCCGTGGACGGCGAGGGCCTCGTGATCGAGCGTTTGCCCAAGGCGGCGCGGGTCGTCTACGTCACGCCTTCGCACCAGTTTCCGCTCGGCATGCCGATGAGTCTCGGGCGGCGCGTGGCGCTGCTCGAATGGGCGCAGACGCACGGCGCGCTCGTGATCGAAGACGACTACGACTGCGAATACCGTTTCGAGGGGCGCTCGATGGAGCCGCTCAAGAGTCTCGACAATGCCGGTCTCGTGGCCTACGTCGGCACGTTTTCGAAGACGATTTTCCCGGAGCTGCGCGTGGGCTACATGGTGCCGCCCGCCGCGCTCGCGGCGCCGCTCGCCCGCGCGCGGCAGATCGGCGACGGCCACGGCTGTGTGCTCACGCAGACGGCGCTCGCCAATTTCATGCTCAACGGCCACTTCGCGCGCCACTTGCGGCGCATGCATCAAAGCTATTCGGAGCGCCGCGACGTGCTGCTCGCGCATCTGCGCGGGCCGCTTTCGCCCTGGCTCGAAGCGGTCACGCCGAACACGGCGGGGCTGCACCTGGCGGCGCGGCTCGTGGCGCCACTCGACGCGGCGAAGGTCGCCGCGGCCGCGCGCGGTGCGTCGATCGGCCTGCATCCGCTCGCGCCGTTTCACCTCGAAGCGCCTGTGCAAAGCGGTTTTCTGTTCGGTTACGGTGCAGTCGACGCCGGGCAAATCGACGCCGCGTTGACGTCGCTCGCCACGCTGCTGCACACGCTTTGACGGATCGCCGCGAGCAAAAACACGCAAAAACGCCATACGTATGGCGTATTCCTGACGACAGGCATGCGCGTCGAGCAGGTCCAGGCGCCGCGCGCGGGCAGCCGTGCGAGCGTCGCCGGTGCACGTTTACCCCTGTAAACAGGCGTCGAAATGCGCGCGAGAGTCTGCGTTGCGCAACAAAATCGTAACGACAATGCAAAAGCTTCACGCAAAACGCTTGCGCATATGTAGAATCCGCCGTTGAAGCATGTGCATTCCGCTGTGCTTCTTCGATTCACTGACCAACACTGGTAGGAGAAACATGCCGACTTCCGCAAAGAAAGTGGCCGCAAAAAAGGCAGCTGCCCCGGCCAAGAAGGTTGTTGCAAAGAAAGCGCCCGCCACCAAGACGGCCGCAGCTAAGAAGGTCGCCGTGAAGGCGTCCGGCGCACCGTCGCCGATCAAGGACACCTTCACGAAGGCCTCGCTGGCTACCCACGTCGCTGAGCGTGCAGGCGTCGAGCCGAAGGCTGCCAAGGCCGTGCTCGCCGCGCTGGAAGACACGATCCTCGGTTCGGTCCACAAGAAGGGCGCTGGCGAATTCACGCTGTCGGGTCTTCTGAAGATCGTCGTGCAGGCAGTGCCGGCGAAGAAGAAGCGCTTCGGCAAGGATCCGTTCACGGGCGAAGAGCGCTGGTTCCCGGCCAAGCCCGCATCGGTTCGCATCAAGGCGCGCGCCCTGAAGAAGCTGAAGGACGCAGCAGCAGCCTGATCGCGCTGAATGCGCCGCAGCCGCGCCCTTCGGGCGGCGGCTACGTGTCAGTACCCAGAAATCCCCGTCGGCGACGAGCCCGCGGGGATTTTTCATTGGTGCACGCCACGCAACATGGGCTGCCGAAAGTATGTGCTGATGTTATGGATGGCTATTCGGTATTATGTTCGTCAGCAGCGGGTCGTTCGTTGATAAAGCAGATTGAGAACACCGACACCACTCGTAATTCTGAAATTTCCATAACATTATCTTATGCCTACCGCCGACCTCAGTTTGCGCCAGGTTGAAGCCTTTCGTGCGTTGATGCAGTGGCGCACCGTGACGCGCGCGGCGGCGGCGCTCGGCATTTCCCAGCCGGCGGTGAGCCGCTTGCTCGCCGACTTCGAAACGAAGATGGAGCTCGCGCTTTTCGAGCGACGCCAGGGACGTCTCCTGCCGACCGTCGAAGCGCACGCGCTGCACGACGAAGTCGAACGCGCGTTCACCGGCTTCGAGCGCGTGACCCAGGCCGCCGCGCTGATTCGTGCACAACGGCGCGGCGTGGTGCGCGTCGCGGCGTCGCCCGATCTTTGCGCGGACTTCATGCCGCGCGTGGCCGCCGCTTTCGCGGGCGAGCACGAGGGCGTCGATCTCGAACTGCTGACCGGCGAAGCGGCGGAAATCGCCGAACGGGTCGCCGCGCAACGCTGCGACGTCGGCTTCGTCACGCAGGCCGTCGCGCATCCTGGCGCGCGGCTCGAGACGCTTGGCGAATGGCCGCTGCGCTGCATCGTGCCGCGCGGACACCGCCTCGCGCGCAAGCGCGTCGTGCAGGCGCAAGACTGCGCTGGCGAGCGTTTCATTTCCTGGGCCGCGGGGAGCGAAGCGCGCATGCGTATCGACGGGATGTTCGCCGGGTGCGGGGTGGCGCGCGAGCTTGGCGTCGAGGTGACGCTGGCGCAGTCCGTGGTGACGATGGTGGAGGCGGGCATGGGCATCGCGCTCGTCGACACGCTCACGGCCCAGCATGCGAGCGCACGCGTCGGCGTGAAGCGTTTTGCGCCGGCGTTACCGTTCGCACTCCATGTCGTGCGCGGCGCGCAGCGTACGGCTACGACGTTGGGCGATGCATTCGTGCAGCACGCGGCCGAAGCACTGGTGCGATTGCGCTGAAACGTCCGCTCGCGCATGCGGCGGGTGGCGGTGCGGGAAGGAAGGTTGGAGGGCGGATTCTAAAATGCGGCGGGCATAAAAAAACCAGCCGGGGCTTGCGCCCGAGGCTGGTTTGTGCAGCGTGTGGTTTTTAGCTGCGTGGTCTCGCTCGCATCGCCGCAATGGCTCGTCAGCCGGTTGCGGCGCCGGGCCGAAGCCCGGTGCAATGCGTTGCTTAGAACTTGTGGCGGATGCCGAGGCTGACCAGTTCTTGCGAGCTCGTCGACGAGTTGTAGCTGTACGAGCCGATTGCCGCGCCGGCGACCGACGTCGTGCCGTCCGCGTTGCGCTGCGTGCCGTTGGCGTGCTGGTAAGCGGCAACAGCGTACAGGTCGGTGCGCTTCGACAGGTTGTAGTCCGCGCCGATCGAAACCTGGTTGTACGTAGCCGACGTGTCGCCAGCGCCGTGCGTGTACGTGTAGCCGAGGCCGAGCAGCAGGGCCGGGTTCAGCTGATAGCCGAGGAAGCCGGCAGCGATGTTGTAGCGCTCCGTCGAACCGAACGTCGAGTAGCCGTCCGACTTGAACTGAACGTTGCTGTAACGTGCGCCGAACGTGAACGGACCTGCGACGTATTGAGCAGCAACCGAAGCCGTACCGATCGACTTGGCCGAAGCGTAGCCGGCGGTGATCTGGTTGTCGAACACGGCGCCCGACGTTGCAGCCGACGACCAGCCAACCACGCCGTCCGACGTACGCGATGCCAGCGACGAGCCGTTGTCCATGCGGAAGTAACCGCCGGCGACGTTGAACGAACCGACGCCGTACGTAGCAGCCGCGCCCCAGCTCTGACCCGAACCGGTTGCACCAGCCACGCCGCCCAGCGCGTACATGCCTTCGAACTGGAAGCCTTGCAGGCTCGGCGAAACGTACTTGATTGCGTTGTTCGTACGCGAGCTGTTGTCGTTGTTGTCGATGTCGCCCGGCGTTGCGAACGTGCTGCCGAAGTAGTTGTCGGCGGTCAGCGGCTGAACCATGTCGACCAGCGGGTCGTACTGGCGGCCGAGGGTGATCGTGCCGTACTGGTCGTGCGACAGGCCGACGAATGCCTGACGGCCGAACATCTTGCCGCCCTGGCCGAGCGTGCCGTTGTTGATGTCAAAGCCGTTTTCCAATTGGAAAATCGCCTTCAGGCCTGCGCCGAGATCTTCCGTGCCCTTCAGGCCCCAGCGGTTGCCCGACAGGTTGCCGCCAGCGAGGCCCCAGAAGTTGTCACTGCCGGCTGCGCCACCGACCGGGCCGGTGTTGTGCGCGAACTGGATCGATTCGTCGATCACACCATAGAGGGTCACGCTGCTTTGAGCGTGCGCGGCACCGGCTGCGGCCAACAGGGCCACCGAGAGGGTCGAGAGAGCGACTCGTTTCATTCTGTTTTCTCCACGCAGAGATTGTTTAGTTGTTGCGCGATGGAGAATAACGCAGGCGGCCAATCGACTAGAACTGAAAAAAAAAGTTTGTCGCGAAAAGCTGACACCGGCCACAATGCCTTGTCAGGCGGGGCCTCCGTCGATTATGTCGCTTTTAGAAATATTGGATTGTTGATCGAACATTATTGTTATTTTTGATAAAAGTTCCGTAAACGCGCGTTATTTTTTGGCCTTGCCGCGGCCTTTGGCGGCTTGCCCGAGAGCCCCGAATTCCGTCACTTGGCGACGTCCCGCGGCGGCCGTCATGGCGAGCGCCGCGCTCGCCACGATCAGCACCGAACCCCACGGATGGCGCTTCACATAGCGGTCGGCGGCGGCGACCGTGCGGCCCGCCTGGACCAGCGTCAGCGCGGCCGCGTAGGTGGCGCTGTCCTCCATGCGCACGACCGAGCGGCGGATCTGAAGACCCGTTTTCAACCGGCCGAACTCGCCGCCGTGGGCGCTCGCGCGCCCGATTGCGCTGAGCGGAGTTTCCGATAGTGTCGATTTGTCTGCCGAAACAGCGGCCGCATACGGCGCAGGCGCTGCCACACCGGCGCTCGCGGTGTTTCCGATCGGCACGGCAGCAGGTGGCGCGGCGGCCGGTCGTGCGGCCGCCTGGCGCGCTTCCAGCACCGGCGCAATGGTGGAGGCGGCCAGCACCGAGGCCAGCTTCGCGCGGCTGCCAGGCGGTGTTTCCTCAAGGAAACCCCACGCGCCGCGCGGGTCGTGCATGCGCCCGCGCGCGGCCGAGAATTCCGCGCCGAGCAGCAACACCGCCGCCGAGAAATACAGCCACATGAGCAGTACCGCGAGCGAGCCGGCCGCGCCGAAGGCCGTCGCCATGCCCGCGTGCGCCAGATAGAGCGCGAACAGCTTCTTGCCCGCCGAGAACAGCACCGCCGCGACAATGCCGCCCACCATCGCGTCGCGCCAGCGCACGTCGGCGTCGGGCAGAAAGCGCAGCAGCGCGCCGAACGCGACGGCGAGCACGATCAGGCCCACCGCGAGCTGTAGCAGGTTGCCGATGATCACATAGGGAGAATTGCCCCAGATCCACTGGCCGACGAACGTGATCGCCGTGTCGAGCACGAGCGAGACGATCAGCAGGAAGGCGACTCCCAGTACGAGGCTGAACGAAATGAGCCGCACGCGCACGAGCGCGAACACGCTGGAGGGCCGCTGCCCGTCCGGCGGCCAGACGATGTTCAGCGCGGTATTGAGCGACGAGAAGGTTGCGGAAGCGCCGATCACGAGCAGGGCGAGCGAGATGATCGCCGCGACGCCGCCCTTGCCGCCCGCCCGGTGCGCGTTCTGCACGATGGTGGTGATGCCTGCGGCGGCGTCGTCGCCAAGCACGTTGTGGACCTGGCGGAACAGCTCGCCGCGCGCGGCGTCGTCGCCGAAGAACCAGCCCGCCACCGCGATCACCATCACGAGCGTGGGCGCGAGCGAGAACGCCGAATAGAACGCGATGCTGGCCGCGAGCGACGGACAGCGGTTGGCGATGAACTGGCGCAGCGCGCCCACCACCCACGACGCTTCCTTGCGGGCGGCGGACTGGAGTCGTTCGGTGGAAAGCGTTGACATGGTGGCGCGCCCCGCGGTGGTTCGTTTTCGTCACAAAGATGGCTGATTCGCCAGTCAATATTAGCAAGCGTGGTTCCCGGACGAGCCCGCGCTGCGCGCGCGACGCTCGCGAACATCCAGCGCGATCCGTCGCCCAAAACGTCTTATACTGAAAAAACCCACAATCAGAGCCGAGGACGAATCATGCTTCAGATGTCCCGGCGCCAGTTCCTCAAGGTCACGGCAACGTCGCTGGCGGGTTCCAGCCTCGCGTTGATGGGTTTCGCACCCGACAACGCGCTTGCTGAGGTCCGACAATACAAACTGGCGCGCACCACTGAAACCCGCAACACCTGCCCGTATTGCTCGGTCGGTTGCGGAATCCTCATGTACGGTCTCGGCGATGGCGCGAAAAACGCGACGACGAGCATCATCCATATCGAGGGCGATCCCGATCACCCCGTCAATCGCGGCACGCTGTGCCCGAAGGGCGCGAGCCTGATCGATTTCATTCATAGCGAGAGCCGCCTCAAGTATCCCGAGTACCGGGCGGCCGGCACGAACGAATGGAAGCGCATGTCGTGGGATGAGGCGCTCGACCGCATCGCGAAGCTGATGAAGGAAGATCGCGACGCGAACTTCGTCGAGAAGACCGACGACGGCAAGACCGTGAACCGCTGGTTGACCACGGGCATGCTGGCCGCTTCGGCGGGCAGCAACGAAGTTGGCTATCTCACGCACAAAGTGGCCCGCAGCATGGGCCTGCTCGCATTCGACAACCAGGCGCGTGTCTGACACGGCCCGACGGTGGCAGGTCTTGCCCCGACGTTTGGCCGTGGTGCGATGACGAACCATTGGGTCGACATTCGCAATGCGGACGTGATTCTGGTGATGGGCGGCAATGCGGCCGAGGCGCATCCGTGCGGCTTCAAGTGGGTCACGGAGGCGAAGGCGCACCGCAAGGCGCGGCTCATCGTGGTGGACCCGCGCTTCACGCGCACGGCATCGGTCGCGGACTTCTACGCGCCGATCCGCACCGGCACGGACGTCGCCTTCCTTGGCGCGGTGATCAACTATTTGCTCACCAACGACAAGATCCAGCACGAGTACGTGAAGAACTACACGGACTTCTCGTTCATCGTGCGCGAGGACTACGCGTTCAACGACGGCATCTTCTCCGGCTACGATCCGCAGAAGCATGCGTATCCGGACAAGTCGTCATGGAACTACGAGCTCGGCGACGACGGTTTCGTGAAGACCGACGACACGTTGCAGAACCCGCGCTGCGTGTATCAGCTGCTCAAGCAGCATTACTCGCGCTATACGCCGGAAATGGTGGAGAAGGTCTGCGGCACGCCGAAGGACAAATTCCTCAAGGTGTGCGAAATGCTTGCGACCACGGCCGAGCCCGGCCGCGCGGGCACGATCATGTACGCGCTCGGCTGGACCCATCACTCGATCGGCTCGCAGAATATCCGCACCGGCGCGATGGTGCAGCTGCTGCTCGGCAATATCGGCATCGCGGGCGGCGGCATGAACGCGCTGCGCGGCCACTCGAACATCCAGGGGCTGACCGACCTCGGGCTCATGTCGAACCTGCTCACGGGCTACATGACGCTGCCGTTCGAAGCGGAGCAGGACTACGGCGAGTACATCAAGAAGCGCGCCGCGCAGCCCATGCGGCCGAATCAGCTGAGCTACTGGAAGAACTACGGCGCCTTCTTCGTGAGCTTCATGAAGTCGTGGTGGGGCGATGCGGCCACGAAGGACAACAACTGGGGCTACGACTGGCTGCCCAAGCTCGACAAGCCGTACGACCTGTTGCAGACCATCGAGCTGATGAATCAGGGCAAGGTCAACGGCTATATCTGCCAGGGCTTCAACGTGATTGCGTCCGCGCCGGACAAGGCCAAGACGGTTTCCGCGCTCAGCAAGCTCAAGTGGCTCGTGATCATGGACCCGCTCGCCATCGAAACGTCCGAGTTCTGGAAGAAGTACGGCGACTATAACGACGTCGACCCGACTGCGATCCAGACCGAGGTGTTCCGTCTGCCTACCACGTGTTTCGCGGAGGAAAACGGCTCGCTCGTGAGTTCGAGCCGCGTGCTGCAATGGCACTGGAAGGGCGCGGAGCCGCCGGGCGAAGCGAAGAGCGACCTCGAAATCATGTCGGGCCTTTTCCTGCGCATGCGCGCGGCGTACCAGAAGGACGGCGGCAAGCTGCCCGACCCGATCGTCAAGCTCGACTGGCCGTATTCGGATCCCGCGAGCCCGACGCCGGAAGAACTGGCGAAGGAGTACAACGGCCGTGCGCTCGCCGACCAGACCGATGCGAAAGATCCCGCCAAGGTGCTCGTGAAGAAGGGCGAGCAGCTTTCGGCCTTCGCGCAACTGAAGGACGACGGCACGACCGCGAGCGGCTGCTGGATCTTCTGCGGCGCGTGGACCCAGGCGGGCAACCAGATGGGCCGGCGCGACAACGACGACCCCACGGGCATCGGCCAGACGCTCAACTGGGCCTGGGCGTGGCCCGCGAACCGGCGCGTGCTCTACAACCGCGCCTCGTGCGACGTGGCGGGCAAGCCTTTCGATCCCACCCGCAAGCTGATTGCCTGGAACGGCAGCGCGTGGACCGGCGCGGACATTCCCGACTACAAGGCCGACGAAGCGCCTGATCTGGGCATGGGGCCGTTCATCATGAACCCCGAGGGTGTGGCGCGCTTCTTCGCCCGCGACGGCATGAACGAAGGTCCATTCCCTGAGCACTACGAACCGTTTGAGAACCCGCTCGGCTACAACCCGTTCCATCCGAACAATCCGCTTGCCACGAGCAATCCGGCGGCGCGCGTGTTCCCCGACGACCGCAAGACCTTCGGGACCGCGCAGCAGTTTCCGCATGTGGCGACCACCTACCGGCTCACCGAGCATTTCCACTTCTGGACGAAGCACGCGCGGCTGAACGCGATCATCCAGCCGCAGCAGTTCGTGGAGATCGGCGAGGCGCTTGCGAAGGAAGTGGGCGTGGTGGCGGGCGAGCGCGTGAAGGTGTCGAGCAATCGGGGCTATCTGATTGCCGTGGCCGTGGTCACCAAGCGCATCAAGCCGCTCACCATCGAAGGTAAGACCGTCCATACCGTTGGCGTGCCGCTGCACTGGGGCTTCAAGGGGCTCACGAAACCGGGTTATCTGACGAATACGCTCACGCCACCCGTGGGCGACGGCAATTCGCAGACACCCGAGTTCAAGTCGTTCCTTGTGAAAGTCGAAAAGGCATAGGGGGCGCGAACCATGGCATTTCAATCACTCGACATCAAGCGCCTTTCGGCCACCACCACGCCGCCACCCGGCGTGCGCGAACCGGTCACGGGCGAGGTCGCGAAGCTCATCGACGTGACCAAGTGCATTGGCTGCAAGGCCTGCCAGACCGCGTGCATGGAGTGGAACGACCTGCGCGACGAAATCGGCGTCAATACGGGCGTCTACGACAACCCGCACGATCTCACCGAGCACTCGTGGACCGTGATGCGATTCTCCGAATACGAGAATCCGGACGGCAACCTCGAATGGCTGATCCGCAAGGACGGCTGCATGCACTGCGAGGACCCGGGCTGTTTGAAGGCGTGTCCTTCGCCGGGCGCGATCGTGCAGTACACGAACGGCATCGTGGATTTCCACGAGGAAAAGTGCATTGGCTGCGGCTTTTGCATCACGGGTTGCCCGTTCAATATTCCACGCCTTTCGCAGAAGGACCGGCGCGTCTACAAGTGCACGCTCTGCTCCGACCGCGTGGCTGTGGGGCAGGAACCCGCGTGCGTGAAGACCTGCCCGACGGGCGCGATCGTGTTCGGCACCAAGGAAGACATGAAGCAGCACGCGGCCGAGCGCATCGTGGACCTCAAGGAGCGTGGCTTCGAAAACGCCGGGCTTTACGATCCGCCAGGCGTGAGCGGTACGCACGTGATGTACGTGCTGCATCACGCCGATCAGCCCTCGCTCTATCACGGGCTGCCTGATCGCCCGCGCATCAGCCCGATGGTGCGGCTCTGGAAGGGCGCGGCCAAACCGATTGCGCTAGGCATCATGGCGCTCACGGCGCTGGCCGGTTTCTTCCACTACACGCGGATCGGCCCGAACGAAGTGACGGAAGAAGATGAAGTTGCCGCGCGCGACGAGGCGCGGCGCATGCGTGGCGAACCGCCCGAGGAGCGCAACGATGAAAGACGATGAACCGCAACTGATCCAGCGCTATACGCCCAACGAGCGCAGCAATCACTGGATTACCGCGATCAGCTTCATCCTGCTCGCGCTCTCGGGCCTCGCGATGTTTCATCCGTCGATGTCGTTTCTCTATGCGGTGTTGGGCGGCGGGCAGTGGACGCGCATTCTGCATCCGTTCATCGGCATCGTGATGTTCGTTTCGTTCCTGATCCTTGCGCTGCGCTTCTGGCATCACAACTATCTGGACAAGGACGACATCCAGTGGATGAAGCAGATGGGCGACGTGCTGAACAATCGCGAGGACAAGCTGCCCGAGATCGGTCGCTACAATGCGGGACAGAAGCTGCTATTCTTCGTGATGGTGGTTTGCCTCGTGCTGTTGCTCGTGAGCGGCATCGTGATCTGGCGGCGATATTTCTCGCTGTATTTCCCGATCGAGATGATCCGGCTCTCTTCGTTGGTGCACGCGGTGGCGGCTTTCGTGCTGATATGCGGCATCATCGTCCATATCTACGCGGCCCTGTGGGTGAAGGGCTCGATCGGTGCGATGACGCGCGGTTACGTCACCTGGGGCTGGGCGAGAAAGCATCATCCGCGCTGGTTCCGCGAGAGCATCAAATAGCACACAGGCAGCGCGCCGCGCGCCATGCAGGCGCCGGCGCTTGCGGCAAACCGCCGGCCCGGCAGGGCGCGGCGGTTTTTTCTTTGGTGGAGCGGACTGGAGCACCCCCGTCGTGACGCAACGCACTCTCGACCCCGAGCAGATTCAGGCGCTCGACCCCTCGGCGATACCGCGCATCCGCCTGCCCGAGCGCGCCGCGCATTTCAGCACGCGCGCCGCGCGCTTGCGGCGCCTCGCCGACCACAACCCGATTGGCGGCTATGTACGCCTGATGGCGGCGCTGGTGGACGCGCAGCAGCACGCGCTCGAACACTACAGCGCGCCCATGCCTTCGCGCGAGGACATCGCCAACGCGCAACGCCATTCCATGCCGATCCTGCCCGCGCTTTCCGGTGAGCGCGATCCGCAATGGCGCAGCGTGCTTTATCGGCTTGCCGATCGCGTGGAAGCCGCGGGTGCGGTGACGCCCGCGCTCGCGAACGTGCTGGACACGCTGCGCGCGATGGACGAAGCGCAGCTCGAAGCCCAGGCCGACGCGATCCTCGCGCAGCGCTACACGGAAATCGCGCCCGCCACCGCGCCGTTCATCATGGCCGCGCTACAGGTGGTGTGGACCGATCTCGCGAGCTGCATCGACATGCGCGACGTGCCCTATGTCGATGCGCCGGGCGTGTGCCCCGTATGCGGCTCGCCGCCCGTTGCGAGCATCGTGCGCATTGGCGGCGCGTACCAGGGCTATCGTTATACGCAATGCGGCCTGTGCGGCACCGAGGCGCACGTGGTGCGCGTGAAGTGCACGAACTGCGATTCGACCAAGGGCATCGCCTATCAGGGCATCGACGGCGGCAATCCCGCGCTCAAGGCCGAATCGTGCGACGAGTGCCATACGTATCGCAAGATCGGCTATCTGGAGAAGGACATGGACTTCGAGCCGCTCGCCGACGACCTCGCGAGCCTCACGCTCGACTTGCTGATGAGCGACGCGGGCTACCGCCGCGCGAGCCCGAACCCCTTGCTCTGGCCCGAAGTGCCCGGCGACCAGTGAGGAGACCCGCGCGATATGAGTGAAACCGTGGGCCAGGCGACGGAACACGATGCGCGCGCGCTCAATGCGCTGCTCGCGAAGATGCCGGCGGTGGAGCGCGTGATCGCCTCGCCGGATGCGCAAGCGCTGATCGCTCAGTATGGCCGCACGCAGGTGCTGGCCGCGATACGCGCGACGCAGGACGCCTGGCGGCGCGACGCGCAGGCAGGCGTCCTGAAGCCTGTCGATCAGGATGGCGAACCATTTTCTCTGGAGCGCGTGCTGGCTGCGGTCACGCTACGCCTTGCCGAGCGCGCACAAAGCCGGCTTCGTCCGGTGTTCAATCTCACGGGCACGGTGCTGCACACGAATCTCGGCCGCGCGCTGTTGCCTGACGAAGCCGTTCAGGCCGTGGTGCAGGGGCTCACGCAACCCGCGAACCTCGAATTCGATCTCGCAAGCGGCAAACGCGGCGACCGCGACGACCTGATCGATTCGCTCATCTGCGAACTGACCGGGGCCGAGGCCGCCACTGTCGTCAACAACAACGCGGCGGCGGTGTTGTTGCTTCTCAGCGCGCTCGCCTCGCGCAAGGAGGTCGTTGTTTCGCGCGGCGAGCTGGTCGAGATCGGCGGGGCGTTTCGTATTCCCGACATCATGAGCCGCGCGGGCGCGCGCCTGCGTGAAATCGGCACGACCAACCGCACGCATCTGAAGGACTACGAAGCGGCTATCAATGCGCGCACGGCGTTGCTGATGAAAGTCCATTGCAGCAACTATGCGATCAGCGGCTTCACGAAAAGCGTCGAACTGGACGAACTCACGCCGCTTGCGCGGCAGCATGGCCTGCCGGTGGCCGTCGATCTGGGCAGCGGGACGCTCGTCGATCTTGCGCAATGGGGGCTGCCCGCGGAGCCCACGGTGCGCGCGACCGTTGAAGCGGGTGCGGACCTCGTGACCTTCAGCGGCGACAAGCTGCTGGGCGGACCGCAGGCCGGGCTCATCGTCGGTCGCAAGGAGCTGATCGCCAGGATCAAAAAGCATCCGCTCAAGCGCGCACTGCGCGTGGGCAAGCTCACGCTCGCGGCGCTCGAACCGGTGCTGCGGCTCTATCAGGCGCCCGAATTCTTGCAGGAGCGGCTCACGACGCTGCGCCTGCTCACGCGTCCCGCCGCGCACATGCACGAAGCCGCGCAGCGCGCGCTGCCCGCCTTGCAGCGCGCGTTGGGCGAAGCGTATGCCGCGAGCGTCGAGCCGATGTTCAGCCAGATCGGCAGCGGCGCACTGCCTGTGGACGTGCTGCCAAGCAGCGGACTCGTGGTGCGCCACGCGGGCAAGGGCGGCAGCGGCCGCGCGCTGCTCAAGCTCGAACGCGCGTTGCGCGGGCTGACGCGGCCCGTGATCGGCCGCATTGCCGACGACGCCTTGCGGCTGGACCTGCGCTGTCTCGAACCCGCTGACGAAGCGGCGTTCGTCGCGCAACTGGCGGAGCTGCGCCTGTGATCGTCGGCACGGCGGGGCATATCGATCATGGCAAGACGACGCTGGTTCGTGCGCTCACCGGCGTGGACACCGACCGTCTGAAAGAAGAGAAGGCGCGCGGCATTTCGATCGAACTCGGCTACGCGTACCTGCCGCTCGCCAACGGCGACGTGCTGGGTTTCATCGACGTGCCCGGCCACGAAAAACTCGTGCACACGATGGCGGCGGGCGCGTGCGGCATCGACTTCGCCTTGCTCGTGATCGCGGCCGACGACGGCGTGATGCCGCAAACGCGCGAGCATTTCGCCATCCTCCAGTTGCTCGGCGTGCAGCAGGGCGCCATCGCGTTGACCAAGAGCGACCGCGTGGATGCGGCGCGCCTCGACGCCGTGCGCGCCGAGATCGCCACATGGCTCGCCGATACGATGCTTGCGGACGCACCGGTTTTTGAAACCCAGGCGACGCAGCCGCATGACGAAGGCGTGGCGCGCCTCGACGCCTGGTTGCGCGAGCGGGCGAGCACCTGGCGGGCGCGGCGCGACGACGGCCTCTTTCGCCTCGCGGTGGATCGCGTGTTCACGTTGACGGGACAGGGCACCGTGGTGACGGGCACCGTATTCGCGGGACGCGTGCAAGCGGGAGACGCGCTCGTGCTCGCGCCCGCCGGCGCGCCCGTGCGCGTGCGCGGCCTGCATGCCCAGAATCGCGCGGCGCAGGCGGGCCATGCGGGCGAGCGTTGCGCGCTCAATCTTGCGGGCATCGACAAGGAGCAGATTGCGCGCGGCGACTGGATCGTCGATGCGCGACTCGCCCAGGCCGCCGTGCGCCTGGACGTCGAATTGCAACTGCTCGACGATTCGGGCCTTGCGTTGCAGCACTGGTCGCCGCTTCACGTGCATCTCGGCACGACGCACCGCGTGGCGAATGTGGCGCTGCTCGAAGGGGAAACGCTCGCGCCGGGCGGCCGCGCACGCGCGCAACTCGTATTCGACGCGCCATTGCATGCGTTGCCCGGCGACCGCTTCATCGTGCGCAATGCGCAGGCGAGCCGGACGGTGGGCGGCGGGCGCGTGCTCGATCCGTTCGGCCCTTCGAGGCGGCGTCGCACGCCGGAGCGTCGCGCGTGGCTCGATGCGTTGCGAGTGTGGCTCGACGAAGGACGCCTTGCGCCGCTCATCGCACAGGCGCCGCGCGGCGTCGCGCGTGCGACGTTGATGCAGTTGACGGGCTACGCCGACGCCGCGCTCGAACTGCCCGCCGACGCCGTTGCGATCGCCCCGCAAGGACGCGACGACGAAGGCGCGGTGATCGCGCGTGCGCACTGGACGACGCTCACGGGGCGCGTTGTCGAAGTGCTTGCCGACTTTCACGCGCGCTCGCCCGATGAGCAAGGTCCGGACGCGGCGCGCCTGCGCCGCATGGCGGCGCCGCTCGTAAGCGATGCCGTGTGGCGAGCCGCGATCGAGGCGCTCGTGGCCGAAGGGCGCGTGGCGAGAAGCGGGCCGTGGTTGCATTTGCCTTCGCATGCGGTGACGCTCGATGCCGAAGACGAGGCGCTTGCGGCGCGGCTTTTGCCGTTGATCGCGCAGGGACGTTTCGACGCGCCGTGGGTGCGCGATCTTGCGCGTGAAGCGCGGCAACCTGAAGAAAAGGTGCGTGCGTTACTGCGCAAGCTCGCGCGGCTCGGCATGGTGTATCAGGTCGTGCGCGATCTCTTTTACGATCGCGACACCGTGCAAACGCTGGCGCGCATCGTGGCGCGAATCGCCACAGAGCAGGGCGGCGCGGTGAGCGCCGCCGCGTTTCGCGATGGCACTGCGCTGGGCCGCAAGCGCGCGATCCAGATTCTGGAGTTCTTCGATCGCGTTGGATATACTCGCTTTCAGCGCGATCTGCATGTGTTGCGGCTCGATAGCCGTATGCGCGAGTGGTTGTAGGCGCATCGGCTTACGATCGCGGTTGAGTTGCTCGAAGGAAGGCATTCGTATCGGGTGGTACGGCCGGGCTTCAAACCCGGTTGGGGGCGTCAGCCGCTCCCGGGTCAGTTCGACTCTGGCTGCCTTCCGCCAATTAAGGCTCTCAGCCGATCCAGTAAACTCCCAGGTACTCTCGTGCAGCCCTTGTTTGATGGGGGCTTTGGGGGTGTCAACGTTCTTGCTCACTCTCGCTTGCTACCCCAGAATCTAACCATCAAATGTGGGTAGATTTGGGGGTAAAGCATGGCGGCACGCCAATTGAACAGGCTGACGGCAATGGGGATCGGAAAACTCGTCGATCCCGGCTATTACGCGGATGGCGGTGGGCTGTATTTGCAGATTAGCGCATCCGGCTCGCGCTCGTGGATTTATCGATTCACCATCGCAGGGCGCTCTCGCGAGATGGGTTTAGGGCCGCTCTCGCTCGTATCGCTTGCGGCCGCGCGAAAGGAGGCGATGGAGTGTCGAGCGCTGGTGAAGGAGCGTCAAGATCCGATCGAAGCGCGTAAGGATCGCGATCGCGAGCGAGTCGCAGCAACGGCTGGTGCGATCACGTTCAAGGATGCCGCCGAGGCGTTCATTGAGCGACGCAAAGGAATGTGGCGCAGCGAGAAACACAAGAAGCAGTGGAGCGCGACATTGGTTCTCTACGCCTATCCAGTGATCGGCCATATAGACGTGCGCGACATCGACACCGAGACCATCGCACGAATCCTTCTGCCGATCTGGACGAAGAAGGGCGAGACTGCGCGCCGCACGCGCGGACGCATTAAAGCAATCCTCGATGCTGAGACGGCATTGGGCCATCGCACTGGCGACAACCCGGCCCGCTACGTCGATCACCTCGATCGCATTCTGCCGCGCACACATCGACGCCGCGATATCAAACACCATCCGGCGCTCCCGTGGGAGGATATGCCCGCCTTCTATGCGGCTCTGAAAGCGCGACGCTCGTCGCGTGCGCTAAGACTGCTGATCTTGACGGCGACGCGCACGAGCGAGGTGCGCTTCGCCAAGCCCGAGGAATTCGATCTTGATGCGAAGGTTTGGACGATCCCAGGCGAGCGGATGAAGGGCGGCATTGAACATCGTGTACCGCTCAGCGATGAAGCTGTTGCCATCGTTCGAGAGCAGCAGGATCAAGGTGCGAAGTGGGGTTGGTTGTTCCCCAGCAATCGCGAAGGAAAGTCGCTCTCGAATATGGCGATGGCGACGGTACTGCGTCGCATGGAGCGCAGAGACATCACCGTTCACGGCTTTCGCTCAACGTTTCGAGACTGGGTGGCAGACTGCACGGACTATCCTGATTCACTGGCAGAGCAGGCGCTCGCGCACACGATCAAGAGCATGGTGGAGTCGGCATATCGGCGCCGGGATATGCTGGAGCGCCGACGCGGGATGATGGAGGACTGGGCGGCCCACTGCCGAGGGGAGCGGGCCGTCGTGCTTCCTTTTACTGCACCTGCATCTGCTGCGTGAGGTGGCTATCGACTTCGCGTTCGCTGGGTGCCGCGGGCTTTTTCCCGGCGCGCTCAGCGAGCCAGTCGTCGATGTCGCTCTCTATCCATGCTGTGCGCCCAGGTACGAGTTCGAAGGGCTTCGGGAACCGACCATCCGCGATCATCCGGTACAGCGTCGATTGGCCTAGGCCGACCTTTGCGGCGACTTCCTTGATTCGAATTGCTTTCATGCTGCGCTCCTGTATTCCCCAAAAAATGCCGCAACCAGCGGATCGCGAAACGGCTTGATCGCCTCGGTTCGCTGCCTGAATTCGTCGTGCTCAGCCTGCGCGAGCGCCGCGCGCCGCCGCGCGATCTGTGCGCGCTTGCGCTCGCCTTTGGTCATCATCGCTGGCCGCTCGGCATCATCGCCCGTGCCGATGATCCACTCCGCGAAGGGCGCGCCAGTCGGCCGCTGCGTCCAGCATGCGATGTGCACGCAGCCTTCGTCGTGCAGCTTGGTGAGCGCGTCAGCGACGCCGCTGCGATGGCGTCCCAGCTCGCGAACGATCGCTTCGCACGAGCGCGCGTTTCCGTCCTTTAGCAGCGCATGCACCTGAAGGTAGGTGCTGCCCGTGCGCGCTATCGTGCGCATGGATTCGGGCGCTTTGCTCATTGCGCACCATCCTGCGCATCCGCGCGCGGTTCGGCGCGGTCGATGCGCTCGATCTCCGCGATCAGCAACGCGGCGGCCTTGACGCAGTGGCTGCGCAGCGTCGAAGGCTTCCACCGGTTGCGATCCCACGGCCACGGATTCGGCTCGTCGCCTGCCGTCGAGTAGGCGTGGCCACCCCAGCCCCAGAGGGCATAGCAGCCAGCGGCCGCAGCGAGTTCGCCCGCCTCGTGCTGATCGTCATGCATCGGCGTCCAGCCTTCCTCGCTGACCTGCCGCGCGCGCTCGGCGAGCACGTCGCGGGCGGCGTCGGTGGTCCAGGTCGGCGCGGCTTCCTTGGTGCGGTGTTCGAGCAGCAACGCGCACACCTTCGTGTCGATCGCTTCCCATGTCGCCTGCGAAACCTCGTCTCTTGCCTCGGCCAGCCCGTTCTCGATCGCGGTGAGGATTGCGGCAGACGTCAGCGTCGAACCGGCTTGCGGCCCTTGCGATGCATCGGGCCCGGGAAAGCCACGCTCACGAGCGAGCAGCGCGAGGCTGACCGCAATGGCCGCCGCGAGTGAGTTGCCACGCTCAATCGCCTGGTGCAGCGTTTCCGAGCACGTCACGAGCGATTGTGCGGCGTTAGTGGGGGCGAGAGCGGCGCCTAGGGGAGCGTCGGAGCGGCGGTGTTGGCTCATGCTACGATCCTCAAAAAAGACGTTGGGGTTCATATGAAACCGGATGGTTGGAAGGTGCCACTTGCGGTAATTGGCGTCATCGTTGGTGCTGCCGCGTTTATTCGCTACCAGCCTCATAAATCCGGTGATGTCGCAGCTTGGGTCCAGGCTGTAGCTTCGGTAATTGCCATTTGGTGGTCTGGCTATAGCGCGAGAAAACTTCAGTTCGACAGCGAAAGACAGCGCCGAAGGACCATGGCATCGGTACTGAGCGAGATTGCCGATAGCGTTACGAACTTGACCGCTTACGTACAACGTAAAGTGCCAGACCGAGAGACACTTACCCGCATTGCTACGGGGGAGGTCCGCTTCGAATTTGGTGAACTTGGCGCTATGGAGAAAGCTTTGCGTCAGATTCCGCTTCATGAATTGGCAGCGCCAGAATTCGTCAAGCCAACTCTTGTACTTCGTTCTTCGCTTCGCCAACTGCGGGAGAACCTTGATTTCGCGTTCGAACGTCATCGCCAGATGGAGGCGGATGAATTTGACAAGTTGTTCGAAGCAATAGGCAAGTTGAGCCGCGTCTGCTCCGAGACGGCACGGGACATTCGCGGAGTTGTTGATTCGATATGAGCGAGCAGCGTTCGACACGGTTGCCGCAAGAGAGCTCGGCACTATCAGGACGTTCAGGAGACCTCTGCCGGCTGTGCTACGATCTTTCCCCTTAAAATAGACTACGGGGAAAAGATGGCTTACCAAGCCGCATTGAGGCAAATCTTCAAATTTGTTGTGTTCGCAGGCATTGCAACGGCGGCGTTCACAGCTGTCGCGCACGCAGAACAGTGCAACTGTCTTTCGACGAAGGCGCCCAAGGTCGCACCGATCAAACCAGCTCTGCTTCTGCCGGAAACACCGGCGGGAATGGACGTCGATGCAACAGGCGTTGTGGTGAACGCCTTTGTCGCCGTCGGGACGTTCGTTGCCGCGGCTGTGGCACTTTGGGCCGCGTTGTCCGATAGGCGAAAGAGAAACCGCGAGGCTCTTGTCGTAGGTCGGCTGACTGCCGCTGGCATCGTGGCCAAGCTTGAGGAAGCATTGGCAATTACATCCAGCGTTGGAGAAAGATTCAGAACTGCTGAAGCAGCCCCTATCTCTGTTCTGGAATTCCAGAGCATGTGCCTGAGCGTCGACTCGATCACTCACATAACATTCGAGGAGATCAAATGCTTGGCTCCTTTGAGCGGTGACTGTGCGAGCGTGGTCGCAGCTGCCCAAGATAGACTCGATGTCGTCTCTGGAGCGTTGAGGTTTCTTGGTGAGCCCAGAATCTCCCCCGGCGAGCGGATGATTAGGGAAGGACACTGCAAGCAGGCGCTTGAGCAATCCAGCAAGCTGTTTAAGCATGCAAAGTCGATTTGCGACTCTGAGACGAGTGCAGTTCACGAAGCACTTGGATCTGCTGAAGCCAGAAATTGATTTGTGTTGGCTGCGAATCACGAAATCTCCGATAGCCACTTTCATTTTGTGTTTCTCGAAAAAGGACCGGCCCGTACAGGCGCCGGCCAAACACGCCGCAACTCGGCAGACTTGCTGCCGTCGCGGAAACCGTTAAGCGTGTGCGGGCGCGCCGCTGGGGAAGGGCCACGAGCCATCGGGCTGCGGGCCGCCTTTGCGCGTCTTCTTCGTCGTCACCTTGGCGTCGCTTTTCACGACGCCGCGCGCGAGATCGGTACCCGCGAATGGGTCTTCGAGCGGCGCATCGCCGGACGCTGCGGGCTGCTCGCCGAACACGTCGGGGTCGTGCGCCTCAGGATCGTCGCCTTCGTTTTCGCTCGCGTCGTCTTGAGCCTCGGTCTGCGGCGGATGGCCGATCATGTCGCCCTGGGCCGCCGAGTCGGGCGGCAGGATCGAAATCTTCACTTCCGTTTGCAGCAGCTCGTCGATCTTCCCTTTCTCGTGTGCGCTCGGATGCACGATCGCCTTGCACTTGAGAAGCGTGATGCCGAGGTCTTTCGGCAGGACCGCGAACGCGCTGACCTTCGCGTCCTCAAGCACAATGTGCGACCGTTCGCTGTTGCCGGTGTGGAACGTCAGCACCCAGCCGACGAGATCGCCGGGGATTTCGATCCACTGCGTCCACCACGGGAACTTGAGTTGCGAGATACCGTCCTCAACGTTCGACGTGTCGATCTTGGTCTGTCCGGACTTCGGATCGGCGCTGGCCGACGTCGGCTTCTGGTAAAAGGCCGAGCGCAGTTGCTTGTCGAGCGGAATCAGGATGGTGTTGCTCATCGCCAGCTCGAAGATGATCGAGTGCGCCGGCACTCGCTTTTTGCCGTGCTTTTCGCTGATCGGCGTCACGGACGTGATCTTCGCGAGCGCACTTTCGATTTCGACGTACATAGGTCGTGCTCCTATTTGACTTTCGGGAATTGGCGGCCGGTGAGTCGTGTAGGTGAGCGGTTATTACTTCGCGGGCTGCTGCGCGGCGTAGAAGCGGATACGGGCTTGCACGCGCTCGGGCACTGCGCGCACCTCGCCGTTATCGAACGAGGCGAACACAGGGCGCAGCAGCTCGCGATCGACGGCGCTGATATTCGCGGCGTTGCGGATGCTTGCGACTTGGCGCCAGAGGTCGTTGGAGGCGGTCATGCGGCACGCTCCGATTCTGTTCGCCCGAACATGTCGGTATCCGTCCACCACAATTCGCCATCGACGTCCGTGAACCCAATCGCACCGTCGGGTGCAGGGAAATAGGTCATTCGAACGCGAAAGCCATGACCGTTGTCCGGCACGTCTGGGCGCAGCTCGAGCGGCCCCATGTTTCCCCACTCTTCGACGGCTAAACGAACTGGTTCGCGCTTCTCGATGGGTAGCCACGTTTCGCCGCCGAGCATATAAGCGATTCCTTTCGGCGGTTGAGGCTCGATTTTGGCGATCAGTTTCATGCAGCCCTCGCGGTCAGGCGTTTGATGAGTGCCTGCACCTCGGCCTCGAATTGCAACAGACCGGGCAGGAGCGTGTTGGTGATGTACGCGTCGTCGCGCTCGATGCGCTGCGTGTACAGGCGAAGGTCTTCGCGCATGCGCGGATCGTATGAGGCAAAGAGCCACCACTTACGGCCCGTCACCATCATTCCGCCTTGCACCTGCGCTACGTGGTCGTCAGGCATACCGGTAAGCAGCGTATTGACGTGCACGGCTTCGTCCATCGGGCACTTCGATTCGTAGCCGCCATCTGCATCGATGAGACCATCCGGCGAAGCGCCGATGAACAGGTAGCGCGGGTGCGTGACGAATTCGGCTTGCTGAATGATGAAGCCCGTCTCAAGCTCGACGGCTTCGCGCGCGAACACCTCGACCTCTTCGCCCCATTTCGTGGCGCGGCCGCCGACCTCGTGCGTAGACGTAGCGGCGAGCCGTTCGAACACGATCTCGCGCATGTAGCGATCGCGCGCGCCGGTGGACTGGCGCGGCTTCGGCTGGCCCTTCTTCGGGCCCGACTTGTAGACGTCGCCGGGCTCGCCGCCGGAGAACGAAATCGCGTCCGCGAAGCGGCTCGCCGTGAGCTTGCCGGCGCGCCGCGCGCGCCATTCGTCGGAGCGCTGCTCGATGACGTCACTCATCGTCGGCTCCCGGCTCGCGGTTCTCCGGCTGGCCTTCGTCCGTGGCTTCCTGCTGATTCGGCGTCACGTCCGTCGCGGCGAGCTTCTTCAGGCGGTCGAGTTCGGCCGTGCCGATTGCCTTGCGGTCTTCCTTCGTGAGCTTGCCCCACGACTCGGCAAGCGCTTCGGAGCCGTAGTCTTTGGCGACACCTTCGAGGTTCCGGATGATCTCGGCGTGCCGGTCCTCGCGCTCGACGCGTGCGCTATCAGCGGCCTGCTGTGCGATCTGAGTGGGCGTGGCGCGCGGCGTGATATCGCGCTCGACGGGCTGGACGTCCATCATTTCCTCGGTGATCGGAATGCCCTTGAGCACGTCGGCGAAGTTGTCGCGCAGGGTGAATGCGCGCACGCGCATCTTTTTCATACGCTTGGGGTACTGCGACCACGGCCCTTGCTTGCCGATCAGGCCTGCTTTCTTCGCATCCTCTTCGCTGAATGACTGGACGTCCTCGGGCTTGCCGCGGCGCTTCGCCTTGCAATAGGCGGTGCCGTTTTCCTCCCACTCTTCGATGTATTCGCAGACCGGGGAAGCGAGCACGAGCGCGAGGACCGCGTCACCCCAAAGGGACGGACGGCCGTTGATAACGGCGATGTTCTGCATGGCCTGCATCGGCTTGAGGCCGAGTTCCATGCCCCACTGGATGGCGACGAGCACATTGCCGGGCTTGCCGATGAAATCCTTCGGCACGATGCTCGAATCGGCGAGCAGGTTGGCGAACTTCATTGCCTCTTCGAGTGAACGCGGTGACAGGTCGAATTGCGCCGGCGCGTTGCTTTGCGTGTTGGTGGTGATTGCGTTGTCAGACATGGTTTCTCCGTGGCCCGAGACTCGGCCGGGCTTGGTGGGGTGGTTAGGCTGCGACTGCTTCTTCGGTGGGGACGTAGATCGCGCGCTCGATAGCTGCATCGCGTGCGGTGCGCGCGTTCGCGAGTTCGTCGGCATCGGCGACGCGCTCGGCGTGCTGCCACTGGCGCAGCGCGTCGAACATGTCGCGTGCGGCGGCGAGAATGTGCGCGTCGGCCGGACGATAGATGCTCTCGGCGATGAGATGGCCGCCGTAGGCTTCGACGTCGGCATGGCCGGTGCCTACTGCGCCGGGAATCGGGGTATCGGTGACGATGCAACCGCCGCCGCGGACCGACACGGACCAATTGCCACCCGTCGGCTCGGGGGCAAGCATCGCGGCACGGTTCTCCGCGCGCTCGCGCAGCTTCTTCTCACGCTCGGCGCGTTCGCGGATCTCCTCCATCTCGCGCAGCGCGGCTTGTTCACGCTCGTGGCGCTCGGCCTCTGCACGAGCCAGTTCGGCCTGGCGGCGCTGCATTTCCGCACGCTCCGCGGCGAGGCGGCGTTCTTCGGCGTCGATCGCGGCGCGGCGCTCTGCGTCCTCGCGCGCTTGCTGCTCGCGACGGGCGGCTTCCGCGCGTGCGCGCTGCTCGGCTTCGGCGCGCTCACGCGCTTCGCGTTCTGCGCGTTCCGCAGCTTCGCGGGCCTCGCGCGCTTCACGTTCGACGCGCTCGCGCTCGACGCGGGCTTCCTCGTCGCGACGGCGCTGCTCGTCGAGTTCGGCGCGCTGGCGCTCCAGTTCGGCACGCTCGGCGGCGAGCCGCGCGGCTTCGGCTTCCTGCTTGCGCGCCGCCGCGAACATCTCGGCCAGCTTGTCGAGCGTCTCGCCGCGCGCGGCTTCGGCCTCGCCGGTCAGTTCCGCGAAACGATCCGTGCCGATCTGCTCGGCTTCGAGCGCTGCGATCGCGCCGTCGATCTCGGCCGACGACTTGCCAACGGCCACGGCGACGCACGCGCGGATCTCGTTAATCTGCGCACGAATGGCGGCGATGCGGCGCGCGTCGGCCTCGGCGGCCGCGCGCTTTTCTGCTTCGCGCGCTTCGTCCCACACGTCGCGCAGCGTTTGCAGGCGCGTCTCTTCCGGCTCGATGATCGCGACCAGACGCTTTTCCTCGGCGATCACGGCTTTCGAGAACGCGTTCGCGTCGTCGCGTGCCGTCTTGCCGGCCTTCGTGATGTCGGTGCGTGTCGTGCGCAGCGTCATCAGCGCGCCGTGGCACTGATCGCGTGCGGCCGCGTTCTTGATTTCGGTGATCGTGGTGAAGTTAGCGACCAGCTCGCGCAGCTTCGTTTCGCGTTCGGACGTTCCAAGCGCGAGCGCGGCGCGCTCGACGACGGTCAGTTCGGTGGTTTGCTTCTGGCTCATGCGTGGACTCCAGGGTGAGGGATGACGGACGAGCCGTCGGCGTTGAGATTGGCGAGCGCGATCGTGCACAGCACAGCGATCACGAGCGCGACGAGGTAAGCGGCAATGGGGCTGCGGGCGTGGATGCGTTCGAGCACGTCGGCGAGATAGTCGAAGGGCGTTTTCATGCGGCCTCCCGGCTTTCGCGGAGGCGGATCTTTTCCATCGCGCTCAAGTGGCCGGCGTTGGCATTGCAGAGGCGATGCGCCAGGACCATGTTGCTCAGATGATTCGGGCCGCCATGCGAGCGCGCGACAAGGTGCTCGACGGTGCGATCCTCTTCGCTCATTGGCTGTGCGCAGTAGAAGCAGGCGTCGCCGTCGCGCTTGAGCAGCGCGCGCACGTAGGCGCTGACCTTCGGCGGCCGCTTCACGGCCTCGACGCCGCGCCAGTTATTGCCTTTGGCAAGACCGTTCCATGCGTCCGCCGCTTCGCCGGTGAAGGTCAGGCCGTCTTTCGCGTTGCGGTAGATGACCGAGACGCCGCGCGCCGTCTTGAAGCGCAGCACTTCCCATTCGTTCGTCGGCTGCAAGACTTGCGCACCACGTTCGACGAGGAATGCTTCGAAGGCCGCGCGACGCTTCGTGAACTGTGCGAGCGTGCTCATCGCATGGCTCCAATCTGAAGGGCGCCGTACCAGAGCGCGGCGATCGCGCCGCCGTATGCCGCCATCCACGCGACGCATTCGAGAGCACGGCGCGCGCGCGACGGGCGCAGCGCGAAGCCAAGCAGGGCGTTATCGTGGGCCGCGCGCATCACAGGTTTTCCCCACAGATGCGGACATGGCGCACCGGCTCGCTGTGCTCGCTGCAACGGCTCACGCCGGCGTCGCCGGGCCCGAGGCTCTTGCCGCACTGCGAGCAGCCCGTGTCAGCGAAGCGCGGCGCCTGCGGCTCAACGT
The DNA here is from genome assembly GCF_003096875.1 of Paraburkholderia unamae. Lineage (NCBI taxonomy): Bacteria > Pseudomonadati > Pseudomonadota > Betaproteobacteria > Burkholderiales > Burkholderiaceae > Paraburkholderia > Paraburkholderia unamae. Next base: position 180,296 of record NZ_QEOB01000005.1, read on the forward strand.
GCGGATATCCGGCCTTCGCGAGCGCCGCATCGACGACGGCGCGCACGCCTGAGGTGAGCACGGTGCGCATGGCGACAAGGCGAAGGGCAGAGACGATCTCGGCGACGCCTGATGCATCCAGCGCAGCCGTAGCGATTTCGTGCACGCGGTCGTCGTCCGCCGCGACGCGAACGAAGTCATCCGAACTCATCGTGCCGTAACCCCATGCCGACCAGACGCGCACGCAGTCGTACGCATCGCCAAGCGCCTCGGCGACTGCATCGCGGACCGCCTCAAGTTGCTTTTCGCTGTGCGCGGTTTCAGACATGAGCCGCCCCCCACGCTGCACGGTAGAAGGCGTTCATCTGGTCTTCGCTGACGGGGATCGGCAGCTTGGCGCCGTTGACGATCGCGAACGAGTCGAGCACTTCGCCGTCAATGTCGGTTTCGATCACGTGATCGGCCTCGATCTCGGCCAGCAGCACGTCGTCGGGCTCGGTCATCTGCTCGATGGTGATGCGCACGCAGCGCTCGATGCGGGCCATGGTCAGACCTCGTCGAACAGGCGAACGTGGCCCAGCACCAGCGCCATGCGCGCGCACTGGATCGCGTCGAGCGCGGGCATGAAGCGCGCGCGGAGATGGAAATACAGGGAGAGGTTCATCGTTGCCTCGCAGCGCCGTGGAGTGACGCGGTGAGGCAAAGTGTAGAACGCTAAACTATTGCAGTCAAGAATACTAAACCAGAGGGCGAAAAAAAATCCCGCCGGAGCGGGATCGTCATGGACGGCTGTGTCGCTAGATGGCTAAAGCGCTGTGCCGCCTTTCGGGACTTTGGCTTTCTTCGAGGCCGCTTGATCCTTGGCAATCGAGTCCCTCACCGCGGTGCAGGTCTGCAACGATCGGGTTGCCGCCAACATAAATCCGTTTAGCGGCACCGTCTTGATCGCGGGGCCGCCGCTGCCAACATCAAACCTGATGCGCAGGGCTTGGCCGGATTCCATTTCTGTTATGAGCGCCGCAAAGTCAGGCGTGGCGTTCAACGTCACGATGAAATACTGATCCCCCATCACCGTCGCGCCAACCGTGAAGCTCACCGGATGGAGTGGCCCCATATCTACCCGCATGCCGCCCGTGATCTGCGATGACCCGGACTCGGTTTGCGCCGGAGCATCGAATGCGATGTTGAACGCCATCTGTGCCGTGCAGTCTGGCGCGAGGACGTCCACGTTTGTGGCCATTCCCGAGCCGGTGTTCGAGGCCCTGAATATTGGATAGCCCTTGGGTCGAAGGATGAAACTGGACCACGCACCTGCGTCTTGTTCACCTTCCTTGGGTGCGAGTTGAACCTGCGCGGCCGCGATACCAGCCCAACATAGCGCGGTGGCCGCCAAGAGACATCTTGCCGTCTTGCCAATCATTGTTACCCCGTAGCTTTGGTTTTTTGCTGAAATCTCTTTTTAGCCGCGCCAGCATCTCTTACCCGTGGAGCCACCTCGACGGCTTCACGATCGCCGCGACGAAGTGCAGCCGTTCGATCTCTTTCGAATCGATGGCGATCGGCTTGTGCGCCTCATTCACAGACATGAAATGGGAGCGACCCTGCGCCGAGTAGAGGAATAGCTTGATCATCACGCGGCCGTCGCTGGACTTGACCAGCACTTCGTCGCCATTCTCGATCTTTCGGTTTGGCTCGATGATGACGTACTCGCCGTCCTTGATCCGCGGCAACATCGAGTCGCCGCGGCAGCGAATGCCATACGCGTCCTTGTCACCCGACGGGAAATCCAGATAGCCGTCGCCATGGCCAACCGGGTACTCCAGCTCGGCCCAGAATCCGTTGTCACCCAACTGTGCGGTCCCCACAACAGGAATGCGCCGCCCCGGCGGAAGCGGGATCGGATTGAACGGATCATCAGGGTGGATACCCGGAACCATCTTTTCACCTTTCCCAAGCACCAGCCAAATGGCGCTGTAGCCGTACTTCTCCTGAATCCCAACGGCGTACTCAAGTTTCAACGACTTGATCTTTCCGTCGAGCCATTGACTTACGGCGCTCTTTGTCACGCCGGCCGCTTCCGCCAAGGCGAGTTGTTCCACGCCTGTTTCGCTTAGGACGGTCCGGATGCGTTCTTCTAGTGTGCTCATAGGTTAGAAATCTAAACCATTACCGGTTTAGATTACTTTTCATTTTCAGTTTAGGGTTCTATACTGGCGACGATTGCCTACTGGAGCCTTAGATGAACCTAACGAAACAGCAAGCGGCCGACATCTTCGGGAGTGGCGCTGCGTTGGCTCGCGCGCTTGGAATCACCAAGGGCGCGGTGTCGCAGTGGCCGGAGCAGCTCGATCAGCAGCGCACAGCGATGGTGATTGGCGCGGCGGTTCAAGCCGGGAAGCCGGTTCCGGCTGGATTTATCCCTTCGACTGCCGCCACCGAACCGGCGGCCGCATGAGCGCGCCCGACGAGCGCGAGCGCGCACTCGACCGCGCGACGATGGCGGTGCAGCGCTCGCTTGATCAGGCGCGGGCCGAGTGCTTCGTCACTCGGATCCGCTCGGCGGGTCCAGCGGAATTCGGACCTTCCGAGGCGGAAGGGGCCGCAATCCTTTCGTGGCTGCGAGGTGTTGGCGTATTAGAGCCGCCTTCCCGCTCATCCCAACGTGGAATTCGTCGGAAGCTTCCGCCCAAACCCCTTCAGCGTCGACGAGGACTAGTTCGAAAGCGGTGAGCAGGCCGTCCAGATCGGCGCTGATGTTGATGGCGCTCTGCACGAAAGCCTGTAACGCGGCCATCTGGCCTTTGAGGTTTTCGATTTCGTCTTCTTGAGTCAATGGGGACTCCCCGTAGCAGTGGTTTCGGTGTCGTGGCTTGGCGGCCGGTGGCGGAACCATGCACGGGAGAGTCCCCGCCCATTACGTTCCATCTCGAAGCGTACTTTAGGCACGCCGTCGGGATCGGACAACATACGTTCGGAGCGATCTTGAACACAACCGACGCAGCGCACGCAGTTGCGCACGACTATCCACACGGGGGAACGGACGCGCTCGCGTTGCGCATGGGCCTGTCCTCCGGCGCGCTTCTGCGCAACAAGGTCGTCCTGAATCGCGGGCCCGAGAACCGCAATCACCTCACGCTGGCCGAGGCCGTGCGCATGACGGAACTCGCCGACGACGATCGCATCCTCGAAGCGTGGGCGCGCGAGCGCGGCAAGGCGCTCGTGCAGATCCCCGAAGCGGAGAACTGCTCGGACGGTGCGGTGCTTGAGCTGGTCGCCGAGTCGTGGCAGTCGCACGGCGAGATTGGCAAAGCCATCAACGAGACCTTCGCCGACGGCATCGTCGAGCGGCACGAGGTCAAGCGCATCCGCGACGCGATCTGGACGCACCTCTCGAAGCTGTTCGGCCTCTCGAATCGCATCGAAGGCATGGTCGAGAAGTAAGGCGAGGGCACCCATGGACACACTCCCGAATCCGCTCACCCCCGCCGATTGCGATCTGCGCGACTTCCCGTTCATGCCGCTCGACGTGGTGCGGCTGCGCGACAGCGACCTTGCCATCCAGGTCAGCGGCGAAGAATTCCGCGCCGCCGTGCTGCTCTGGTGCGCCGCGTGGCATCAGGTGCCGTGCGGATCGCTGCCCGACGACGATCGCACGCTTTCCCAGCTTGCCGGCTTCGGCCGCGTGCTGACCGAGTGGCAGAAGTGCCGCGACGGCGCGCTGCGTGGCTGGCTCAAATGCTCAGACGGCCGGATCTATCACCCGGTGGTCGCCGAGAAGGCACGCGACGGCTGGATCGCGAAGCTGAAGCAGCGCTTCAAGACCGAGTGCGCCCGCATCAAGAAGCACTGCCAGCGACATCAGGTTCCGTACGTCGAACCCGACTTCGACGATTGGATGGCGGCCGGTTGTCCTCAGGGACAGCCCCTTAGTGTCCCAAAGACACCGCCGCTTTGTCTTGAGGACAAAGATAAGTTGTCCCAGGGACAAGGCGGGGGAGTCCCCGAGGACAACCCTCCTATGTCCCCAACTGGAAGTGGCGTTGTCCCTCGGGAAATCGACTCCAAGGGACAGGGAGAGGGACAGGGACAGAGAGAGGGAGAAGTTAACACCCTAGGTTCTAACGACGGCAGCGGTACTGCTTCACGTGCGCGCGAAATCGACGGCGTGCTGACCGCCGCCGGAATTTCGGTGAGCCTGATCGGCTGGGAACGCGAACGCGGCAAGGCTGCGCGCGGGATCACGGCATCGAATCAGCAGGTGATCGACCTGGCTGCGCTTTCCGTGTCCGCGGAAGAACTGCGCAAGGCGTACGACTCGGCTGTGGCTGATCGCGATGTGACGGACGACCCAACGCCGGTCAATGCAGGCTTCGTCCGCACGTTCGTTGAGAAGCATCGGCGCCCCGAGCGCCCGAAGCGCGAGTCCAAGCTCTCTCTCGATGCGATGACGGATGCGCAACGCGAAGCGCTTTGCAGGGAGCTTGGCATCAGTGGCGCTCGCCCGGGCGAATACCCCGATCAGTTCAAGGCCCGCATTCGCGCTCGCCAGGCTGAACTCGAAGGAGCCGCCGCATGAGCGAAGAACTCGGCCAACCGTGGGGCATGTGCGCAGCGTTCGGCTGCCCGCTGCTCGGCAGTCTCGGCAGCGAAGGCCGCTGGTACTGCTTCTGCCACGTGAACAAGCCGTCGACCTTCAACGACGCCATCACGCGCGAGCTGCGCGAGAAGCAGATGCACCTCGTCGATTCGACGATTGAGATCCGGCGCCATCACTCGTCGTTCCATGGCGAGGAGCGCGCCTATCGCACGATCCAGCAGCGCCTCATGGTCGCGGGCCGCAAAGACCTGCTCATGACCGCAGGCGAGCGCCAGAACGGCGGCGTACGTGCGTGGCTCATGCGCCTCGAACGCGCGCTCATCGACTCCGTGTCGGAGATCGGCGTGCAGAAGCAGATCCCGACGACCGTGCAGACCGCTGACGTGCCGAATGCGCAGCCAGCAACCGACTTTTTCCCGCCCGTCGCAGAGCGGGCCCAGCAAGCGATCGAGGAAGCGAATCCATGACGAACGATGACTTCGAGCCCAAAACCGGAAACCCTTCGACCGAGACGCACGCCGTGCGGACCGTGACGCTCCCTTACCCGATCTCGGCCAATCGCTACTGGAAATCCTTCCCGCTCAACGGCCGCACGATGACCGCGCCGAGCAGCGAGGCGAAGGCATACAAGCGCGACGTGGGCTTCATCCTCCGCGGCGTCGGCATCGTCGAGCCGATCGTCGGCCGCGTGCACGTGCACATCGACCTGTATCCGAAGCGCCCGCAGGACTGGCAGGCGCGCAAGCGCAAGCACGGCGCGAATTGGGACGACAGCGTGCAATGCCTGGACGTCGATAACGCGCGCAAGGTGCTTTACGACGCGCTCAAGGGCATCGCCATCGTCGATGACAAGTGGATCTGGTCCGACAGCGCGCGGCGCTGCGAACCGGATGGCGAAGCGCGTGTGGTGCTGACGATCCGCGCGCTGGCTGCGAGCGAAGGCCCGGCGCAATCGGCGTTGTTCGATGAGGTGGCGGCATGAGCGCACTCAAGCACATGGCCCAAGGCGCGCTCATGGCGATCGCCGCACTCGTGGTGGTCGGCTCGATCATCAACACGGTGGGTGATGCGGCGGACTACGTCGCCCAGCACGTGACGATCTGCGGGGGTGCGCGATGAACTGCAAGCCTGGTGATCTCGCCTACGTGGTCGCGGGCGTGAATGAGGGCCGCGTCGTCACGGTCGCGGCACTCGCCGCGCAAGGGTGGCTGCAAGACGGCCCGCTGCGCCTCGCGCCCTGCTCGACGCCGCGCTGGCACGTCGAGGGCTGCGACCTGCGCATCGTCAGCTTGTCCGGGGGCATTTGGGGCGGTCTGAGCACTCGCGTCATCCGCGATGAGTTTCTGCGCCCGATCAGCGGCGTTCCATTGGCCGACGAAGTGCACGACGAGGTGGCCGCATGAACATCGTCCAGCTCGCCGGCATGCTCGCGCGCCGCGCCGACTTCTGCGCGTGGGTGGCGCAATACAGCGTGCCGCCGCGCGACGTCAACGCAGACGCGGCCGCGCAATTCATCCGCGACACGTGCGGCGTGCAGTCGCGCAGCGAACTCGCAACCAATCCCGAGGCAGCGCACCGCCTCGAAACCCTCGTGCGCCGCCCGTTTGTGGCGTGGCGCGATCAACAGGAGATGCACGCGTGAAGATAGAACGCACCGAATGGAACCCGCTGCGCCTCACCTACGAGACGGCGGACCGCGAATATCGGAACCAGGGCAATGCGATCGTGCTGTACGCATTCCACCGGCGCGTTGAGTTCGCGCTGCCCGAGTTCGTGAAGCCGTATCGCCGATGGGTCGATTGCTCGGGCCATCAATGGGCTACGCGCCCTGATGCTGGCTATTGGGACGTGCACCGCCGCGAGTGGGGATTCTGCCTTCACGAAGGCTTCTTGCAGGTGTTCTTCGGCCCGCAGACGCACGACAGCAGCACGACGAAAAGCTGGTCGAAGTTCCTGCCGTGGACGCAATGGCGGCACGTGCGCAAGAGCTGGTTTGGCGTGGATGGCGAGCACCTGCGTACCGACTGGGAAACGTCGGACCGTACCGTGCGCGCTGCTCAGTGGAATTCGAGCTACGAATTCGAGAAGACCATGCCGAAGCGCACCTTCCGATTCCGCGACTACGACGGCGAAGAGATCGAGGCCGCGACGCACGTCGAGGAACGCGAGTGGCGCTTTGGCGAAGGTTGGTTCAAGTGGCTCTCGCTGTTCCGTCGCCCGCGCGTGCGCCGCGATCTCGACATCGCATTCAGCAAGGAAGTGGGCCGAGAAAAAGGCTCGTGGAAGGGCGGCACGGTCGGACACAGCATTGAGATGCTCGACGGCGAATTGCACGCCGCAGCGTTCGCGCGCTACTGCGACAAGCACCACCTCACTCTCATCGATTAGTCAAGGCCGAAATAGGCCCAATTTCGAGGCCTATTTCGTCCGCTTTTGAAGCAGCACCCAACCCAACGGAGCAATCAATGCCCTCGAATCTCTTGAAACTCCTTCTCGCCGCCGTCCTGCCGATGATGATGGCTGACGACGACACCGCCGCCGCGTCAAGCGCGAGCGCCGATTCGTCAAGCGCATCAACGGATTCGTCAACCGCCACGGGAAACGATGCTGGTGGTGCCTCATCGGACGCGCAGTCCACGGGCGCGACCTCTGCCGCCGATGCCTCGGCTTCGAGCGTGGCCGGTGATACGGCATCCAGCGAATCCGATGCGCAAAACGTGGCTGCCGATGCGGAAACGGCCGCTGGTGATGCACAAAATGCCGCTGGTGATGCGGGAAACTTGACCACGGACGCGTCCGCGTCGTCCGTTGCGAACGATGCGGAAACGAGTGCGTCGGGCACGGCGACGGCGTCGGCTTCCGATGCATCGGCTGCATCGACCAGCGGTGACGCGGGAAACGGCGCTTCGACGGCGTCGCAAGCCGCGCCGTCGGTAGACTCCACGACCGACTCCGCAGCATCTGCGGATGCGACGAGTGCCGGGGCGGCTGACGCGGGAAACGCCAGCGTGCCTACGTCGAGCGATTCCACCGACTCGAAGGCTTCCGCAAGCGCCGACGCCTCGACCACCACTGACGCGCAGGAGGCTGGCGCGGCCGCAGCGGGGGAGCCGAGCGAATCCACGACGACTGCTTCGTCCTCGATCGATTCGGAAACCTCGTCGTCTGCGAACGATGCCAGCGCGCTGCCTTCGAGCGATCCTTCGAACTCCACGCCGGCGGCAGCAATCGCATCCGGCGCTGACGCGGAGGGCACGGCGTTGGGGGAAGGCGTTGCATCGGCTGCGGCCACCACGTCCGTAAGCGACACGTCATCGTCTGCGACGACTGCCTCGCAAGACGCAGGCACCGCGGCGGGTACCCAGACCGATGCCGATACGGCCGCTGACCTGCAATCGCAGCTCGACACGGCCAACGCGAAGATCGTGGACCTCGAAGCGCAGCTCACGGCCCTGAAGGCGGGCAGCGACCACCCGATCCATCCGATCCTCGGCCAGATCGAAGCCGAGTTGCAGCGCCCCGGCGCCGTGATCGTCGTCGAGATCAAGAACCTCGTGAACCGCGCCCGCGCGCTGTTCTGACGGTCGAGAAATAGAAAACGGCCGGTGCTCGCGAAAGCAACCGGCCGCGTGTCAGACGCTCTGCTAGCCGTCCAGGTTGGCACCGAAGATTCTATGCAGCGCGTCTGACGATGGCAAGCACGGCGAAGCAATTGCCGTGGCGCGTCGTCTCCGCGCACGGGGAGCGAACCACCATGGCAGCGATGCAAATCAACTGGCGCGAGATCATCTTCGATCTCAAGCGCATTCCGATGAGCAACCAGGACATCGTCGATTCGATCGATGGGTACATCAGCGAGCGCCAGTTGCGCGACTACGCCGAAGAGATCAGCTCGCCCGGCCACTTCCGCGGCGAACTGCTGGTCGTGCTGTGGATGCGTCGCATGGGCCGGGCGCGTGAGCAAGCGCCGCTTCGTCCTGTCGCGTTGCGCTCGATGCCTGGCGCGCGGGCGGTACGCGTATGAGGCACAAGCCGCTCACGCCGAAGGAAGAGATGTTCTGCAAGGAATATCTCGTCGATCTCAACGGGACGCAGGCGGCGATTCGCGCGGGCTACAGCGCGCGCAGCGCCAAGCAGCGCGCGTATCTGCTGCTCGAAATGCCGCGCATCTGCGATCGCATCAACGAACTCATGCGGGCGCGGGCCACGCGCGTCGAGACGAGCGCCGACGAGGTGCTGCGCGAACTGCTCGCCGTCATGCGCGCCGACGCGACCGAGATCACCGAATACCGTCGCACGTGCTGCCGCTACTGCTACGGCGCGAGCAACCGCTATCAGCGCACGCGCGGCGAGATGGAGCGCGACCGCGAAGCGCACGCGAAGCTCAGCCGCGAGCGCGTCGACGAGGGCAAGCCGCCGCTCGATGCGTTCGACGAGAAGGGCGGCACAGGCTGGGATCCGCGCCGCGATCCGAAGCAGGAGTGCGAGGAATGCTTTGGTGAGGGCCACGGCCGTGTTCGGATCCGCGACACGCGCACCCTGGTCGGCGACGCGCGGCGGCTGTTCGACGGCATCAAGCAGGGCAAGGACGGTATCGAGGCGAAGATCCGCGACCGCACGAAGCCCGCCGAACTCGTCGGCCGCCACCTCGGCATGTGGAACGACAAGCTGGAACTGTCGCGGCCCAAGGTGCGCGTGAAGGATTTCACCGGGCGCAAGAAGCGCACCGCAGACGATGACGGTGAGACGGGAGACGCATGAGCCACGAGATCGATTTCCGCTACGAGCCGCAGGGCAAGACGCTCGAAACCTACATCCTTTCGACCACGCGCCGCACCGTCATTCGCGGCCCGCTCGGCAGCGGCAAGACGAACGCGTCGTGCTGGAAGGGCTTCCGCATCCTGTGCGCGCAGGAGCCCGACGCCGACGGCGTGCGGCGCACCCGCGGCATCGCCGTGCGCAACACCTACTCGGATCTGTCCTCGACCACGATCAAGGACTGGCTCGACATGTTCGAAGACCTCGGCCGCTACGTGGCGGGCGGCCGCGAGCCGCCCACGCACTACCTGTCGTTCGACCTCGACGACGGCACGAGCGTCGAAGCCGAGGTGATGTTCATCGCGTTCGATCGGCCCGAGCACGTGAAGAAGGCGCGCGGCCTGCAAGCGACATGGGTCTGGTTGAACGAGTTGAAGGAGCTATCGAAAGCCGTGGTCGACATGCTCGACTTGCGGGTGGGGCGCTATCCGAAAGAGGTTGCGCCCACGTGGTACGGCATCTTCGGCGACACCAACTCGCCCGACGATGATCACTGGCTCTACCAGCTCGCCGAAGAAGACAAGCCCGAAGGCTGGGAATTCCTCGCGCAGCCCGGCGGCGTGATAAAGCAGGGCGATGGCTACGTGCCAAACCCGGACGCGGAGAACCTGATCAACCTGCCGCCCGGTTACTACGAGCTAGGCATGCAGGGCAAGAAGGCCGACTGGATCAAGGTCAACCTCGCGAACGAGTATGGGTTCGTCATCGACGGCAAGCCGATTCATCCGGACTATGTTGATTCGCTCCACTGTCGTCCGCTCGATCTGTTGCCGCGCTCGCCGATCTACATCGGTGTGGACTTTGGCCTCACGCCGGCGGCCGTGTTCCTTCAGCGCAAGGCGATGGGTGGATGGCGCGCGCTGAGCGAGGTTGTGGCCACGAGCCTGGGCGCGAAGAAGTTCGCGAAGGAGATCCAGCTACACCTCGAAACGTTTTACCCCGAGAACGAGGTGCTGCCGATCTCAGGCGACCCGGCGGGCGACCAGCGCTCACAGTCCGATGACGAGGATACGCCCCTCAAGATGCTACGCGCCGCTGGGCTCGAAGCGAAGGCCGCGCCGACGAACGACACAGCGCTGCGCTATGGCGCGGTGGATGAAGTGCTCACGCGAATGATCGACCGCGAGCCGGGCTTTCTCATCGACCCGCGCTGCAAGGTGCTGCGCAAGGCGCTCGCCGGTGGCTATTGCTTCCGGCGCTTGGCAGTCACGGGCGAGCGCTACGCGGACAAGGCCGAGAAGAACATGTTCTCGCACGTGGCGGAGGCGTTGCAGTATGCGCTCGTGGGTGCGGGCGAGCATAAGCACCTCGTGCGGCGCCCGCGCGCAGATGGTGCGAAGAAGCGGCCGCCGCGCGCCATCACCGACTGATTCGGGGGATTCCCCGACACCCGGCCCGTAGCCTCTCCCGAAAATCTCCCGGAGAGGCATGTGAAATTGCTCGGACTCACCCCCAACGTTTCGACGCCCACTGTCACCGAGACACCGGCGCCGACCACCGACACCACCACGGCGACGGATGACGCCACGAACCGGCTGCGCCGTCGGCGGGGCGTCGCCGCAACCGTGCTCGCTGGTGACTCGTCGACGGTCAACGCATCCTCCGTGAACGCGCCGGCCGCATCGGCCGCCACCAAGGCGATCCTCGGCCAATGACGAACGACGACGCCAAGATCATCGATTCGGTCGTCGCGGACCACGGCCGCCTCAAGGAAAAGCGGCAGTCGTACGAGGCGGTCTGGAACGACGTCATCGACTACCTGATGCCGCGCCTTGACAAGTTCGGGCAGAAGCCGCGCCCTGACAGCGACCGCGGCCGCGAGCGATCGCAGAAGATTTTCGACTCGACCGCGCCGCTCGCGCTGCGCAACTTCGTCGCGGCGATGGACTCGATGATCACGCCGCAGACGCAGCTTTGGCACCGCCTGGGCACGTCCAGCGAACCGCTCGGCGAGCAGCCGAACGTGAAGGCCTATCTTCAGCAGGTCGTCGACGTTCTGTTCGCCGTGCGCTATCGCTGGCGTGGCGGCTTCGTGACGCAGATCGGCGCGACGTACCAGAGCATCGGCCTGTTCGGGCCTGGTGCGTTGATGATCGAGCACGACGTCGGACACGGCATCGTCTATCGCAACGTGCCGATGCAGAACCTGTGGTTCGCCGAGAACAATGCCGGGATCCTCGACAAGACGCACGTGCGCTGGAAGCTCACGTTGCGCCAGGCGGCGCAGCGCTTCGGGCGGGAAAACCTCTCGCCGTCCATGCAATCGACGCTGGAGCGCGACCCGGAAAAATCGTTCGAATTCCTGCATGTGGTCGAGCCGCGCGCGGACCGCGATGCGCGCAAGCTCGACGGCCGCAACATGCGGTTCGCCTCGTACTGGCTCGACGAGAGCCGCGAGCGCATCGTGCAGAACAGCGGCTTCCGCACGTTCCCGTTCGCGATCGGGCGTTTCTATGTCGGAACTGACGACGTGTACGGCGGTAGCCCCGCGTACGACGCGATCCCCGACATTCGCATGGCCAACGAGCAGGCGCGCACGAACATTCGCGGCGCGCAAAAGATGGTCGATCCGGTGATGCTGCTTCAGGAGGATGGAGCGCTCGAAGGGTTCGACATGCGGTCCGGATCGCTCAACTGGGGCGGCCTCGACGAGAAGGGCAACCCGATGGCGCGCCCGCTGGAAATGGGGAAGCAGGCGCACATTGGCATCGAGTTCGCGCAGCAGACGCGCGAGACGATCAATCAATGGTTCTACGTCACGCTGTTTCAGATACTCGTCGACAGCGGCGACATGACTGCGACCGAGGTGTTGCAGCGCGCGCAGGAAAAGGGCGTGTTGCTCGCGCCGACGCTCGGTCGCACGCAGACGGAATTGCTCGGGCCGCTGATCGAGCGCGAGCTCGACATCCTCGCCGAAGCGGGCCAGTTGCCCCCGATGCCCGAGGAACTGCGCAACGCGGGCGCCGACGTCGAGATCGAATACGACAGCCCGCTCAACAAGGCGATGCGCGCGGGCGAGGGCGCGTCGATCCTGCAATGGCTCCAGCAGCTCGGCGTGGTCTCGCAGTTCGATCAGCGCGCGATGAAGCTCGTGAACGGCGTGCGCATCGGGCGCCTGCTGGCCGACTACAGCGGCGTGCCGGTCGATGCGATGAACACCCAGGATGAGATCGACCAGAACGACGCGGCCGAGGCGCAGGCGCAGCAGATGCAGACCGTGCTTCAGGCTGCGCCCGTCGCCGCCGGCGCGGCCAAGGATCTCGCCGACGCGGCCGTCACCGCACAGACCGCGAGGGTGTAATGCGCCGCACGATGAATCGGTTCCTTCGCTTCTTCAATCGCCGCGCGCAATACCGCGCGTGCTTTACGGATCAGCGCGGCAAGCTCACGGCCGCCGGCGAAGCGGTGCTGCGCGACCTCGCGGAGTTCTGCCGCGCCGAGCGCTCGATCCTCACCCTGTCGCCGATCTCGCGCACCGTCGACACGCACGCGACGATGGTGGCCGAGGGCCGCCGCGAGGTGTACGTGCGCATCCTCCAGATCCTGCGCATGACGGACGCGCAGCTCAATTCCCTGAAAGACGAGGCCCCTGATGATCTCGATGAAGTTGACGCCCGTTGAGGCGAAGCAGGAAAGCACTGCGGACGCGCCGACCACTGTCGATGCTGACCGCCCCGCGTATCCGTACGGGCTCACGGTCTGCCTGGACGATGAGTCGCTGTCGAAGCTCGGCGTCACGTCGCTGCCCGATGTCGGCACGCCGTTCACGATGACCGCGCGCGTCGAAGTGTGCAGCGCGAGCCAGTATCAGAACCAGAGCGGCACCGATCGCAATCTCTCGCTTCAGATCACCGACATGCAGCTCGACCCGGAAAAGGCGCAGCGCACCGACGAGGAACGCGCGGCATCGTTCTACGGCGGCTCACAGGGCGCTGCACCCTCGTAAGAATCGGGGGATTCCCCGCCCCCGTCAATTCACCCTATGCCCCATTGTTCAACTGACGTGGGGCATCAATGCACCAGCGCTTCTATCTCGCGCGCCGCGCCGCGCTTTTCTATCCCGAAGGTGATGCGGGTGCCGCAACAGGTGGCGCTGCGGGCGACAGCGGCCAGGGCACCGCGGCCACCGCTGCGGCCGCAGCGGCCAGCGCATCGCAGTCTTCGACGCCCGACTGGCGCGAGGCCATCACCGACGCCGACCTCAAGCAGTACGTCACCGACAAGGGCTTCAAGGAACCGGGCGACGTGCTGAAGGCCGTCCGTGATCTCGAAGCCAAGCACACCGCGCCCGCGAAGGCCGAGGACTATGCACTCGGCGATACCGACTTCGCCAAGACCGCTTCCACGTGGTTCCACGAACAGGGCATCTCTGCCGAGCAGGCGAAAGGCCTCACGGCGAAGTGGAACACCTTCGTCGAGCAGCAGAACACGGCCGCCGAGCAAGCTCGCCAGGCCGAAGGCGAAGCGCAGATGACCGCGCTCAAGGGCGAGTGGGGCGACAGCTACGACAAGAACCTCGAACTGGGCCGCCAGGCGATGCGCAAATTCGGCGTGCCGGTCGAGGTGATCGAGACGCTCGCGGGCACTGCGGGCAACGCGCAGACCGTGAAGGTGTTTTCGCAGATCGGTGCTTCGCTGAGCGAAGGAACCCTCAATCCGGGTGGTGCTGGTAGTAGCGGCGCGGCGTCCACCGATGACGAAGAAGCCGCTGCGTCGAAGTTCTATTCCAAATCCCGATAAGGAGCCGCAATGGCAACCCTCAAAGTGAACAATCCGACGCTCGCCGATGTCGCGAAGCGCCTGGACCCGGAAGGCGCCGTCGACATGATCGTTGAGATCATGAACCAGACGAATCCGATCCTTCAGGACATGACGGCCATCGAAGGCAACCTGCCGACGGGGCACCGCACGACGGTCCGCAGCGGCATTCCTGTTCCGACGTGGCGCAAGCTCTATGGTGGCGTCCAGCCGACCAAGAGCACGACCGTGCAAGTCACGGACAACTGCGGGATGCTCGAAGACTACTCGGAAGTCGACAAGGCGCTCGCGGACCTCAACGGCAACACGAACGCTTTCCGCCTCTCCGAAGACCGCGCGAAGATCGAGGGCATGAGCCAGGAAGTCGCACAGACGCTCATCTACGGCAACGAAGGCACAGCGCCGGCCGAGTTCACCGGTCTCGCACCGCGGTACAACTCGCTGACCGCACAGAACGCCGACAACATCATCAATGCGGGCGGAGCGGGCGCGGACAACACGTCGGCATGGCTGATCGTGTGGGGGCCGAATACCTGCCATTCGATCTATCCGAAGGGCTCGAAGGCGGGCTTGCAGGTCAACGACAAAGGCCAGGTGACCATCGAGAACGCCGACGGCAACGGCGGCCGCATGGAAGGCTACCGCACGCACTATCGCTGGGACATTGGCCTTACTGTGCGCGACTGGCGCTACGTCGCGCGCGTCGCCAACATCGACGTGTCCGACCTCGCCACCTCGGCGAACGCGCAGGCGCTGATCAAGTACATGATCATGGCCGGCGAGCGCATTCCCCAGCTCGGTATGGGGCGCGCCGTGTGGTACGTCAATCGCAACCTCCGCGAGAAGTTGCGCCTCGGCATCATCGACAAGGTCGCGAACAACCTTTCGTGGGAAACGGTCGCGGGCGAACGCGTGATGATGTTCGACGGCATCACGGTCCAGCGTACCGACGCGCTGCTCAACACCGAAGGCGTCGTCTCGTAATTGGAGCGCGGGCCGCCGGATACGCGGTCCGCTTTTCCAGATATCCAGCACCCCCAAGGAATTCGCCATGATCATCGATTCGCTTCTGGAATTCTCGGTCGCACAAGCCCTCTCCGCTACGGGCGTTTCGACCAACGTTATCGACCTCGGCTCGGATCGCGACATCGGCCCCGGCCGCGCGATGTGGGTCGTGATTCAACTCGGCGCGGATGCTGCTTCGGCAGGCACGTATCAGGTCGATTTGCAGACCGACGACAACTCGGCATTCAGCTCGCCGACCGTCATCGGCAGCGTCTCGCCTGTCGCGGCTTCTGCGAAAGCCGGTGCGCGCTACGTCATGGGTATGCCGTTCGCCAACGAACGTTACTTGCGTCTCAACTACACGCTGGGCGGCACGACGCCGACGCTCAACGTGAATGCGTGGCTGACCGATCAGGATCCGACCTCCTGGCAGGCGTACCCGGACGGCATCGCCTAAGCCGTTCCGCGGCTGTTCCATAACCTGAGAGGACATTCATGAAGGTCAAGGCAACCAAGCAAGGCTACTTCGGCGGCGGCCGCCGCAATCCGGGCGATACGTTTGAGATGCCGAACGTGACCGTTAAGGCCGGTGAGGTGATCGGCAAGAACGGTAAGGCGGTGTCGTGGGTCGTGCCGGCGAGCGGTGAGGGCACCAGTGGCCCAAAAGCGCGTGGAGCGACCGTCATCGAGACCCCGAAGACGAATGGCTCAACGTCGCCCGACGAGCAGGACGGCGACGGCGAGCAATAACGGACTGAGCACCATATGGCATCTCAGGTAGGCATCGCCAATCGCGCGCTGACCAAGCTCGGGTCGGCGCGCATCACTTCGCTCGACGAGGACTCGAAGGCGGCGGCCGCGCTCAACTCGTGCTACGACTACGTGCTCGACGCGTGCCTGCGCGCGCACCGCTGGCACTTCGCGAAGGCGCGCGCCCAACTCGCAGAACTGGCGGCGCCTCCGCTCTTTGGCTTCCAGCATCAATACCGGTTGCCGTCCGACTACCTCGCGCTGATCCAGATCGGCCAGTTCCTCGTTTATCCGCGCGGCGACACGCGCGGGCTTTATAGCATCGAGGGCGGCAATATCCTCACGGACATCGACGCGCCGCTCGCCATTCGCTACACGCGGCGCATCACGGATCCCAACGCTTACGACGCACTGTTCGTCGAGTCTTTCGCGTGCCGCCTTGCGCTCGAATGCTGCGAGGCCCTCACGCAGAGCCAGACGAAGATGCAATCGATCGCGACGCAACTGTCGCAGGCGCTCAGCGACGCAAACCGCGCGAACGCGATCGAGCGCCCCTCACAGCCGATCGGCGACGACACCTGGCTCGAATCGCGCAACGGTCGCGCTCATTTCAGCGAACCCCCCATCTTCCGCAACTGACAGGAGGCTGCGGTGCCGAAGGCCTCACCCCAGATTACGACTTTCGACGCGGGCGAACTCTCGCCCCTGATGGGCGCCCGTGTCGACGTCTCCAAGTTCGCCAATGGCTGCATCACGCTCGAGAATTTCCTGTGCGTGGTGCAAGGCCCGCTCATTCGTCGCGGCGGTACGCGCTACGTCGCGCCAATCAAGGACGCGTCGAAGCAAAGCTGGCTGCTGCCGTTCATCGTGTCCGACGACATCGCCTACATGTGCGAGTTTGGCGACGGCTATATCCGCTTTTTCGCGAATCGCGGGCAGCTCGTGGACGGCACCACGCCGGTGGAGATTGCCTCGCCGTATGCGCTCGCCGACCTGACGACGGCAGACGGCACGTTCGCGATCAACGCGGCGCAGAGCGCGGACACGATGTACCTGTTCCATGGCTCGTATCCGATTCACAAGCTGCTGCGCACGGCTTCGACCACCTTCGAAATCGACGCGGTGAGCCTGCGCGCCGGGCCGTTCGCGGCCGTGAACTCGGACGAGTCGATCACGATCCAGGCTTCCGCGCAGAGCGGGACCATCGCGCTCACCGCGAGCGGCGGCGATGTCTTCACGGCGGCGGACGTGGGCCAGCTTTTCTATCTTGAGCATCGCGACAACTCCAGTGCGCCACCGTGGGCCACCTATAAAACCGTCGCGGTCGGCGACGTGTGGCGCGTCGACAGCCGGACGTATCTCTGCACTGAGACCGGCACCTATTCGACGTCGTCGCTCCCGATAGTGACCGGAACGGAGACGCCCACGCACACGGAGGGCTCGCGCGCGGACGGCGACATGAAGGACGAGTCGAACGACAACTACGGCTCGATCGGAGCCATGTGGCAATACCAGCACTCTGGCTATTGCTACGTGCGCATCACCGCCATCGCGGATGCGCGCAGCGCCACATGCGAACTGGCCAACGTGGATCCGTCCGATCCGATCGTTGTGCCGCAGCAGATCGTCGATTCGGGCACGTTCAAATGGGCGCACGCGCTTTTCAACGTGACGGACGGCTACCCGCAGAACGGCACGTTCTGGCGCGACCGGCTGTGCGTGATGCGTGATCGCTGGCTGGCCGCCTCGACGTCCTCCGACTTCGAGAACTTCGCGACGAAGCAGGCCGACGAGCAGACCGATGATTCTGCCATCGTCGAGCAGCTCAACGCACGTCAGTTGAATAAGCTCGCGTGGATGATCGAATCGGACAGCCTGCTTGTCGGCATGACGGGCGACGAGTGGGTAATCGGCCCGGCGAACACCGCGGCCGCCGTGAGCGCGACGAACATCAACGCGGAGCGGCGTACGTCGTATGGCTCGAAGCGCATCCAGCCTGTCCAGGTGGGCGGCCTGATCCTGTTCGTGCAGAAGCGCGGGCGCAAGCTGCGCGACTTCCAGTACGACTTCTCCACGGATAACTACGTTTCGACGGACACGACGAAGCTCGCCGACCACATCACGCGCGGCAAGAGCGGCACGAACAACGGCATCATGTCGATGTGCTACCAGCAGGAGCCGCGGTCGATCGTGTGGGCCGCGCGGGCAGATGGCCAGCTCATCGCGATCACCTACGACCGCGAGGAAGGCCGCAGCGACGTCTATGGCTGGCACCGGCACCCGATGAACAACGCATTCGTCGAGTGCGTCGCTTCGATTCCGTCGCCCGACGGCGATGCCGACGACGTGTGGATGATCGTGCGGCGCGAGATCAACGGCCAGACCGTGCGCTACGTCGAATATCTGAATCCGCCGCTTGAGGATGACGAGGACCAGTCCGCGGCCTTCTACGTCGACGCGGGCCTGACATACACCGGCACGGCCACCGAAGGCGTCTCGGGGCTCTCGCACCTTGAGGGGCAAACGGTTTCCGTGCTGACCGATGGCGCCGTGCATCCGGATTGCACCGTGAGTGGCGGCAAGATCGCATTGGAGTGGACCGCCGACGTCGTTCAGGTCGGGCTCTCGACGCGGGCGCGCGTGCAGACCATGCAGCTCAACGCGGGCGCCGCCGACGGCACCGCGCAGGGCAAGACGAAGCGCATCACGAACATCGTGACGCGGTTCCTGCGTAGCCTGGGCGGCAAGGTGGGCCCCGACTTCACGAACATGGAGCAGCTCAATTTCCGCAAGCCGTCGAACGCCATGGACCAGGCCGTGCCGCTCTATACGGGCGATATGGAATCGAACTGGCCCGGCGGCTACGAGATGCAGTCGTACATCTGCTACGAGAACGACCAGCCGCTGCCCGTTTCGCTGCTCGGCTTTTTCCCGATCGTGGTGACGAATGATGATCGCTGAGCGCCTGACACCGGCGCACATCCTTGCCCTCGAATTGCAGCCCGCGCAGGCGCCCGGCGGCATCGTCGTTACGCCGCAGTGGGCCGACTATATCTGCTCGCTGCGCGGCGTTGGCTGGGCGCTCGTCGAGGACGCCCAGCCGATCGGATGCGGCGGGATCGTCGAGCTCTGGGAGAACCGCGCGCAGGCGTGGACGATGCTTTCCCTGCGTGCGCTCGCGCGGTTTCGCCACGTGCATCGCATGGTGCGCGACGTGCTCGACGATTCGCCGTGGCGGCGCGTCGAAATGGACGTCGACGCGGAGCACGCTGCGGGCGTGGCGTGGGCGCGGCACCTTGGGTTTGAGTGCGAAGGCCTGCGCCGCAAATACACCGTCGATGGACGGGACACTTTTCTTTTCGCGAGGGTCAAGTAATGGCACTCCCAGCAGTCGCCGCCGGCGTGATGGCCGCCGGATCACTCGCCTCCGGCATCAGCCAGTCTTCGGCCAGCAGCCAGCAGGCGTCAATCCTCGATCGCAATGCGGCGCAGACCGATGCGCAGGCGCAGGGCGTCTATGCGCAAGGCGTCGAGCGCGAGATGACGCAGCGGCGCAACGCCGATCAGCAGCTCGGCGCGCAGCGCGCGGCCGTGGCCGAATCGGGCTTCAATCCGAGCGCTGGATCGGCGCTCGATGCGCAGGTGCAGAGCACGCAGAATGCCGAACTCGATGCGCTACAGACGCGGTATCAGGGCATCCTGCAAGGCGACACCCTTCGGGACCAGGCGACCCAGATGCGCTATCAGGCGAGCGTCGCGCGTGCGAACTCGCGCGGTGCACTCACGAGCGGCGTGCTTAGCGCTGCGGGCTCGGCGCTGACCGGCTATGCGTCGTATTCGAAGCTGACAGGTTGATCACGGAGCGCTCCATGCGGGTCAAGATTCCATCGTACGAACAGCAAGTGATGCCCGCGCTTCAGGCATCGGGGGCAATGACGCCAGTCGTCGCGCCGCAAGACAACATCGGTGCCGGCATCGAGAAGGTCGGCCAGGGGCTGATGCAGGTTGCGGACGCGAACCAGAAACTACAGGACTCCCAGGACCTGCTGGCCGCGCAAAAGGCGTTCACCCAGAACGTCGGCAATTTTCAGGAGAACATGAAGTCGTGGCAGAGCACGGCGGCGCCCGGCGCTCCGAACTTCACGAAAGACTCGCTGACCGTGTACGACAATTCCGTCGCGGGTGCGCTCGGCCAGATCCAGAATACGCGCGTGCGCGCGCTCATGGACGAGCAGTACAACCGCTATCGCCTGACGATGCAGAATCAGGCCATCAACTTCGAGGCGGAACAGCAGCAGGCGCTCGGCAAGAACAATGCCCTTGATGCGCTCGACGCCGCAAACAAGGTCGTGGCGAACGACCCCACGCAGTACGACAGCCAGCTCGCGGGTCTGAATGCCAGCGTCGGCGCGTCGGTCCTACAACCGGACGTGAAGATGGCGATCATGCGCAAGGCGAAGGACGATCTCGCCTATACCGCGGCATCGTCGATCGCCTATTCGAACCCGACGTCGATCGCGGGGCCGTATGGAACCGGCGCGAACCCGGCGACGGGCGGAGGCTATTCCGGTGGTTTCAGCGGGGCGGATGCGTTCGTTGCGGCGAAGGAGGGCGGCTTGCTTCCTCGCGACACGAATGGAACCGCTACGAATTTTGGCATCAATCAACAGGCGAATCCGGACGTCGATGTGAAGAACCTGACGCCCGAGCAGGCTGCGCAGGTGCGGAAGACGCGATACTGGGATGCGATCCACGCCGACGCGCTCTCTCCGCAGATGCAGCCTGTCGCATACAACTTTGCGATTCAGGCGGGCGTCGGAGCCGCAAACAAGCTACTTCAGCAGTCCAACGGCGATCCGGTGAAATTCCGTGATCTGGCTAACGGGTACTACGCGAGCATTCCGCCGGATAAGTCGCAGGGCTATCTGGATGCGTGGCAAGCGCGCAATAACCAGGCCTATCAGATGGGCGCGGCTGCGAGCACGCCCGCCGATAACCCGCTCCTGGCGCGCCTACCATGGGAGCAACGTGTGCAGGTTTTCAACCAGGCCAAGACGCAGCTCCAGCAAAACATGGCGCTTTCGCGCGCTCAGCTCGACACGCACCTACAGGATGCCCAGGCGATGGCGACGCAGGGCACTCAAGATCCGAACCCGCTTACGATGGGCGATTTGCTCAAGGCGTACGGACCGCTCGAAGCGCCCGCGCGCTTTCGCTCGTATCAGGACGGCCAGCAGCTCGCGATCGACGTCACGAACATGAAGGGCATGCCCGCAACCGATATTGCGAACATCGTGAACGCTCGGGCGCCGCTTCCCGGCCCTGGCTACGCAGATGCGCTCCACGATCACACGATTCTCGCGACGGCAGCGCAGCAGGTGATTCAGCAACGCGATGCGGATCCAGCGGCCTATGCTGCGAAGAATGCGCCGGCGGTGAGCTCGGCCGGTCAGGTGCTTTCCTCGAACCCGACGCCGCAAACCGCGCAGGCATACGCGGCGGCGACAGTGGCAGAGCAAGCGCGCCTCGGCATTGCGAAGCCCCAGATTCTCTCGAAGGTTCAGGCTCAGAACCTCGAGGATCAGATCAATGCGAACGGCGGCGCGAACGCTGATGGTGTGATCCAGCAGCAGGCACAGCTTTGGGGCCCGCAATGGGGCAGCGTGTTCGGGCAACTCAAGGGCATTTCGCCGATCGCGAAGGTGGTGGGCTATCTGGGTGACTCAGTGCCGCAGGCGACGCGCCAACAATTGCTCGCGAACTCCAGCGTGAAGATGGACGAATTGAAAGACGGGCTGGCATCGACCGACGTGAGCGCGGCGCAGACGACGCTCAACGGCAAGATGCAGCCGTTTGCCGGAACGATGGCGTACACGCCCGGCGGCCCGCAGACTTTCAGCGCACTCTACGATGCGACCGAGCGGCTTGCCTACACCTACATGCGGCGCGGCCAGAGCGCTACCGACGCGGCGAACAATGCTTTCAACGATGTCGTCGGCAAGCAGTTCAATGTGTCGGGCAGCGCGCGCATTCCAGCGCAATACAACGCCAGCGACGTCATGAACGGTGCGCAGGGGATTATCAATGCGCTGCCTTCGATGGACCTCGTGACACCACCAGCGCCGCCGAACATGAAGCAGGAGGATGTGAAGCAGCACTACGTCGGTAGCCTCGCGTCCAGCGGCAAGTGGATTACGAGCGCGGACGGCAAGGGGCTCGTTTTGTTCGATCCGGTTTCGCAAACGGTCGTGCGCACGAAAGATGGCCAGCCTGTTGGCGCGCCGTTCACGGCGCTTTCCGCCAAGTCGAGCGCGTCTAACGCCAAGGTGACACCGCCGAGTCCGTTCAACGCGACGGAGTCCGATGTGCCGGGCCTCTCGACCACGGGGGTATTCTGATGGGCGATTTGGTACTGGGCGATCACGAATTCACGGCGCCACTGAATCCGATCACTGAATACCCGACGCCGCTTGGCGAGTATCTCAGCGCGCAGGGCGGCACGGCGTTACAGAGCATTGAGGATCGCTGGAATTTCCTGACGGGCGCGCGGGCCGACAACACCGTCATTGGCTATACGCCAGAAGGGCAAGCGATATACGGGAGCGATCCGTCGCAGCAGCGCATTGCCCCTGATGTCGCGCAAAAGCAACTGGACGCGGCCGGCGTCAAGATGCAAGCCCCATCGGACGGCATGTATCAGGACACACTGGATTCGCTCGTGCAGCGCCAGCAGGAGAAAGCCGCGCGTGATGTTGCAATTTCCGCTTCTCCCGTTGGCGCCCGTTCGGTTCTGGGCTTCGGGGTGCAGGCGGCTACCTCGATGCTGGATCCGCTGAACATCGCATCGTCGTTCGTGCCTGTGATCGGCCCGATGAAATACACGGCGCTGCTGGCAGACGCCGGTAGTGGTCTCGCGCGCTTAGGAATCCGTGCGGGAGTTGGGGCTGCGGAAGGTGCAGCAGGTGCCGCGCTTATGCAGCCCGTCGATTACCTCGCGTCGCGCAATGTGGGCGATGACTACACGATGACGCAGGCGCTGGAGAATGTGGCGTTCGGCGCAGCCTTTGGCTCTGGGCTTCATTCCACCTTTGGGGCTGTGCATGATCTCGCGTTTGGCGCGCCGCGCAAGCCGAACACGAACATCCCCACCGATGTCCCGCAAACGCCTGTCGATGAGGCGCCAGCCGCCGGCGCGCCCACGCCTCTTGTCATTCGACTCGACACGGGCGATGTTCCGATCTCGCCGCTAGGTTCCGCGTGGATGAACAACAGCGTGTCTCACGAAACGCGCGTTGCCGCGACGAGCACGGCGGTTTCGCAGCTACTCGACGGGCGGAACATCGAAGTTGATCCCGTCATCCGCGCTGATCCGGCGCTGCAACTGAGCCTGGCACTGCGGCAGCAGCCGACCGACATGGAGATGGCGCTTGCGCAGGCCCGTGGCGACGTCGAGCCGCAGTTGCGCGCAGAGTTGACGGCGCAGGCTGGTAACCAGGCCGAGCGCGGCGCTGTGTCACAAATGCAGGCGCAGCTCGACGAGATCAATGCTGAGCTGGCGCAGCCGTCAGCACCAGCGCGCGAAGACGTGAAGGCGCTTCAGGAGGGGCAGAAGCTCAAGTTCAAGGATGCGCAGGCACGCGCTCAAGCCGAACTGGACACGCGGCGCGCGGATCTCACGACGCAAGCTCAGCGTCTGACTCAGGCCATCGAGATGAATCGGCAAGCGTCGCAGGCAGCGCAGGATCTCGCGGCACTCGACCGTGGCGAGTTTCCCGAGCGCTATCAGGATCGTGTCAATGCCCGCGCCCAGCAGTTGCTTGCGGGCGATCCACTGACCGCTGCAATCCGTCAGCTCTATGCACCGTCCCCGGAAGCGGACGTCGCGGCCGCGCAACGCTTTAACAGCGCCGACAACGTCGCCGTAGCTGACGGCGATATGGCGCGCGCGGCCACCGAGCGCATGAGCGAGATGTCCGAAGGCCTGCGCTCCGCTTCGGTTGAGGGGGCCGAACAGGCCATGAACGACGCGCAAGCTCGCCTCCAGGGCACGCTTGACAACCTGAAACAGCGCGGCGTAGCTGCGGAGGCACTTGCCTCGTTCACACGCGACATCGAGCCGTACGACGCCGCAGTGAAGGATTCCGATAACCTCGCGGCCGCCGTGCGCGCGGCCGCAATCTGTGGACTCTCAAATGGCTAGTGCTGAAGACTGCCTGCGGGCAATGAGTGCGGCAGCGGGCCGCGATCTCACCGTCGATGAGATGGAGGCGTTGCAGACCCAGCTACAGGCGCGGATTCGGGCCGAACAGGCGCGCAACGGCGCGATCGATCTTCGAGATGCCGCCATGCGTGCGGCGGACTCAATCGGCACGGACCTGAAGCAGGCGGCGTTCATCGAGAGGCGCAACGCCCTTATCAATGCGTCGATTCGCGCTGAAAAAGTGTCGTGGATTCAGTCACAGTTCGGAAACAGGCCGGCCGAAGGGATTTCGGCTTTGCTCGTAGGCGTGAACCGTGCCAAGGTCGGGGCGCGCAATTCCGTCGCCGCAGTGCAGAAGACCATGCGCGACAGGTTCCTGAGCGGCTTCGTGTACGACCTCGAAAGGACCGGCTACTCGAAGCTGTTCGCGCGCGGCTCGGCGGACCTTGATGTGGCGCGAGCAATGTGGGCTTTCGGTCGCGAAGATGAAGCAGCGCGTCTGAGCGCGCTTCCGGAGCACGCCGTCGCGATTGCCCGCGTAATTAACAAATGGCAGGAGTTCGCGCGCACGACCGCGAATGAATCCGGTGCGTGGATCGGAAAGGAGCCGGGCTATATCGTCAAGCAGGCATGGGAAAGCGACCGCTGGCGTCACGCGGGCTATGACACGTGGAAGGCTGACGCGCTCAACGACTACGACATCTCGGCCATGATGGCGCGCTCGGGCGCGGATAACGTCGATGCGATGCTCAATGGCATTTACCGCAATGTCGCGAGCGGCGACCACATGAAGCCGATCCAGAGCGTGGAGCAATCGCCGTTCAAGGGGCCGGGCAACCTCGCGAAGCGCATCAGTCAGGAGCGCGTCATCCTCTTCAAGGACGCGGACGCATGGTATCGGCATAACCAGAAGTATGGAACGCGGAGTCTGCGCGAGGCTGTCGCGGCCGGACTTGAGCGCAGTGCGCAGCAGGTCGGCCTCCTTCGACAGCTCGGCACGAACCCGGGCGCCATGGTCGACACAATCCGCAATGACCTCGTGCAGGCTGCGAAAGAAGCGGGCGAGTTCGACAAGATCGACGCGCTGAAGCAGGCCGCCGGCCGCCACGACAACTATCTGGCCGCAGTTGACGGCCGGATGAACATCCCAGGGAGTGCGATGGGCGCACGGCTCGGCGCGAATATCCGAGCGTGGCAATCTCTTGCGAAACTTGGCGGCATGATCCTGTCGCAGTTCAACGACGTCGCTGTATATGGGTCCGAGGCGAAGTATCAGGGCCGCAGCTTCCTGTCGGGGATGGGCGAGGCGCTGACCGGCCTTGGCACCAACCTGAAGACTGATGGGAAGCGAGAATTGCTTTCGAGCCTCGATGTTTTCTTCGAGCAGGCCATGGGCGAGATCGCGCGCACCGGCTCATTTGAAGACGTCGGGGGTCTCACGAAGGCGCAGCGACTGTTCTTTAAACTCAACCTCGGCCAATGGTGGAGTGACAAGATGCGCGCCGCCTCCGCGATGGGCATGTCGCACCACATGGCGTTGCAGGTCGGCAAGTCGTGGGAAAAGCTCGAACCCGAGTACCAGCGTGTGCTGAGCCTCTATGGCATCGACTCGCCAAAATGGGACGTCATTCGCCAGTCGGCTACGAAAGAGGTTGACGGCCGCGCGTACATCACGCCGGAGTCGATCGAGAGGGTGGGCGACGACGCGGTGCGATCGTGGCTGGATGCCGCGGGCCGCCGGGCCGAGGCCGCCGACGTCACGGGTGCGCGCACTGAGCTCGCGGACACCGTGCGAACCTATATCAATGATCGCACCGGCTTCATGCAACTGGAACCGGACGCGAAGACGAAGGCCGTCTTGTTGCAGGGCACGCGCCCGGGCACATGGCTGGGCGAGTTCATGCGCTTTGCCATGCAGTTCAAGACGTTCACCGGCGCCTACATGCAGAAGATCATGGGGCGCGAGTTGTACGGGCGCGGGTTCGAGGGCACGAATCCGTTCAAGGCGCTCGCGGCAGGCAATGGCGAAGCGTGGGGCCTTGTGAGCGTCGTCGCGCTCTCGACGCTGTTCGGCTTCGGTTCGATGGTGTCGAAAAGCTTGCTGCGAGGGCAGTCCCCGCAGATGCCGAACGGAGATGCGGAAAACGACGTCAAGGTGTTTCTGGCGGCGATGGCCCAAGGCGGCGGCATGGGCCTGATGGGAGATTTCCTGTTCGGAAGCGCCAATCGATTTGGCGGAGGAATGCTATCGTCGCTGGCCGGCCCGACTGCTGGCACCGCGAACGATATCGTGAACCTCTACCAGATGGCACGCGACGACGCGATCGAGGGAAAGGGCGGAACGCTGGCAGCCAATGCGCTGCGCGTCGCGATGAACAATACGCCGTACCTGAACCTGTTCTACACGCGCATCGCGCTCGACTATCTGCTGTTTTATCGGCTTCAGGATTGGCTCAATCCGGGCTACCTTTCGCGCATGGAGCAGCGCGTGCGCACGGAGAATGGACAGTCGTTTGTTCTGCCGCCATCGCAATACGCCACTTCGCCGGCGGCGCTGTTTCAATGATAGTCAGGCGATTGGCTGGCCCGACAGGGCCAGCTTGAGGCGTGGCCAACCAAACAGGACATAGGGCCATGCCATCAGCGGCATCACGACGAGCAGGACGAGGGCGGCATGAATTACCGCCCCGTCGTGAAACCAGATTGCCGCGCCGGCGAGCGGCACGATGAACGACATGAATGCCCACATCACATTGCCGGCGATCATCAGCGTGCGATAGACGCCAGGTAGCATCGCAGCCCAGATCAATACCCCAAGAATCACGACGCTAATGAGCAGTGTTCCGAGTTCGTTTAGCATGGCGACGCTCCAGGTGCGGGGCTTACGTGGGGGGGCATACCTCTCGGCGATTACCGCAGCGCAACGCTAACGGACCGGGCCGAAGGTGATCGACGTATCGTAGAGGCTGATGAGGGAGGCGATGCCGCCGCTGCCGCATACTTGCGCATGGATGAAGTATTTTCGTCCAACACGGATCAGACTGTTTGCGCGCTGCCGATCAATATTCGAGAGTTGGCCAATGTTCGTCGGAACTGACCACTGGTTACCGCTTTTGTCCGTGAACCGGAAGGATTCGAGCGTTCCGCCGCTAGATGTGAATTGGACACCTTCGACGGTGATCGGCCCGATGAACTGCTCGCAGTTGGCGCCGGCGAATTGATAGACGGAATCCATTTCCTCAAGGCCAACTGTGCGTTCGGTTGCGCGTGACTGCGCTGTGAGCGCGGCTGATTGCCATACGGAAATCAGCCGGGGACCAGTTGATGCGTTCTGGGCGGTCGCGTTTAGCGCAGCGATTGCTAATGCCCAGCCTACGAAAGCTCGCTTGAACTGCATAAATTCCCCGTAGTGTGATTTTTTCGGATTTGTAGGATACAGCAATAACGGGGGATTCCCCGAGCCCGCTTTGTGACCATGGCGCAGTTCCTCAAAGGGCTGCGCCATGACTGTTACCTCTGACGTGCAGTCGGTTATCTACCAGACCGACGGTAGCTCGGTAGATTTTCCGATTCCGTTTTACTTCCTTCGAGAGTCCGAAATTACTGTCGACAAGATCGACAGCGACGGCGACCTCGTCGAGCTCGTGCTCGGGACGGACTTCACTGTCAGCGGTGCGGGTGTGCAGACGGGCGGCACACTCACGACCACTTCGACGTATGCGGCCGGCTTCGATCTCCACATCTACCGCGAGGTGGAAGCCACGCAGGAATCGCAGTATCAGCAGAACGATCCGTTCCCGTCGAAGACCACTGAAAAGGCGCTCGACAAGCTGACGATGCTGATTCAGCAGGTCATGCAAACGCTGGCCCGCGCGCTGCTTTTCCCCAAGAGCGACCTCAATCCGAAGAACACGCTTCCAGTAGCTCGACAGCGCGCGAACAAGGGTCTGGGCTTCGACAGCGCGGGCGACGTGTTGATGATCGACATGACGATCGGATCGGTCAGCGTGCCTTTCGTGCGCAATGTCGACATGCTTCGCCTCGTATCGCGCTTCGCTGCGACCGAAGTGATGACGGCGGGCTATCGCGCAGCCGGAGACGGTGGCGGCCAGTCGTTCTACCTCGACGCGACCGACGAAACGAGCAGCGACGACGGCGGCTCGTGCATTGTGGCCGCCGATGGTGGCCGCTGGAAACCGGTGTCGATCAGCATCGACGTTTTGAAGTTCGGCGCTGACGCCAGCGGCACGCAGGTTTCCTCCGCGGCGTTCGATGCCGCGCTGGCTCTGGTGACGAAGATCGTGACGCAGCAGGGCAGTCCGTATCCGGCGCCGACGATCGAGGTGCCGCCCGGCCGGTACAAGCTCAACAAGACGCTGTCGCTCATGCCGTGGCATCGATTTCGTTCGTTGGGTGTCGTGCACTTCGACTTCTCCGCGCTCGATGTAGCAGCCGACGGCATTGTGATGCGCAACGAGCAGACGGCGATCGCCGGAGGCAACGCCAAATGGGCGTCGATCGCTCCGTTCCTTGATGGCACTGCGGGCGCGATCTATGTCGAGGGGCCCGGCAAAACCGTGTCCACTGGCTGGGGCATTCGGATGGGGAACACGACCGCCGCGTCGAGCGATATTCGCGACACCGGCGGCACTAATGTGATCGTGACGGGCTGGCGCGGTGCACTGCGTTACGACCCGATCAACTTGTACCTGATCACCTGGAGCGGATGCCGGTTCGAGCAGAACATGCAGGAGAACCTGTATGTGACGCTAGGCACCGTGGTCGACGGCGTGGCCCAGACGGCGGTCGTGAACAGCGGCGAGAAGATGTCGTTCATCGACTGTACGTTCGCCGCCGCCGTCAATGCGGTGTATCACAACTGCGACGGCTACACGTACGAGTTCGATGCCTGCTCGTTCGATTATCACTCTGTGCCGTTCAAGGTGGACGCGCTCGGTCGCTACTCGAAGTTCCTGCTGCGCGGCGGCCATTCCGAGGCCTTCGACGCACTGTGGTTTGATGCAACGGTGAGCGGCACGCGCGTTGAACTGATCATGCACGGGCACGACATCCTGCCGACTCACTACGTCGATACCACGTATATCGGCTCTCCACGCAAGCTCATCGAGGGCAATGCCGCCAATCGGCTGCGCCTCTCCGCGTTCGGTAACTCGCTGCGCTACGTCTGGCGGCCGTACCTTCCGGACACGCCGGTTGTCGGCGACAACGTTCTCATTCAGGCGCTCGAAGGGACGATTCAGGAGGGCTACTACATCCCGTTGGCGCGCTCGCGTTCGATGGGCCGCGACTATGCGTTCACGGTCAACGCAATCGGAACGAGCGGCGACGCGCTGACGCATTGGACGCGCGACGCAGGCATCGTCGACGTCGACGTGCGCGAGATCAATACGACGACAACGCTCGGCCAGAGCCTGCATCTGCACGGCGCGGCCGCTGATTCGACGATCGCGTTTCACACAAACGAGAGCATCCCGTGCCGCGCCGGTGACAACTTCTGTCCGGGGTGCGATGTGTTCGCGAACGGCACGACGGGCGATCTCAATATTCGCGTTTTTCTGCGTTGCTACGACTACCAGGGCAATCAGATCGGCACCGATCTCGGCGCGACTTACAAGATGGCCGACGCGTATGCGGACGCGAATGTCCCGAACTATGCGTTGGGCCGCAACCGCGCGATGACGATCGACCACCAGATCCAGACCATTCCGACCGGCGCCGCGACCTTCAAGATTTACCTGACGGTCAACTCGTTCGTCGGCGACGTCTACATCAAGAACGTGCGCGCGGTGCGCGCTTAAACGGGAGGTTTTATGCAATCGATCGAACGATGGGTGATGGGGCATCTGCCGCAGGACAAGTGCCTGCATGTGATCGCGGGGGTGATCGTGTTCGCGCTCGTGCACCTGCTTGCGCGGCTCGGCGTGCCGTACACACAGCCGGTGATCGGGCTCGCGGTCGTGGCCGTCGTCGGCGCGCTCAAGGAACTGCTCGATCACTTCGACGGCGGCGATCCGTCGATCTACGACTGGCTGGCCACGTGCGCAGGCGGTGCGCTCGCATTCGCCTGTTCCTTCCAGGCATAAAACCATCTTACGGGGTCGCTATGCAGGAGCATGAGAAAACCATTCTGGAGCTAATCATCATGGGAGCTTTCATCGGAATCGCGAAAGTGCTCGTGGGACGCGACGAGCTCACGCCGCGGCTGATCCTCGGCCGCGCGGTGCTCGGCTCGGCCACGTCGATGGTGGCGGGCGTCGTGCTCGTGCAGATCCCGAACCTTGACCCGATTGCGCTGCTCGGCATCGGCAGCGCGCTCGGCATCGTCGGATCGCAGTACATCGAACTGCTTTTGCGCCGACGCGCGAAAGCCATCATCGGAAAGGAGGAAGCGTGAGCACCTTTGACATGGCGACGCTGATCGCCGAACTGAGCCGCGACGAGGGGCGCAAGCTGAAACCCTACGTCGATACGGTTGGCAAGACGTCGATTGGCGTTGGCCGCAATCTCTCCGATGTCGGGATCTCGGACGCCGAGTGCGACGCGATGCTGGAAAACGACGTGACGCGGACGGTCGCGTGGCTGGATCGCAACCTGTCGTGGTGGCGCAATCTCGATGCCGTGCGCCAGCGCGTGATTATCAACATGGCGTTCAACATGGGCGGCGGGCTGCTGACGTTCGTGAACACGCTGGCCGCGATGCAGCGCGGCGATTACGCGGCGGCCGCGAGCGGCATGCTCGCTTCGAAGTGGGCGACGCAGGTAGGCGCCCGGGCACAACGACTCGCGCAGATGATGCGCACTGGAGCGGCGGCATGAGCACGTGGGGCGACGTAGCATCCGCAGTTTCGAAGTTCGCGCCGATCCTCGGCAACGCCGTGCCGGGCGTCGGCACCGTGGTGGGGGCAGGCGTCGGGCTGGCCGCCTCGGTGATCGCCAAGGCGCTCGGCACCGATCCGACGCCTGACAGCGTCATGACGGCGTTGGCGAGCGATCCTGACGCGATCGTGAAGCTACGGCAGGCCGAGATGGACCATGAAAAGGATCTGGCCTCGATCGCGGCGCAGCGAGAGGCGGCGCAACTCGCCGCGCAGACCGCGCAGTATCAGGCTGATGCAGCGGATCGACAGAGCGCGCGGTCGTTTGCACAGTCGACGAATGATCACACGGCGCGCAATCTCGCCTACCTCTACACGGTCGCGCTGTTCCTCACGATCGGCGCGCACCTGTATATCTGGGTGGCGAAGGTGCCAGTCGATCCGCTCGTAATTGGCACGATCAACACGCTGGAAGGTGTGCTCGTGACGATGGCCGTCAAGACGAGCGAGTTTTTCACGGGTGGGTCGCGCAGCGCGGATCAGCTTGCGAGCCAGTTTGCGCAGTTCGCTACGACGCCCGGCACAGTCATAGCGTCGAGCACCGGCGTTCCGCAGGCGCAAGTGCCTATGGCCACGCCCGCTATGGCGGATCAAGGTATTCCTCGGGGAAGCTGAAGCACAGGGGACATGAAAAAAGCCACCCTTCGGTGGCTTGATCTCGGCGTGCTATTCGAACTATCAGACTGCGTTCTGAGCGCGAGAAGCACGCAGTTCTGCTTCAACACGTGCACTGATAACTGGGATCAAATCGTCAAGAGTATCGGCGTGAACTACGTAGCCAAGGTTCATCATTGCGTCCACGATTGGAACTGTACCGACCGCCGTCGGGATCACCCGCTGTTCGAATCTTCCCTGTTGCGTGAAGAGAGGGCCCGCAAACAGAACGCCGATGAGCTTTGCACGTGTCCCAGGCGTGTATCCATCGGCGCCGCTTCGATACATGCCGTCTTCAAAAAGGAAAACTGGTGAGCCGCTCGAGCCGGGGAAGCATGCTGCATCGATGAGAAATTTCCGCTCTCCATTCCAACGTTGAGTAGGGTGTGATGCAGTCAGTCCGCGACGCGCAATCGGTCGGTTATCAACTTCATTCCAAAGGCCCGTCGGATAGCCAATCATGACCACCGGTTCGATCGGCCTCGTGTAGCTCAATTCCTCATTTGAAAGGCGCCAGTCCCGAGTCACAAGCGTATGCCTGAGCATCAAGTTCGGCGGAATCTGAACCAAGAACGGGAGGAGTGGTATCGCGCACAAGTCAATCTGCGGATCGGGATGAAACGAGATTGTCTCCTGCAAGTTTTCTACGAGATAGCCTAGGTGGACGTCGTCGGCACCGACGGCCGCATCTGTCATTGCCGCTGCCTCACGTGGCCTAAGCGTGATTGGCGTCTCAAGCCTGGTCATGTTCTGCACGACGTGCTTGTTGGTGATGATCATGGGGACGTCGAAGGTCTGTTCTTGACCCTCCTG
Source organism: Paraburkholderia unamae (assembly GCF_003096875.1). Lineage (NCBI taxonomy): Bacteria > Pseudomonadati > Pseudomonadota > Betaproteobacteria > Burkholderiales > Burkholderiaceae > Paraburkholderia > Paraburkholderia unamae. Next base: position 212,766 of record NZ_QEOB01000005.1, read on the forward strand.
TTGGACAGGGACCCTGAACATGTACAGGAACCCCGTGCCGGTTCCCGAAGCGCCCCCGTTGGTGCAAGACAATCGAAGTGTGCAGAGGGAGATAGCTGTTGCTGGATTCATCTAGTCTTTTCCTTCGAGCATTGATTCCAGTTGTTGACGAAACTGCGACCACGCGGCATAGAACGAAGCCACCTTCCACCTCTTCACTGCTGCGGGTTGAGTTGTAGTTATTTTTCCTTCCAAGCCTAGATAGCATACCCATCAACGGTTTATCCCATACCGCGCCACCCGCTTTCGCAGCCATTCGGCGATCCGGTCGTGGCGCGCAAGCGCTTCCTCGTAGGTGAGCGAGTGCGCCCAGTTCTCTTTCAGGCCTGGCCCCTCGATCATGTGCCCGAACTTCGGCGGCCCCTGCATCGTGACGTCATCGGTCATTCCAAGCCATATCGTCGTGACGCGGGCGTTGATGTCGATGTCCGTGCGTTTGATCGGATCATTGGCGGCGCGCCAGTGGCACCATTCGCTGAGCGTCGTTTCGACCGGCTCGTGGGCGTCGTTCAGGATGTAGTAGTGGGCGTGCCAGGGCATGTCTGCGGAAAAATTCGGCTGGGCCACTCAGTATAGCGGCGCGCCGCCCACAGCATTTTCGGGGTTGTGGGTAGGGATGTGGGTAGGGGCATGGTGCCGCGATGGAATCCTTACTCATCAAGGCTTTCCGGCGGCCTCGGGAGTCGGCTGCCTTCCGCCAATCATTGATGCAGTTGCGCTTTGAATCCGCAACACGCCCCCTGTGGATTTGATCAATGATTGTCATGTGCGACGCGATCACTTCTCGTCACGGTGAACACCCGGACACGGTGTCGTCTCAGGTGCCAAGCCTCACTATTTCTCTCCACTAGCTTTGTGCGTGATTTAGGCAGCATCAGCGTTGAAGCCAATGACGTTATTGGCCGCTTTCGTTGAAATTGTCATTGTTGCGCCCGTCGTTGTGTTCCTGTTTTTCGCCCGACTCGAACCTGGCGTTTCCCTTGTCGTCGATACAGGTTTTCTTTTCGGACTTCCTGACTGGTGCTCTCACTTGTCGCCCCCGCAGGCGCCAGGCAGTATCGCTGAGATTACGACAATCGGGCCAGGTCGCTTGGGTGGCACTCGCTGCACGACTTCGTCTGGATGCGCTGCGGCCGGGCATTGATGCGACAGAGGAGCGCCCTTTGCAGTGAAGGGCATATGACGTTTCATAACGACCTCACCAGTGGCCGTTCCAGATCCATCGCGATTGCTTCGACGGCGCCTTTTCCTGGCTGGCCGGTTGTAAGTGTTTGCGCAATCGGACCAAAGTCCGGTGCTGACGAAAGCTAACCGCCCATTTCCGCAGGTGCTTTCGCGGCTATAAGGCGGTAACAGCGACCTATCGGACTTTCGTCCGATATCCCCCCCGGCTTCACACGCCTAACCTGATCCGTGCACCGTTGCCGGACAGCGCGTACAAGCAGGTTGTACAAGCGGGTCGTCTGGTAGCGCAACTCCCGCCGATGATGACAACCGGAAAAGCTCGCGGCCCCCTTCGGCAGAGAGCGACTTGCGGCGGCTATCGCCACCCTGCCAGGCGACGACAGCGAACTCACAGCGTCCCGGATGGCGAAACCGCTTGACGCCGGGTAGAGCGAGATACAACGAGGGTTGCCCACCTTCGGAGCAGAGCGCGTGGCGAGAGCGCCAATCGTAGAGATCGTTTGATCCGGGCCCGGACTGGAACAAGCCAGCCCATAGCGATCGCAGCGAACGCACGGTGTAGAGGGCCTTTCATTATCCAGACGAGGTGAATCATGCAAACATGCCTGTCGAGGTCGTGCGCGGTTGCTGTCGTGCTCGGTGTTGCCGTCCACGGGAACGCGCACGCGAAAACCGAAGCCTGCCACCCCGCATCGGAGAAGCAGATCGCTTCACTCTTCGACCGCTGGAACGACTCGCTGAAGACCGGCGACCCGGCGAAGGTCGCGGCGAACTATGCACCGCGTTCGATCCTGCTGCCGACCGTATCGAACAAACCGCGTTTGACCGTCGAAGAAAAGGAGGACTACTTCAGACATTTCCTTGAGCACAAACCAGTCGGTACCATCGACTTCCGCTTTGTCATGGTTGAATGCAATAGCGCCATCGACGCGGGCCTGTACACGTTCAAGTACGCGGACGGTACCGTGGTCAAGGCGCGCTACACGTTTACCTACGGGTGGAATGGACACAGGTGGCTGATCACCAGCCATCACTCGTCGAAGATGCCTGAAGGCGATTGAACGCGATTCGCGGGGTGGGCGCGTTCGACAGGGCGCGAGCGATACGTTGGGGGCGCATACGTGTAGCACGCTTGTGATGTCTGGGGCCGGACCTTGGATGACATTGAGTCGCGAAAGCGAGCGGCAGGAACTGACCGCCTGCTGCCCGATGTGGTCGCCCGAAATCGATCCGAAGCGGCCCCACTAAAGAGTCGCGTGGATTGTCGCGTCTTTGGGCGATGACGGCGATTCGGCTGCGTAAAAATTGGCGCTTTGCTTATCATCTGTTCCAAAACGACTAGATCGAATTGGGCGCCCCCACAGCTTTCCCTGGACCTGTCGCAGGCGCCGCTCCCGGCTCGTCGAAATGGCATTCGAAATAGACGAGGTCATGCCATTCGCCATGAAGATGCATGGCCCTGCTGGCTCGTCCAAACGCCACGAACCCGTTCCGTTCCAGGACACGCATCGACCCGACGTTTTGAGGCCGCACAATTGCCTCGACTCGCGACAAATTCAGCTCCCTTGCGGCAATATCCATCGCAAGCTTAACGGCTTGGGATGCATAGCCACGTCCGGCAAAGTGCTCTCCTATGCGATATCCAAGCGTTGCCTTGTTGAAATATGGGCGAGTAATGCTGACAAGATTGATTCTGCCGACGATCGTATCGTCGAGCCAAACGAGGTACTGATAGGCTCGATCGCCGTCCCTATCGCTCGTTGCTGCTCCTATCGCTTTGCGAACGGCGGAAGCGCTGTAGTAGTCGTTGGCGCGAGCGTTAATCCATTGCTCGAAGTAGGCACGGTTTTCGACCTCGAATGCCAGTAGCGCATCGGCATCGCTCAACGTCGGGGGACTGATTTTCAGCATGGCAGCGGAGATTGTTCGCGACTTGCGGATTGTACAACCGCAGTGTTGGCTGTGGAGGGTGTAAAGTCCGACGGCCGTCGAAGACTCCTTTCGGTGCGGAACGGCTGCTCGAATGACCATGCTACGGTGATGAGCAGCGGCTGGTATTGGCCGACCACAGAAACATCCGATTTGCACGGAACGCCGATCTCCATAGTGCATGGCGACCGGCGGAATTCGGCCCAAAGCGGAGGCGCGAAGCAATTGGAGTCTGTCTTTCGAGTGTGGCGCTTCTCCCCCAGGCGCGCAGGCGCCTCGTATCAGGCGAGAGATTGGCCGCTTTCTTCCATGTCCTGACCGGGCTCATCGCCGCTACCGCCGCGCCCCCCGCGCGCGCCAAACTGGACTATCCTCCTTCAGATGCGTTTTTACCGGCAATCGCGCGATGAGCGATACTGTGCCGCTCACCCCGTGAGCCACGAACGTTGCGCATGCACTCAGCGAAGGAGAGGATATGAGTCGGGAAGGGCAGGAAAAGCAGGGCATGTCGTGTGAGCGTCTCGCGCGGATCGAGCGCTTTCTCGACGAAAACTACGTCGCGACCGGCAAGCTGGCTGGCACCGTGACCCAGGTGTGGCGGCGTGGCGCGCTTGCACTGAACTCGGTGCTCGGTTTCGCCGATCGCGAGCGGCGCACGCCGATGGCCGCGGATTCAATCTTTCGCATCTACTCGATGACGAAGCCCATCACGTCGGTCGCGTTCATGATGCTGGTCGAGGAGTGCAAGATCGCACTCGACGATCCGGTGAGCAAGTACATTCCCGCATGGGAAAAGCTCGGCGTTCACGCGGGCGGCTTCATGGAGAGCTTCCAGACGCGCGCGCCCGCGCGCCCCATGCGGATAGTCGACCTGCTGCGCCATACCTCTGGATTGACCTACGGGTTTCAGCAAAACACGAATGTCGACGCCGCCTATCGCAAGCTGAAGCTGGGCGATATTGCGACGGCGGGCACGCTGGACGACATGATCGAGAAGCTGGCCACGCTGCCGCTCGAATTTTCACCGGGCGACGCGTGGAATTATTCTGTTTCCACGGACGTGCTCGGCTATCTGGTTGGCAAGGTCAGCGGCATGGCGTTCGAGGACTTCCTGAAAGCGCGCATCTTCGATCCGCTCGGCATGGTCGATACCGCCTTTTACGTGCCAGAGGACAAGCTGTCGCGCTTCTGCGCTTGCTATGCCGTTGGCGCGCTCGGCTCGAAGGTCGTCTCCGCGCAAGGGCCGACGCTTCAGGACGATCCGCGCACGAGTCCGTATTGCGAGCCGCCTGGCTTCGTCTCGGGCGGCGGCGGCCTCGTCTCGACGGCAGCGGACTACCTGCGGTTTTCGCGCATGCTGCTCCAGGGTGGCGAGCTGGATGGCGTGCGGCTGCTGGGACCGAAGACCGTGGAGTTGATGACCGCCAACCACCTGCCGGGCGGTGCCGATCTGCCGCGCCTGTCGCGCTCGATGTTCAGCGAAGCGAATTACGAAGGCGTTGGCTTCGGACTGGGCTTCGCCACGACCCTCGCGCCGGCGTCCACGCTCACGCCAGGCAGTGCGGGCGATTTTTTCTGGGGTGGGGCGGCCAGCACGTTCTTCTGGGTCGATCCTCGCGAAGACCTGATCGTGCTGTTTCTCACCCAGCTATTGCCGTCCAGTGCGTATCCGGTGCGGCGGCAGTTACGCACGCTCGTGTATAGCGCGATTACCGAGTGCGGCGCCTGAGGGCCGCAATCATCCGTTCATGGCCGGCAAGCGGCGAGCCAACCGGCCGGTATGCGACATACGCATCCGGCCGCCGTGAAATTCGCCGGCACGCTTTGCGTCCTTCTATTTTTTGCCCTTGAGGGTGAACGGGGCGAGCAACGCTTGAACGTCCACCTGTTGCCCCTGGAGCATGAGCAGCCGGGCGTGAAGCACCGTGTTTTCGAGCACCAGCTTCGCGGTGCTCAGCAGGTACATGGCCTGGAGGTCCGAACCCGACATCGCGGCTTCCACGGCGTGGTGTCGTTCCACGAGCGAATGCATGACGAGCCGCCGTAGTTCCTGTTCGCCGAACGGCAGGTCGGCGTAGTCGATTGGATCTTCGGCTTCGACTTCGCGCAGCATGTCAACAAGCGCTTCGGTGTTCACTTCCATGTGCCAGCTCCTTGACGTAGTCAGACTGCTCATGAAGTTGTTTCAGGCTACCGGGTTCCGCTTCTAACGTCTAGCGCTCGTCAGCGCCCGTCCATCTCGCGCACCGGGTTAGCCATGCGTGTCGACCCATGCTTTTGCCCATGCCAACCCCGCGTTTTGCGCGTCATCCTCGGAATCGAACAAGTCCAGAACGCCCGACGTGCAGATGAGCGTGTTGTCCTGGGTGATCGTGCCGCTTCCCGCATAACGCTCCTGCGTGAGCAGTTCCGCCTGATGGGCAATGGCGTGGCCCCATAAAACGTAGCCTTTGTATGGTTCGCGTTCCATCTTTGCGTTGTTCGAAGTCGGGTTTGTCGTCTATCCGCTTTGCCGCAGCAACTTGAATGCCGTGCCGCAGTGTGCATAGCGGCCAGGTGTTCTGGCACTACGCCGTCTGATGGCCTGTTGCGTCTTCGCACACGGTGTATGGCATAAGCATATCGCGGAACGCGTCCGCTCTTGTTGTCATCCGGCCGGCGCTGCGTACCCGAAAGGCAAGCGCCATTGACGCCGCGGGAGCAGGAATGTACAAGCGCTACGCGCTTCGAAAAGGTATGCTTCGTGCCTCGTTGAAGTGAGCAATTCGCCGTTGAAGTTCGAGTGGAAGGAAGTGGAATGAGCAGTGTGTATTCGCCATCGGTTGCGTCGAGGGCCACGTTGGTCCGCGCCGAGATGGTTCGAGGGATGCGGGCCGCGTTGCCCGTCATGTTGGGATTCGTGCCGTTTGCGCTGGTGCTGGGTGCGCAGGCCGCCCAAAAAGGCATCAGCGCAGTCGAAGTGCCCCTGATGACGGGGCTCAATTTCGCGGGCGGATCGGAGTTCACGGCAGTGCGGCTGTGGACGTCACCGCCTCACATCGCACTCATCGTGGCGATGTCCTTCCTCGTGAACATGCGCCATATCCTGATGGGTGCGGCGCTCGCGCCTCGCATGCGGCATGTGCCGTTGCCTCGGGCGCTGGCCGCGCTGTTTCTGATGTGCGACGAAAGCTGGGCCCTGGCGCTCGCGGATGCGAACGCGCGAGGCCAGCGGGAAATCAGCATCGCTTATTACATCGGCGTGGCGCTCAACCTGTGGATGACCTGGATTGCGTTCACCGCACTGGGCGCCGTGCTCGGTCCGGTGCTGGGCGACATCGAGCGCTATGGCTTCGACATGGCGTTCACCGCGGTCTTCCTCGTGCTGCTCAAGGGCATGTGGAAGGGCGCCAGGGCATGCAGCCCCTGGCTCGTCAGCCTGATCGTGGCAGGCGTGACGTACAAATTCGTGCCGGGGGCATGGTATGTCGCGGCGGGGGCCTGTGCCGGTCTCGTGGCGGCATGCTTTCTGGAGCGCCCCGATGCTTGACTGGACGACGGTTGTGAGCATCGTCCTGATGGCGGCGTCGACTTACATGACGCGAATCGTGGGCTTTGTCGTTTTGCGCGACTGGACGTTGAGCCCGCGAACGCAGGCAATCATGGAGAGCGTGCCGGGCTGCGTGCTGGTGTCGGTCATTGCTCCCGCGTTCGTGTCGAGCCATCCGGCGGACTTGCTTGGGCTCGCCGTGACGTTTCTGGCGGCGACCCGGCTTTCCCTCTTGCCGACCGTCGTTGTCGGAGTCGTCGCAACGGGCGTGTTGCGGCATCTCATCGTCTGACGCTAGTCCTGGCCCCGAGTGACGGCGGGCGCGTTCTTCAGCCAGGGCGGGATGTCTCCCACTGTGGCGCTCAACCGCGCGATGACGCGGTTTCGCCGAGCACCGCCTGGCGCCAAACCGAAACACGCAAGGGCGTTGAGGTACAGGAACTGTTCCATCGACGGAATCAACCCGCCCAGATTGCCGACTACCTGAGACGGGTAGCTTCCCCAGTCGGGCTCCTGGGAGAGCATGTCCCAGTCGGTGCCGAACATGATCCGCCCGGTCACTGCGGGATTTGCCCGGATAGCCGCCTTGAGGCGCGATTTGGCCACTGTGCATTTCGGATGTTTCGCGTCGCACCATCGCAGCTGTTCCCAATACGCAAGGTCGCCGTACAGCCGATTTTCCGGGGGATCGCGCATGAGCTTCGCGAACTCGCTTGGCCAATCGTTTTTGGGGTGTCTGGGTTCGTCGGAATCGCCGCCGAAATGGCCAAGATTGCCTACGAGCGAAACGGTGGGCGAGGTGATCTCCAGTTTCTGTAGTAGTGCTTTCCATCCATTTGGGCCGCCGAATTCATCTTCGCCCTGGTCGCGGCCATTGGACTCGCCGGAATGCGCCATGATCGGCACATTGTTTTGCGCGCACCAGGTGGCCAGCCGCAGCATGACCGCGTTGAGCTTCTTGACGTCCGGATGCGCTTGCTTGCCCGGATAGGGCTCGCTGTTGCCATAAGGCATAAAGCCCATTGGCGGGTAGATCTTGACGCCTACGAAGCCGTATTGCCCGATCGCCTTTTTGACGAGCTCGAATGACGCATCGTGCTCCTCGATATCGGTCCACGGGTTGTATGCCACGATCGGCAGCATATAGCCGCCGGACATGCTGGACAGCAGCGAATGCAGCTTCATTTGCTCGACTTGAGGCGAGCGCTTCGCCGGCGCCAGCCAATAGTCGAAGTTGACGAACGAGGCGAACATCGCATCTACGCCAAACGCGTCATTCGCTTCGGTATAGGCGTACGTGTAGTCTTGCAGATTCATCCATCGATAGGCCAACATGTGGCCCACGAACTCGACGTATCCGCCGGGGTCCAGGGACTTCTCGGGCGCTCCCCGCCCCCCATACCGGGCCTGATAGTCCTTGAGTCTGCGAACCGGGTCGATGGCGATCGCTATCGATTCCTCGAACGTCGTCGGCCCCTCCGTGGATGGTTTGAGGTCGCCGAACGTTCTTTGCATTTCTTGCGCATGAGCTTGTTGCAACGCCGTATACGTTTGATCGAGCTTACGTCTTTTCATCTCGTAGGCGACGTTCTTCGAAACGATATCCCGGTGGGCTCTCGCCTCAGATTGAAGGAACGCTTTCACCGATTCGGCTTTCTCCACGCCGGTGAGTTTGGCCAGGAACGCGTTTAATTTTCCAATCTCGGCCTCTACGGCAGGCGCAACGAGCGCCAGTGCGCCGACGACTTCCGCCAGTCCCACAACCAGTTCCCGCAGGAGCACATTGTCGATCGAGTGGGCGGCGTCCTTCTTCATGAACCCCATCGCGTCGATGTCGCTTGAGTTGAAGATATGAGCATGAACATCGATGCAATAGCGGGTCGGCTTGCCGCTGTTGCCAATTCGGGTTGGCTTGAATATCGGCTTGATGCGGCCCGCCGACTGGAGGGCTTCTTCGCCGGAGGATGACGCGAAGGGATAGGCGCAACGGGGAAATGCGGCTCCCGCCGCGAGACTCCCCGCAAGCATCTGGAGCGCCTTGCGCCGGCTGACTGCGTCGAGATTTCTCATGGCACATACCCACGTTGGGTGAATAGGCCCGTCCCAAAGATCGACTTCTGTGCGGCATTCGTCACATGCTAGCAGCCGGAACATTGCGCCGAATGTTGCCGACCGAACGGTACGGTTGGTTGTCCGCTCAGCGTTTAAGCGCTTCTGGCAATGCCGTACCAGGCCAGATCGCGTCCCTGCCTTCCAGTCGCTCGACGACATAGCGGCCGATCGCTTCGGCGGGAGAGCCATGATCGCCGGCTGTCGCGTTCACCAGAACCACAATCGCTCGCCTGCGTTCCCGGCTGAACGCCGCGTAGCTCGTATAGCCGCCTGTTCCGCCCGTATGCCAGTGGGTCCGGTCTTCAGGCTGGTAAAGCCAGCCCAGGCACATCGTCAGCATGTCGCTCACTTTCACGCGCGGCTTTTGCGCGTCCTCGAACGCCGCGCTCAACGTGTGTCCGCTGGTTCCCGGCGCATCCCGCAGGCTTTGCGGATCGCAAAACGCCTCCAGATACGTCAGCAGGTCGGCCGCCGACGCACGCAGCCCGCCCGCGCCCGCCAGTATGTTCAAATTCCACGGCCTGGCCGGAAGTCCGCTCGCCGCATGCCCTGGTATGAAGCGCGCTTGTTGCGCGGGCGCGAGCGTGATGGCGGTGTCTGTCATGCCTAACGGGCGGAGTATCTGTTCATCGAGCAAGTCGATGAACGGCATGCCCGCGCGGTTCGCGAGCGCATGGCCAAGCAGGCCCGCACCGAGGTTGCTGTAGCTGAAGCCGGGTTGTCCCGCCTTGCCGGTGCCGTGCGCCGCAACAAACGCGAGCAGCTTTTGCGCGTCGTAATCCGCGTACGGGTCTTCCGGATCGGCGGGTTGCATGTTGGCCGGCAAACGGGGCAAGCCCGAATGGTGCGTCGAAAGATCGAGCAGGGTGATTTCCTCCCCGGCTGGCTTTGCGACGGCGCCGTTGGGCAGCAACGCTCTCACGGGCTCATGCAGTTGAGCCTTGCCTTGCGCGACCATCTGCGCAAGCAGCAACCCGGTAAACGTTTTGGAAACCGAACCAATCTCAAAGATCGAAGCGTCGCTCGCCGCGCCGAACGAGACAATGGAGCGTTCGCCATCCTGCGAAATGCCGATCACGACGCCACCGGCGCTGCCTCGCGAGAGCCAGCCCGTTGTCAGCAGATCCCCGAAGTCGCACGAAAGCCGTGCACCGAGTTCCGCCGCCGGAACCGGTGGCAAGCCTGGCAACATGCGCGGTGCGGGCAAAGGTTGCACGCGCGCAGGCTGCGTCTGCCGTTCGAGGTCGAGCGGATACTCCGCGCGCTGAGCCCATCGCCCGGTCAGTCTGTTTGCATCGGCGGACAGCGTGCCGGTCCAGCGTCCATCGACCGAAGGCACGTCAAAGCTGAATGCGTTGCCGTTGATGGACAGGTTCGCGCACGCCAGGCCGGTCTTGCGTTGATCGATGCTATCGAGCGTTGCGGACAAGCGTCCGTGCCGGTCAGTCCTGGTGGTGACTTGTATGCGTAGCGAACGCTTGTCGACGGTGAGTTGACCGAGCCAGATGCCGTCGATCGGCGAGGGCATCGCCGCCGGCACGAAGGTATCGCGCACCCACTTGAGCGCAGTCGCGCCACCCTGTGTCCATGTGCCGGAGAGCGTCAGGCCGTCGGCTTCGAGTGCGCCGGACCAGGCGCCGCTAACCGAAGGCACCGCGAAATTCAGCGATCGCCCATCGATGGTCACCTCCGTGCATTCGATGCCAAACGCGCCCTGATCCGGACTGTCGATCGTCAACATCGGCAGGTTGCTGCCATGCCGCGCAACATGCAGGATCAGCGGCAAGGGGCCTAGACTGCCCTCGTATGAGCCATCGGGAACAGGTCGGTCAGCGGACATGGAGAGATTCCTGCACAGCAAGTGCATGGCAACGGCAAAGCGATTGACGAGGATTCCAATACTACCGGGCGCACAAAAAAACGTCGGGACGTGCCTTCGCCAGATTCACCAGAGCGTCGCTGACAACGCGCACCTTGGGCTGGACATAGCGCGTGCGAGGCCGGATCACGTGGATCGGCATGCCTCCGCCCTCGAACTCATCGAGCACCGTCACGAGACGACCGGACTGCAAATGCTCATACACGAGCCAGGTGGGCAACTGCGACAGGCCACACCCGTCAAGAACGCCCTGGACCATCATCTCGCCATCGCCGAGCTCGTGACGAACACGGATTTCCTGTTCTTCCAGCACACCATTTGGACCCCGAAGCAACCAGGTCGAGCGTGCGCCTCTGCGCCATCCCACGATGCAGTCGTGTTCGAGCAGCGCGGCCTGGGTGCTCACGGGTCCACGCCTGCGCAAATAATCGGGCGATGCGCAAATCACGAGATGCTGTTCGCCGAGGCTGCGCGCGACGAGTTCTGAATCATCCTTCAGGTCTCCGATGCGCACCGCGAGGTCGATGCCTTCGCTGATCATGTCGACGGTGCGGTCGCCGAAGGTGATCGTCAGGTCCAGTTGCGCGTACTGTCGCGCGAGCGCGATCAGCGCCGGAGCGATATGCCTGCGCCCGAACGCGCCGGGCAACGCGATGCGCAATTGCCCTCTCGGCTCCGCTTGTCCCGTGGCGAGGCCATCTTCGGTGTCGTCCAGATCTTCGAGCACGCGCAGGCAACTGCTCAGATAGGTCTCGCCCTCGCTGGTCAGCGTGAGGCGGCGCGTCGTTCGATGCAGGAGCTTGACGCCCAGGCGCCGCTCGAGCCGCGACACCCCTTTACCGACCGCGGAACTGGTCACGCCGAGCTGCAATCCCGCAGCCGTGAAGCTTTGAAGCTGCGCCGCCAGAACGAATTCCGGAATGCCATCGAATCGTTGCCAGGCCATTTTCCCTTCCCCCACTAGACGGCTAATTTTAGCCTGAGAGGACGAAGTGAGTGGACTGGAGGTAGATTTATCCGTTTTGTGGATCAGATTAAGCTGGCGGCACTCAACTCAGCAACGAGGAAGCCGTGTCCACAGAAATATCGAAGCTGCTTGCGATCGAAGCCGTCAAGAATGTTCGCAAACGCTATTGCCACTACCTTGACGCGAACCGTATGGACGCGCTCGCCCAACTCTTCGCGCCTGACGCGGTCTGCGAGGTCGATCGCGGCGTTTGGCGGGGCAGGGACGCAATCCGCGAAGGGCTATCGGAGGCCTTCAAGGCTTTCGATACGCAAAACTGCGGGCGCTACCCATTTCTGCACGCGATCGCCAATCAGTGGGTCGAGCTCGTCGACGATGATCGCGCCGAGGGGCGTTGCTACCTGATCGATCTGGTGACGACGCGGCCGCCATCGGAAAGTCCGTTTTTGCTGTTGGGCCTGTATGCCGACGAATATCGGCAGATGGACGGTCACTGGCTCATCAGCCGAACCCGCCTCGACGTCGTGTGGCCGCAGCCCAACGGCGGTGGCGGAGACCCTGGAAACGGTCTGGTCTTGCCCAACTGAGCAACCCGCCGGGCGGCATTGCCGCGCTCGCATGCTGAACCCACTTTCTTCTTCTGGATTGCAATGAGTCTGTTATTTGAACCGTATGACCTGGCCGGCACATCGCTGTCGAATCGCATCGTCATGGCGCCCATGACCCGCGCACGGGCGCTCGACGACATACCGGACGAGCACACCGTCCTTTACTACTCGCAACGCGCGACGGCGGGCCTGATTATCAGCGAGGGGGTTCCCGTATCGCGCGAAGGCTGCGGATATCTGTTCAATCCGGGTCTTTACACGGACGAACAGACGCAAGCCTGGCGTCGCGCCACGGCCGCCGTCCATGCCAGGGGCGGGAAGATTTTCGCCCAGTTGTGGCACGTTGGCCGCATGTCGCACGTGTCTCTCCAGCCCGATGGCGCCGCACCGGTGTCCTCCGTTGCGCAATTAGCGGCCAATTCGAACGCTTATGCGTGGATCGCGCCCGGTCAGGCAGGGCCCATTCAGGCGAGCCAGCCGAGAGCGCTGGAAGAAGCGGAAATCAAACGCATTACCGCCGATTTTGTCCGGGCCGCACGCCGGGCGATGGAAGCCGGTTTCGACGGCGTTGAACTGCACGGCGCCAATGGCTATCTGTTCGAGCAGTTTCTCAACGGCGCGCTGAATACCCGGACCGACAACTACGGCGGCTCCATCGATAACCGCCTGCGATTCATGCGGGACACGCTCGATGCGATCGCCGCCGAAATCGGCAATACGCGCGTCGCCGTCCGGCTATCGCCCTTTGGCCGCCTGTTCGACATGCAGCCTTACGGCGATGAAGCGCCAATGTGGCTGCGCGTGGCCGCAGTGTTGAATGAAATGGATCTCGCGTATGTGCACTTGAGCGATCAACTCACCATAGGCGCCGAGTCGATTCCCGAAGGCTTCGCCGCCCGGTTCCGCGAGGCGTACCAGGGCACCTTGATGGCGGCAGGCGGATTCACGCGCATGAGCGCCGAGGCGGCCCTGGCGAGCGGGGCGCTCGACCTGATCGCGTTCGGCCGCCCGTTTATTTCGAACCCGGATCTGGTGGAGAGGATGCGGCACAACTGGCCGCTGGCCGATGCCGATCGCTCCACGCTCTACGGCGTGAATGGAGCGATCAGCAAGGGCTACACGGACTATCCGGCGTATCGGCCCGGCGCGGCATGAAAGGGCGTGAAGGGGAATGAAGGGGCGTGAAGGAGCGCTCGCGCGCCATCATTTGAAGCCGACGTTCCAGAACTGGGTTGGACCGAACGGGTCGATCTTGAAGCCGGTGACGTTCTTGCGCATCGGCTGATAAACGGTCGAATGGGCGATCGGCGTGAAGGGCACTTGCTGCTTGAAGATCACCTGGGCCTGCATATAGAAGTCCGTGCGGGCTGCGATGTCGGTCGTGGTGCGGCCTTTCTGGATCAAATCCTCGAACGGCTGATAGCACCACTTGGAAAAGTTGCTGCCGTTCACCGACGCGCAACCCAGCAGCACGCCGAGCCAGTTGTCCGGGTCGCCGTTGTCTCCGGTCCAGCCGATCAGTATCGTGTCGTGCTCGCCCGCATGCGCGCGCTTGATGTATTCGCCCCACTCATACGTGACGATCTTCGCGTGCACGCCGATCTTTTCCCAGTCGGCCTGAATCATCTCGGCCATCAGGCGCGCATTGGGGTTATAAGGGCGTTGCACCGGCATCGCCCACAGGGTGATTTCGAAGCCGTCTGGAAAGCCCGCCTTGGCGAGCATGTCCTTCGCCTTGGCCGGATCGTAAGGCGCATCCTTGAGCGTCTTGTTATAGGACCACTGGGTTGGCGGCATCGGGTTTGTCGCCGGTTGCCCCGAGCCTTCATAAACCGACTCGATAATGGCCTTCTTGTTGATCGCCATGTCGAGCGCCTGGCGCACCTCGACCTTGTCGAGCGGCTTGTGCGTGGTGTTGTAGCCGAGAAACCCGAGATTGAAACCCACCTGGTGGAGCACCTGGATGTCCGGATCGCTCTCCAGCCCGGCGATGGCTTGCGGGCGAGGGTAGCTCATGACCTGGCATTCGTTCTTCTTGAGCTTCTGCTCGCGCACGGCGGCGTCGGGTGTGATGGAGAAGATGAGCTTGCCCAGCCGCACGACGCCAGGCTTCCAGTAGTCAGGGTTGCCGTCGAAGCGGATCGTCGCATCCTTCGTATAACTGACGAAAATGAACGGGCCCGTGCCGACCGGGAAGAGGTTGATGTCGGACGCCTTGCCGGCCTTCATCAACTGATCGACGTATTCGGCCGAGAGGATGGACGCGAACGGCATGGCCAGTTCCGAGAGGAACGGCGCGTTCACCGTCTTCATGGTAAAGCGCACGGTGTAGGGATCGAGCTTTTCGATCTTCGCGATGCTCTTGTCGAGCCCCATGTCCTTGAAATACGGAAACTGGACGGGATACGCCGTGCGAAACGCGTTGTTCGGGTCGAACATGCGCTCGAACGTCAGCATGACGTCATCGGCGTTGAATTCGCGCGTGGGCTTGAAGAACGACGTGGTATGAAACTTGACGCCGTGGCGCAGGTGAAACGTATAGGTCAGGCCGTCCGGTGAAATCTCCCACGACTCGGCAAGACCCGGTTCGACTTTCGTGCCGCCATGCTCGAATTCGACCAGACGGTTGTAGGCGGTGTACGACGCGGCCGAAAATTCGAGCCCGGTTGTGTATTGCGCCGAGTCGAAGCCCGCCGGGCTGCCCTCCGAGCAGAACACGAGCGTTTTGTCCGGCAAGGTCGCGGCGGACGCCGACGCGCTCGATATGGCACTAAAGACCCCGAAGGAACACAAAAGCAACGCGAGGGGATTCAGCCAAAGTCTGCGGCAGGATGGCATGGGCACTCTCCGGTAGATTTTTAATTCAAAGCGGTGCTCGATCACTGCGTGCAACAAGAATAGCTTAGTCAATATCCGCTGGCGCGCAGCGCGGGTCATCCCCATGACCGGGACAGAACCCGGTCCGCCCCCATTGCGCGCGAGCGCAGTCAGGGCGGGAGCCGGGGAATGTTATTGATCAGACAAATTGCTGCCGGTCATGGCGTTACACCACCCGCACTCCGCAGTCTCCAATCAGCGTGACGGCCTGATCGACGGAAAGGATCGTCCCTTTGAGGTGTTGCAGCACGTCGGTCAGACGCAAGCCACTTAGGTCTACAGAGCGTAGGTCCGCGCCGTCGAAGCGGCTGTTGCGCAGTTGTGCGTTGCTGAGACTGCCGCCTTCGAATACCGCGTCGCGAAAGTCGCAGTCGGAGAGATCCGCGTCGGAGAAGTTCAGGGCTTCGAGCGTTTGCTTGCGAAACGACAGGCCCCGCAGATCGGCGCCCACCAGCAGGGAGTCGTGAAAGCTGAGGCCGAGCGTGCGGGCGTCGACAAAGCGGGCTCCGGTCAGCTTGACCTCGGTGAAAACCGCCGACCCGAGTTTCGAGCCGGTCCAGTCGGTGTTGTTCAGATCGCTGCGGTAGAAACGGGCATCGCTGATATTGGCGTAACGAAATCTCGCCGCCGCGCACTTGCACGCCAGCCAGCGACTCCTGGCGAGTTCGCAGTGCTCCAGAATGGCGTGCTCGAAGTCGCACTGCGTGAAGCGCGCGGCGCGGAAATCCAGATTCGAAAGATCTTCGCCGTTGAAACTACAGTGCTCGAATGTCGGCTGGTCGCCGCATTCTCGAAGCAGGCGGGTCAGCGCCTCGCGCTCGAAGGTCAATCCGCTGAACAGCGTGCCTTCTTCGGCTGACGGCTCTTGTGTGTTGCTGCGCATCGGTGCAGGCTCCTCATCCACAGGGGCGCGCAGCATCCGGTCCACAGCGCGTCCCCTCAACTTGGTCAAAGTAAGGTTGACGCCGCGGCAAATCTAGAACCCAACAGAGGAGTCGGGTGCAGGAGATACCAACCTGCCACTCTATTTTCGGCGGTGAGGATTTTATCGCTGCGACCCTGACCGGCACAAGATCAACGGATGGGCCTCAGCGCCGTGGGACCGATGTTCGAGGTTTCACCGGCAATCCGGTTGCTCTGCCCACGCGCGGATCTGATCGATGGTCGCCGTGGCGCCGCCGCACACGATAACCAGGACCTTTTTGTATTCGGACAACGCCGGGTGCCGGTCGTAGGCGACGGACAGCGCCGCGCCGCAAGCCGGCTCGACCAGAATGCGGTGATCCGCGAGAAAACGCTCGCAGGCGGCGAGCGCGCTGCGGTCCGACACCACGAGGCTGCGCACAGGGTGCGCGTGCGCGCAATGCAACGCCTGTTCGCACACCCGCTTCGCGCCAAGCGACGTGGCGACGCTGGCGATACGCGGCAACTCCACCGTACGGCCGGCCTCGACAGCGGCGTGGAATGAAGCGGCGCCTTCGGTTTCGACGGCCAGCACCGGCACATCGCGCCAATGATTGCGCTGCAAGCCTTCCACCACGCCGCAAAGCAGGCCGCCCCCGCCGACGGAAAGCACGACGGCGTCCGGCTTGAGCCCGGCCTCGGCAACCTCGTCGATCATCGACGCATGGCCGTGCCACAGCAGCGGATCGTCGAACGGATGCACGAAGGCGTCCGTCGCGCCCAGGAGCGTTTGTGCGTACTGGTTGGCCTCTTGCCAGGAACTGCCGTGCACCACGACCTCCGCGCCTTCCAGGCCGAGCAGTTCTTTGGCGCGCGCCGTCGTGGTTTCGGGCACCACGACCACGACGGGAATGCCGAGGCGCCGCCCCGCGTACGCCACGGCAAGCCCCGCATTGCCTCCCGACGAGGAAACGAAACGGTGTGCGCCACGGCTCTGGTGGACCGCGCAAGCATGGCCGATACCCCGGATCTTGAACGATCCGCACGGCTGCAAGGCGTCGAGCTTGAGCCAGATGGATTGTTCACCAGGGACGCTCAAGGCGCGCGATTCCATCAAAGGGGTGTCGAAGTGCAGATTCATGGCGTTGAGCTTCCAGATTGGCAGTCGGACCGGCTGAGGCCGGACTTGTGCGGATCCTAAAGTGCGAAGGGCGCGCTGGCTTGTAAAAAATTGACCGGCCCGATGGACGTTGGAGCAGGGCGGGCGATCAAAGGCCCATCGGCTCAGTAGGCTGACGGGGCCACGCCAAACGCTTGACGGAACGCCCGGTTGAAATGGCTTTGATCGTAAAACCCCACGCCCTGGGCGACTTCGGCGATGGTCGGCTTGCCGCGCGCGAGCAAGCTGCAAGCTCGCTCCAGGCGCAGACGAAGGAGCCAGGCATGAGGCGTCATGCCGATGGTCTGCTTGAACCGGCGCAGAAAATGAAAGCGCCCCAGACCGCACAAGGTGGCCAGTTCATCGAGCGTGATTTTCTCGGCGAGATGGAAGAGGCAATAATCCTTGAGCCGTTGCCAATGCACCGGGGAGAGCGCGCCTTTAATCGCAACCGGTTTGATGGCGCCGGACCGGGCGAACAGGCAATGCAGCAACGACAGCCATTCCGACTGCACACATAACGCGGACGCGTCGGGCGACAGTCGCATCGCATCGTGAAGCTGCAACAATTGCGCGGCCAGTGTCCTGTCTTCGAGCATCATGCCGTTCAATCCGGGCTCACGGTGGTCGGAGTCCGTCACCTCGGCCGCGACGTCTCGCAGCAGATCGCCGGAGAGCCTGAAGGTCTTCAGCGTATAGGCGTTGCCGCTTTCGCCCGCGCCGTCGTGGATCTCGCCGGGCGGCATCAAGGAAACGCGACCGGGCCCGAGCAATACGGCCTCGCCGTTCACGCATTGGCGCTGAACGCCATCGGTGACGAGCCCGACATGATAGTCAAGATGGTAATGCCGCTCGAAGCTGAACTCCTTGAAGCGCCCCACGCCGAGCACCAGTCCGGGCAGGCCGGCTAGCCGTTTGTACTCCACACCATCGGTCATTTCGAATCACGCAGTCGCTTTTGCGCCAGATATAAGGGGCCGCACCACACTCGAACGATCGAAGCTTTTTCCGGCGTGGCACCGCGAGTATAGGCCAGCACGCGAAATGGCCGGATGCTTCGAAAGCCTACTTCGATTCTTCCGCGCCACCCGATCGCGGCCAGGGTTGCGTGGGATCGACATTGGGGTGAGGACTATTCGGCACGAGGCTGCGCGTGCTTTGCGGTGCGTCCTCCTTCTCCGGATTCGCGGCGACGCCGCTTGCTCCGCCAAGCGGTTTTGTGCCCGGTTTTGCGCTTGCCTTCGCCTTCGGCTTCGCCGTCACGCTTTCCGATGTCCCCGATGCGGGTGCACCCGCTTGGGGCGTCTCTGCCCACGCGAGCGTCGACGAGCACAAGAGCGCGGGCAACAAGACGAGCATGCCTCGGCTGTGTTTCTTGACTATCATTGATTTGCTCCGCACGTGTACGGGGGAGATATGGGACGCGAGAACCATCCAGTGTGGGCGGTGTACGACAAGCTTCGCACCGCCCATCTCAATGTCCGATATTACAGTGAAAGACTGCGTCGCCTGGAACGTTGGGACATGGCGATGGACGTGGCGCTGGTCATTGCGGCGCCCACCTCGGCGGTGGCCGGCCTGTGGTTCTTCAAGACGGATATGGGCAAGCACGTCTGGCAAGCGTTCGGCACGTTTGCCGCCTTCGTCGCGGCCATTCGCCCGGCCATCCAGTTCAGAAGGACGCTTAAAGCATACGAAACGACGATCAGCGCTTATCAAGCCCTCGAATACGACCTCGAAACGATCCGCCGCAAAATCGAGCAGCGCGGGATTTACGACGAAGAGTTGAAGTCGGACTTCTTGCGTGCGCTCGAACGGCAGCGCCACATCGATATTTCCAGTCCCGACAAGATCGCCAATTCACGGCTATTGAAATCGTGTACGACGGCGGTCCTGACCGAAATGCCGGCCAGCGCGTTTTTTGTGCCGGAAACGTAGTGGCGCCGGCGCGCCTGCCGCGCTCGCCGCGCCGATAGCCGCGCCCGGCCGGCCTCCTGGCCGCCAGGTCAGGCAGCCATCGGCTCCACCGTTCCGGACGAGCCGGTTCCCCCAGCCTGCGCCCGTTCTTCCTCCCGGATTCGCTTCCCGGCTCGCCGCCCGAGCCCTCGCCGCAACGCGCGCCGCGCTCCACAAAAGTGCCAGTGAATGTGCGTTTTGTATAGGGACGGCATCAGGCGCCTCCCATATTCTTACTCCATCGAGACGATACATCCGGCGCAGCGAAACTCATCGAATGAGCCGCGCCGGGCAATCCAAAGGAGAGGATGTTGAAGAGGAAAGTCCCGCTCAAGATCGCAATCGCTGAGCATCCGCATACGTCGGCCATTCGCAATGGCTCCATTCCCATCGAGGGCGTGGACGCCGAATTCATTACCGTTCAACCGCAAATCGGCGCATTCCGCCGCATGGTGCGCGACGTCGAGTTCGACGTGTGCGAACTGGCGCCGACCACCTACATTATCGCGCGTGCTTACGGCGCGCCGTTCGTCGCGCTGCCGATTTTCGTGGTGCGCCGCTTCCACCACAGCGGCCTGCTCGTGCGCCCCGAAGCCGGCATCCGTCACCCCAAGGATCTCGAAGGCAAGAAGGTCGGCGTGCGCGCCTACTCGGTCACGACGGGCGTGTGGACGCGCCAGGTCCTGATCGACGAGTTCGGCCTCGATTCGTCGAAGGTGACCTGGGTGGTGGACGACGAAGAGCACGTCACGCAACTCAAGCTGCCTGCCAACGTGATTCACGCGCCGGCCGGCAAGTCGCTCGCGGACATGATGGCAAGCGGTGAGCTGGTCGGCGGTTTCGCCGCCGCCGCGGGTATCGGCCGCACCGGCGCGCCCACGGGCGGCTGGAAGGAAGTCGAAGCCGACTACCCCGATCTGCTGCCGAACGCGGCCGAGCTCGAAGCGCAATACTTTGCGCGCACCGGCATCTACCCGATGCACGGCACGATCGTCGTGAAGGACTCGGTGCTCGCCGAGCATCCGTGGATCGCGAAGTCCATCTACGACGCGTTCGACGAAGCGAAGAAGCAGTGGCTCGCGCGTCTCGACGCGGGCGAAGCGACGACCGCGGGCGACAAGAAGTACCTCGCGCTGCGCAGCGTCGTCGGCCACGATCCGCTGCCGTACGGCCTCAAGGAAAACCTCAAGACGATCGAGGCGCTCGAGCAGACCGCGTTCAAGCAAGGCCTCACGCCGCGCCGCATGGCGATCGACGAGCTTTTCGTCGATCCGCAGGCCCGCTGACAAGAACGGAGACATCATGATTATCGATTGCCACGGCCACTTCACGACCGTGCCCGCGTCGTTTCGCAACTGGCGCGCCAAGCAGGTTGAATTCGCCGACGATCCGGCCAATGCGCCGTCGCTCGACGGCGCGCATGTGAGCGACGACCAGATCCGCGACGCGATCGGCAACGGTCAGCTCAAGCTGCAACGCGAGCGCGGCAGCGACCTCACGCTGTTCTCGCCGATCGCGGGCCTGATGAGCCATCACCTCGGCAACGAGCGCACGAGCCTCGAATGGGCCGAAGTGTCGAACAACCTCGTGCACCGCGTGACCGAGCTTTATCCCGAGAACTTCGCGCCGGTGTGCCAGTTGCCGCAGTCGCCGGGCGTCGCGCCGAAGAACAGCGTGGCCGAACTGCGCCGCTGTGTCGAGGAACTGGGCTTCGTTGGCTGCAACCTGAATCCGGACCCGTCGGGCGGCTACTGGACCGGCACGCCGGTGACCGATCGCGAGTGGTATCCGCTTTACGAAGCGCTGGCCGATCTCGACGTGCCCGCGATGATCCACGTGGCGGCTTCCTGCAATCCGTGCTTCCACGGCACAGGCGCGCACTATCTGAATGCGGATACGTCGGTGTTCATGCAGATCCTGCAATCGGACCTGTTCAAGGACTTCCCGACGCTGCGCCTCGTGATTCCGCACGGCGGCGGCGCGGTGCCGTATCACTGGGGCCGTTATCGCGGCATGTCGCTCGAAATGCGCGAGCGTCCGCTCGAAGGACTGCTTAACAATATCTTCTTCGACTCGTGCGTGTACCACCAGCCAGGCGTCGAGCTGCTCACGAAGGTGATCCCGGCCGACAACGTGCTGTTCGGCTCCGAAATGATCGGCGCGGTACGCGGCAAGGACCCGGCCACGGGCCAGTACTTCGACGACACGAAGCGCTACATCGACGCGTGCCCGGCGCTCAGCGACGAAGACCGCTACAAGATCTTCGAAGGTAACGCACGCCGCGTGTATCCGCGCCTGGACGCACGCCTGAAGGCGCGCGGCAAATAAGCACGGCGCGAGCCGCGAAGAAACAGACTCGTACAGAGGCACTGATGGCTTCACAAATCGTTGATATTCATCCTCACATCATCTCCGACGACGAAACGCGCTATCCGCCCGCGCCGTTGTTCGGCAAGCGCTCGGAGTGGTCGAAAGAGCGTCCGACCACGGTCGAGACGCTGATCGCCGCGATGGACGAGGCGGGCGTCGCCAAGGCCGCGGTGGTGCATTCGTCGACCACGTATGGCTTCGACAACAGCTATGTCGTCGACGGCTGTGCGAAGTACGCGGACCGGCTCGTCGCGGTCGGCTCGGTCGACGTGCTGCAACCGGATGCGCCGCTACGCATTCGCGAGTGGGCGCAGCGAGGCCTGGCGGGCTTGCGGTTGTTCACGGGCGGCAGCACGAAGGAGTTCGATCCGAGCGAGCTGGATGACCCGCGCTCGTTCCCGGCCTGGGAGTTGTGCGCCGAGCTGAACCTGCCGATGTGCATCCAGACCGGCCCGATCGGCCTGCCGCAGATCACGACGCTTGCCCGCCGCTTTCCGAACGTGCGTATCATTCTGGATCACCTCGGCCGTCCCGAGGTCGCGGACGGCGCGCCTTACGCGAAGGCGCAGAGCCTGTTCGACCTCGCGCCGCTCCAGAACATTTACCTGAAGCTCACGCCGCGCATTTTCGGCGACGTGAAGAAGGAAAAGGCGAGCGCGGAAACGTTCTTCCCGCGCGTGGTCGAGGCGTTCGGCGCGCAGCGTATGGCGTGGGGTTCGAATTATCCGACCTCGCCGGGCAAGCTCGAGGAGATTCTCGCGACCGCGCAAGCCGGGCTGCAAAGCCTGAGCGAGCAGGACCGCGAGTGGATCTTCGGCAAAACGGCGCTCGCGCTGTATCCCGCGATGGCCTGAGATCGCGATGCACCCGGACAGCCGCCGCAGCGCATGCAGGCGTTGCGGTGGCTGTGTAACAGATAGCTTGATCAAGAAAGAAGAAGCAGATGGAGACAACCCAACCACAGCGAAGCGCGACAGCGGGCCGATGGAGCGTTCTCACGCTTCTGGCGCTTGGCGTGCTGATTTCGTTTGTCGATCGTACGAGCATCTCCAGCGCGCTGGCGGACACGGGCTTCATTCACGGATTCGATCTGAGCAGCGTGGATCGCGGCTGGATCAACGCGGCGTTCTTCTGGTCCTATGGCGTCTTTCAGGTGCCGATGGGCTGGGTGGCCGACCGCTATGGCGTGAAATGGCCCTATGCGATCTGCTTTGCGCTGTGGTGCCTCGCCACGACGCTGATGGGCGCGGTCACGGCGCTCGAAAGCCTGATCGCCATGCGTCTGATTGTCGGCCTCACCGAGGCGATCGTGATTCCGGCGAGCTATCGCTGGATCCGCAACAACTTCGACGAACGCCAGAACGGGCTCGCCGTGGGCATTCTCGCCATGGGCAACAAGTTCGGCCCGGCATTCGGCGCGCCGGTGGGCGCGTGGTTCATCGTCAACTATTCGTGGAAGATGATGTTCATCGTGACGGGTCTGGTCGGCCTCGTCTGGCTCGTGCCCTGGCTGCTGCTGGTGCGCAACGACTTTCCGTCACGCGCCGAGTTGAAACGCGCGAGCGGCAGCGCGCGCACCGTCACGCTTGCCAGCATTCTGTCGAGCCCGGTCGTGTGGGGCGGCATGATCACGAACTTTTGCTACGGCTACTTCACGTTCTACTGCATGACCTGGATGCCCGCGTATCTGGTCGAGCAGCGCGGGTTGTCGCTGGAGCGCTCGGGTGTCTACACGTTCTTCAGCTTCGCCGGCATCGCGATCGTCGCGGCGCTCGCGGGCTGGGCGGCGGACCGGATTGTCGCGGCAGGGTACAACGCCATTCTCGTGCGCAAGTCGTTCACGATCGCGGGATTCGTGGGCGGTTGCACGGTGCTGCTGGGCGCCTATGCTCATACGCTCGAAGGCGCGCTGTTCTGGAACGTGCTCTCGCTTTCCCTGCTCGGCCTGACGACGGCGAACAACCTCGTGCTCTCGCGGCTCACGTTGATTCCGAAGCAGGCGATCGGCCTCGTCACCGGCGTGCAGCAAGTCGCGACGAGCCTCGCGGGCGGCGTGGCGGCGAGCCTCTCGGGCTGGCTGCTGCACGTGAGCCACAACTACCAGTTGCCGATGATGGTGATCCTGGTGTTCCTGCTGATCGGCGCCACGGCGACCGCGGTGCTGTTCCGTCCGCAATGGGCCCCGAAGGTTTCGGACCCGAAACCTTCGCTTCAGGAGGCCTGAGCGCCGCGACGCGGCCGCAAGCCGATGCCGGCCGCGTCGGGACATCGAACACGACTCCGATCGAAGGATATCCCCGGTTTGCTTTGCATTCCGAATTAATGAGCGGCCAAGGCCGCATGAAAAGAGCTTCAGGGCGCACCCAATTTAAGGCAACCGGCATGGCCGGTGGTAATTGACTGGAAATCACACATGGCGAAGATCGTATTCGGAATGGCCGTGCCGCACAGCGGCATGCTCGGGCAGGCGCCTGAGGACTGGCTGAAAAACGGCGAACGTGACCGCAACAACCCGGAACTGTGGTTCCGCAATCGCACCTGGACGTATCCGGAGCTGGAAGCCCATCGCGAAGCGGCGTTCGAGCCGTTCCTGACGATCGAGGAGCGCACCGCGCGTGCCGCGCGCTGCCGCGCGGCGCTCGACAAGATGGCTGAAGCCTACCGCGAAGCGCGCATCGACGTCGCCATCATTCTCGGCAAGGACCAGAAGGAGATCTTCACCGACTTCTCGCCTTCGATCGCGATCTACACGGGCGAGGAAGTGCACAACGGCCCGCCGCAGCGCGCCGTCTACGCGCCGGACCATCACGTCACTCACCCGTGCCATCCGCAGCTTGCGACGTACCTGATCGAACGCTTCCAGAACGAAGGCTTCGACATCACGGATCTGTTCGCATGGCCCGACAACGTGTGGATGAAACCGTTGCCCGAGTACCCGGTGGTGCCGCACGCCTATAGCTTCGTCTATCACCAGATCATGGGCGACAACCCGCCGCCGCACGTGCCGGTCATCATGAACTGCTTTTATCCGCCCACGCAGCCTTCCATGGCGCGCTGCATCGAGTTCGGCGAAGTGCTGCGCGATGCGATCAACGCGTGGCCGCAGGACGTGCGCGTGGGCATCTTCGCCTCGGGCGGCCTGTCCCACTTCGTCAACGACGAAGAATTCGATCACAGCATCATGAAGATGCTGGCGGCGTACGACTACGACGGGCTCTCCGCCGTGGACAACCGCTCCTACCAGTCGGGCACTTCGGAAATCAAGCTCTACGCGAGCGTGATGAAGGCGCTCCAGGAAACCGGCGCCGAAATGACGCTCGTGGATTACGTGCCGTGCTGGCGCACGCCCGCCGGAACCGGCGAGGGCATGGGCTTCATGTACTGGAAAGCCGACTGAGCCGCACTCAACCCCATTCAACGAGAGAAAAGATCATGAGCGACACCCGTCTGAACAGCATCATTCGCGCTTTCGAATCCGGCAAACCGGCGTTCACCGCATTCTCGAAGCTCGACAAGCAAAACGCCATTGAAATGAGCGACGCGCCGTACGAAGGCATCGTCTTCGAAATGGAGCACAACCCCTACGACGTGGCCGCGCTCGGCGACGCGCTGCAATACATGCTCAGCCGCAAGCAGATTGCCGAATCGGGCTCGGTCGCGCCGCGCGTGACGCCGATCGCGCGCATTCCCGCCAATGGCGTGGAGATGAACCAGTCGTTTGCGAAGCAGGTGCTCGATCGCGGCGCTTACGGCGTGATCTGGCCGCACGTTTCGACGGTCGAGCAGGCGTACAACGCCGTGGCCTCGTGCCGCTATGCGCGGCCGAAGGGCGCGCCGCTCTACGAGCCGAAGGGCGTGCGCGGTGACGGCCCGGCCAACGCCTCGCGCTACTGGGGCTTGAGCATGGCCGACTACTACAAGAAGGCCGACGTGTGGCCGCTCGCGCCGCAGGGTGAAATTCTCGTCGGCCTGATGTGCGAAAGCACGGCGGCGATCGAGAATCTCGACGACATTCTCGCGAACGTGCCCGGCATCGGCTTCATCTTGATCGGCGAAGGCGACCTGAGCCAGGAACTGGGCTGCCCGCGCGACTACGAGAATCCCATCGTGATCGACGCGATGCGCAAGATCGTCGAGACTTGCCACAAGCACAACGTCGTGGTCGGCCATCCGCACGTGACGGCGAAGAATCACAAGCGCCTGATCGAGGAAGGCTACCGCATGTTGATGTCGGCGCCGTCGCGCAGCTACGGTGTCGTGGGCCTCGCGCGCGAGATGGCAGGGTACTAAATGAACGGCGCAGAAAGTCTCGTTGCTACGCTCGTCGATCGGGGCGTCGACATTTGTTTCGCCAATCCGGGCACGTCGGAAATGCACTTTCTCGCCGCGCTCGAAAACCCGAAGATGCGCAGCGTGCTGTGCCTCTTCGAGGGCGTGGCGACCGGCGCGGCCGACGGCTGGTACCGCATGAAGGACACGCCGGCCTCCACGCTGCTGCATCTGGGGCCGGGTCTTGCCAACGGGCTCGCGAACATCCATAACGCGAAGCGCGCGTCGTCGGGCATGGTCAACATCATCGGCGAGCATTCGACCTCGCATTTGAAGTACGATCCGCCGCTGACTTCGGATATCGAAGGGCTTGCGCGGCCGTTGAGCCACTGGGTGCGGCGCGCCGATTCGGCGAGTGCGATTGCGTGGGATGCGGCGAAGGCTGCCGACAAGGCGTCGGAGCATCCGGGTCAGATCGCGACGCTGATCCTGCCGGGCGACACGTCGTGGCGCGAGACGGGGACGACCGTCGTGCCGCCGCGCGAAACGGCGGCGCGGCGTACGCCCGATGCCGCGCGCATCGAGCACGTGGCGCGCGTGCTGCGCTCGGGCGAGCCCGCGCTCATCATTCTCGGCAACAAGGCCACACGCGGTGTTGCGCTCGAACGCGCGGGCAAGGTGGCGGCGACCACGGGCGCGCGCCTGGGCTCGCAGTTCTTCACCGCACGCATCGAGCGCGGCGCGGGGCGTGTGCCGCTTGAGCGCATTCCGTATGCGGTCGCGCCGGCGCAGGCGTTTCTGAAGAACTTCAGGCACATCATCACCGTCGAAACGAGCGAGCCGGTGGCGTTCTTCAGCTACCCCGACAAGCCGAGCCTGCTCAAGCAGGAAGGCACGCTCGTGCATCCGCTCGTCGAAGCCGATGAAGACAGTGCGCTCGCGTTCGAAATGCTGCTCGACGCGCTGGGCGCCACGGCAACGGCACCGCTCGTGCAGCCGCGCGTGGAAACCGCCGCGCCGACCGGCGCGCTCAATCCGGTGAGCATCGCGCATGCGCTCGCCGCTGCGTTGCCCGAGAACTGCATCGTCGTCGACGAATCGCTCACCACGGGCCGCGAGACGATGGGCTACACGATGGGCGCGGCGCCGCACGATCTCATCAACAACATGGGCGGCTCGATCGGCTACGCCACGCCCGTGGCCACCGGCGCGGCGCTGGCGTGCCCGGAGCGCCGCGTGTTCTGCATGGTGGGCGACGGCAGCGCGATGTACACGATCCAGTCGCTCTGGACCCAGGCCCGCGAAGGCCTGAACGTCACGACGATCATCTTCGCGAACAACAGCTACGCGATTCTCAAGGCCGAGTATTCGAACATGGGCGCGGGCACGCCGGGCGAGCGCGCGCTCTCGATGATCGACATCGACCGCCCCCGCATCGACTGGCGGGCGATGGCCACGAGCATGGGCGTGCGCTCGGTCTCGGTGGACACGGCGGAGGCCTTCCACAAGGCCATGACCGACTCGGTGCGCGAGCCCGGCCCGTGTCTGATCGAAGTTCGTCTGTAGTCCTGTTCAAGCAAGGAAACAGGGTGAGTAACACCAGCAAAATCATGCACAAGGAGTGGCATCAATGACTACGCTGACCGGAGTGCCGACATTGCGCACCAATCTGGCCGAATATGCGGTAACGAAGGCAATGCGCGACGGCCGGGTAAAATCGGATCTCGTCACGCTCGACTTTTGCGGGCCCACGCCGGCCCATAACGGTTTCAAGGCGATGGTGCGCGAGAGCGCTTTCGACGCGGGCGAACTGGCGATCGTCACGTTCTTGCAGGCCAAGGCTTACGGCAAGCCCTATGTGTTGCTGCCTGCGCCGATCTCGGGCCGCTTCCAGCATCATTGCGCGGGCTTCAACATCGACTTCGGGCATCTCGACCCGAAGGACATCGAAGGCAAGAAGGTCGGCGTGCGCACCTATAGCCAGACGACGGCGCTCTGGATTCGCGGCATCCTGCGCCACGAATACGGCGTCGATCTCGACAAGGTGACGTGGATGACGCTCGGCGACGGCCATCTCGCCGAGTACAGCGATCCGAACAACTGCCAGCGCTTGCCCGCAGGTTCATCGATCCCGCAGATGATGCTCGACGGCGAACTTGCCGCGGCGCTGCTAGGCGAGGACATGCCGAAGGATCCGCGCGTGCGCACGCTCGTGCCCGACGCGCAGGCGGCGGCGAAAAGCTGGTTCGCACGCGAGGGCGTGGTGCCGATCAACCATATGTTCGTGGTGCACGAGCGCGTGTCGCGTGAGCGTCCGGATGTCGTGCGCGAGATCTACCGCATGGTCGCGCAAAGCCGCGCGCAAACGGAAGGCGGGGTGCCCGCCGTGTTTCCGCCGCTCGGTCTCGAAGCGAACCGCAAGGGCATCCAGCTCGCCATCGACTGGGCGCTCGATCAGAAGATCATTCCGCACCGCCTTTCCGTGGATGAGCTGTTCGACGATGTGACCGGCAGCCTCGGCTGATGGTCGAGTTTGTCTCGCGTTTGTCCCGTGCACGTCGGCCCGAATGCCGGGCCGGCGCAAAGCATGTGCTGTGATGCGAATAAAAAATGGAGACTAGTATTGTGCGTTCTTCGCCTCAGTTGAAAATGAAAGTCCTGTCGTGCCTGATGATCGCCGCAGCCGCCGCGTTCGTGCCGGGAGCGGGCGCCGCGACGGCGACCAAGGGCGATTTGCTGATCTATCGCATCGGCCCGACGACTTCGGAACTCTATGTCGCCAATGCCGACGGCAGCGATGAACATCGGCTGATTCAGTCCGATGGCTTCGATTATCACGGTTCCTTTTCGCCGGACGGCAAATGGATCGTCTTTACCTCGGAGCGCGATGGTCTGGGTCACGCCAGCCTCTACCGCGTGCGTGTGGACGGCACGGGGCTGCAACGTTTGACCGACTGGACCGGGGTGAGCGACGGCGCGGTCTACAACCCGGCCGATCCCAACGTGATCGCCTTCGTTTCGTCGCGTCGCGACAAGACGACCTTCGGCACGACCAACATCTGGACGCTCAACATCAAGACCGGCGCGCTGCACAACGTGACCGGCGATATCAAGTTCGATCCGGACAAGCCGCATAGTTTCTTCCGCCCCTCGTGGTCGCCGGATGGCAAGTGGATCGCGCTGTCGTCCGATCTCGGCACCGACTGGCGAGGCCACAACCTGCCGGTCGGCTGGGAGCGCACGCAGGAAACCGGCATCTACGAGATCCATCCGGACGGCACGGGCTTCAAGCCGATCACCGCGCGCGCGGGCTTCGCCGAAGGCTCGCCGTCGTGGTCGGCGGACGGCAAGCACGTGGTGTTCTATGAGACGCCAGTCGAATCGACGTGGGGCGCGCACCGCCCCGAGGCGATCGGCAAGGTCAGCACGCAGATCGTGCAGGTCGACGTGGCGACGGGCGAGCGCAAGGAACTGACGAGCACGCCGGGATTCAAGGTGTTCCCGCAGTATGTGGGCGCGACCAACGTGGCGTATCACATCAAGAACGGCGAACAGGAAGGCCTCTATACGACGGACGGCGCCTCGCATGCCACGGCGGGAAGCGGTATCCGCTCGCCGCATTACTCGGCGGACGGCAAGAAGGTCGTCTACGAGAAGGTGGTGTATGGCAAGCCGTTCCACCCGAACGGCACGCCGCTCTACAATTTCGATCCGCAATGGAACTACCGTTTCGTCGACGTGTTCCCGCAACTCTCGCGTGACGGCAAATCGCTCGTGTACACGGAGAAAGCGGTCGGCTCGTCGATCGTCGTGGCGAATACCGACTTCAGCGACGCGCGCCATATCTACGATCCGCTCACCAGCGGCCTCGATCCGAAGATGATCAAGATGGGTCTCGCGGGCGCATTCCAGCCGACCTGGTCGCCGGACAAGCAGTGGGTGGCATTCGGCGTGGGCGGCTGGTTCTTCACGCGCGCTCACATGCCGGGCCGCATCATGCGCATCAAGGCCGACGGCAGCATGAACGGCAAGCCGGAGATTCTGACCGACGGCAAGGAGAACGCGGGTTTCCCGAGCTATTCGCCGGACGGCACGCGGGTTGTCTACCGGGTGTGGAGCGATACGGACAAGGGTCTGCGGATTCTCGACCTGGACACGCACAAGACCACGGTGCTGACCACCGAGCCGGACAACCTGCCGGGCTGGTCGCCGGACGGCAAGAAGATCGTGTTCACGCGCAAGGAGGTCAATCCGACCGACCCGAACAAGTTCCACTTCGACGTGTACACGATCAACCCGGACGGCTCGGATGCGCAGCGTCTCACGCCGCAGGGCTCGAACCAGGCCCACGCGACCTGGACCTGGGACGGCCGCATTGCGTACAGCTCCGGCGAGTATGGTTTCCGCGACGAGCTTTCGCTCTATGACGACACGTTCCAGCCCGACGGCCAGAACTGGGTGATGAACGCGGACGGCAGCGACCGGCACGCGATCACCGACACGGTCTGGGAAGATTCGATGCCGCTCTATATCCCGAAGCAGTAAGCCCGCCTGGCAGGCTGAAATGACGAAGGCACCGCGCTTTGGCGCGGTGCCTTTTTCTATTGGGCGCTCCCGGGTTCGTTGACCTTGGGCGCCCACTTCCGCTGAAACAGCACCACCGTGCTCGTTGCGCCCAGCAGCAGGAATGCGAAGATCGCCGTCATGGGCAATGTGTAGGAGCCCTTGCCAAGGTAGAGCAACCAGCCCGAGAGGCTGGCGGAGACGCCGCCCGCGAGACTCGTGGCGACCTGCTGGAGTCCCGTGTTCAGTCCCACTGCGGGCTTGGGGATCAGCGTGAGCTTGCATAACGCCAGATTGTTGGCGGTTGCGAGCCCCAGCAGCGAGAGCGAGAGCACGTTCCAGAAAAGCGCCAGGCCGGGCGAAGGCGTATAAGCGCCGAGCAGCACCGTCGTGCCGCCAATGAAGCCGGCGACGACAAACGCCTTGCGCACGAGTACGGCGTCTTTGCCGCGCGCGATCATGCGGTCTGCCAGCCAGCCCGCGAAA
This sequence comes from Paraburkholderia unamae, assembly GCF_003096875.1. Classification (NCBI taxonomy): domain Bacteria; kingdom Pseudomonadati; phylum Pseudomonadota; class Betaproteobacteria; order Burkholderiales; family Burkholderiaceae; genus Paraburkholderia; species Paraburkholderia unamae. Next base: position 243,597 of record NZ_QEOB01000005.1, read on the forward strand.
GCGGCGACGATCGCGATGCCGGCGAAACTGAAGAACGTATAGATGCCCGACTTTTCCAGCGAGAGGCCGCGCTGTTCGACCAGATAGGCCGGCATCCACGTCATGCAATAGAACGCGAAGTAGCTGTAGCAGAAGTTGTTGATGAGTCCGCCCCAGACAACGGGGCTCGCGAGCAGATTGCTGAGCGGCACCGTGCGCGCGCGCCTGACCGCCGCCGCGAGTTCCGCGCTCGAAGGGTGATCGTTCCTGACCATCAGCAGCCAGGGCACGAGCCAGATCAGGCCGATCAGCCCCGTCATGACGAACATCGCTTTCCACGACCACGCGACGATCATCCACGCCGCAATCGGCGCGCCGAGCGCGGGCCCCATTTTGCCGCCAATGGAAAAGATGCCGAGCGCGGTGCCTTTCCGGGTTTCCTCGAAGTTGTTCGCGAGGTAACGATAGGTTGCGGGCACAACGATCGCTTCGGCAAGGCCGATGAGCAGGCGGATGACGATCAGCGCCGCGAGCGTCGTGACGAGGCCGGTGGCCGCGGCGGCCAGGCACCAGATCGCGAAGCAGATCGAGTAGGGCCGCTTCACGCCGTAGCGATCCACGAGCCAGCCCATGGGCATCTGCGCGAGGCCATAGGACCAGAATACGGCCGAATTGAGCCAGCCGCGCTGCACGCTCGTCAGCGAAAACTCGTGCACGAAACCTTTGTCGGCCAGCGCGGCGGACAAGCTCGTTCGATCGACGAACGAAATCAGCAGGCCGAGCGAGAGCAGGACGAGAATGCCCCACGGATTCTCGGCGGCCCGCTGTTTGACTGGACAGATGTCCATGGGTGTGGCTCCTTTCTCACTGCGATATCCCGGGAACCGAACGCGGTCGCCGCGCGAGTGCGCAGGCGAGTGTCGCGGCGACCGTAATCGTCCGGCGAGTCAGGTTGCTTCAGAGGGCGTGCCGCGTGCTCAGCACGGCTGTCCTTCACGCGCGCCAAGCCACGCGGGGGCGCTTTGCAGCGCAACCGGCCGAAGGAAGCGCTCCAGCGCTTCGTAGCCCACCGAAGTCGTGAACGGCTGTGTGGAGGCGGGCCACGGGCCGCCGTGCTGCTGGCTGCGCGTGACGGCTACGCCCGTGGGCACGCCGCTGAAGAGCACGCGCCCGGCGATCTGCGTGGCGCGGCGCGTGACGCGGCGCACGTCGGGCGTGTCCTCGTCCGCGCCCCACAGCGTGACCGTGAGACTGCCGCCGACCGCGCCCAGCACCTCGACGATGTCGTCGATCGAACCGGCGCGCACGATCAGGCAAGCCGGGCCGAAAATCTCTTCGTGCAGCGCGGGCGTGGCGACGAACTGTTTTGCGCTCGTGCGCGCGAGCACGGGGCGCGGCGCGGCGGTTGCGTCGTGGTCGTCGCTGCCCGCGAGGATGGTCTGCACGCCGGGCGTGCCGAGCAGGCGCGCGACGCCTTCGTCGAAGTTGCGCTTCATGGCGGGCGTGAGCATGCGATGCGTCGGCTTTTCGCGCAGCTCGTCGCGCAGCGTATCTTCGAAGCGTTGCGCGGGCGCGCCTTCGAGCAGCACGACGAGGCCGGGGCTCGTGCAAACCTGAGCGCAGCCGAACTCGATCGATGCCGCGAGGGTTTGTGCGAGCACGCGCGCCTGGGTTTCGAGCGCCGAGGGAAGCGCGACAACCGGATTGATCGAGCCCAGTTCGCCATAGAACGGAATGGGCCGCGCCCGCGCATTCGCAAGACGCCAGAGCGCCGCGCCGCCCTTGAACGAACCGGTGAACGCGACCGCCGCGATGTCGGGATGATTGACGAGTTCGATGCCCGGCTCGACGCCTGCGCCTTCCACCATGCCGATGATCGCGGCGGGCAGGCCTTGCCCGGCGATCACGGCGCGTGCGAGCTCGAATACGCTGCGCGAAAGCCTGGGGTGCCCCGGATGGGCCTTGACCACCACGGGGCAGCCGGCCGCCAGCGCGGAAGCGGTGTCTCCGCCGAGCACGGAAAACGCGAACGGGAAGTTGCTGGCCGAGAACATGGCGACCGGCCCGAGCGGAATCCGCACGCGGCTCAGATGAGGCCGCCCGGCGGGCGGCGCCTGGGCAATGGCCGGGTCGTCGGTCAGGGCGAACGCATGGCCCGCCTCGACGTAATCGGCGAAGCCGTTGAGCTGGAAGCGCGTGCGGTCGATCTCGCCATTCAGGCGCGCGCCGCCGAGCGAGGTTTCTTCATCGGCGATACGCACGAGCGCGTCGCGTTGCGTGTCGAGCGCGTTCGCCAGTGCGCGCAATAGTGCCGCGCGCGTGTGGGCGGACGACTGCGCCCAGTCATCGGCTATCGCCGCCGCCGCCGTGACGGTTGCGTGAATGTGCGCGGCGCTATGGTCTTGAATCTGCATGGGGACTCCAGAGAAAAAGGCAGAAGGGAAAGAAGGGTCGAGCGTTTGCGATCCTGAGAGCCGGGCCATTCATGCGGGCGGTGCGGGCCGTTGACAATGAGCGCCTTGAAACGCATCGAGCGGTCATGAAGAAACCACGTGGTGGTTTCCCCATGACCGCTCCTTTGCGCGGCAAACGGATCAGAAGTGAATTTCGGCCTGAAGCATCGGCACCGAGGTGATGGTTCCCGGGGCGGCGTGCGTCGGCGTGCCGTACATGTGATACCAGTATTCGTAGCCCACACCGGCGTAGACCACGCGCGGGTGCCCCGCGAACGAGCCGAGATCGGCGAGCAGCGCCATGCGCGTGAGGAATTCGGTCGTGGTTTCCACGCCGAAGCCGTCGCGGCCCTTCGGTCCCGTTATACCCGCGAAGCCGCGGAACACGAGCGGCACGGGGCCCACGCGTAACGGATAGAGCCACGAGCTTTCAAGGTGCCATGCGGTGTTGAAGCGCACGTCCACGCCCGAGATGCCGTTGTGATTGCTTTCCGTGCGCAGACCGGCCGTGAAGTTCCAGTAGCCGCGCGGGATCGCGAACTCGATCGTGGGGCCGACCACGAGCATGCGCGCCCGCTCGGAGTACGAATCGTTCTTCACGCCGAACTCATAGCCGATCGTCAGGCCGTAATCGCGAATCGGGCCGAAGCCGAGATAGCGGCCGAAGATCTTGCCCGCGCTGAACTGGACGCGGCCGACGCTATACACCTCCTGCGCCCCGCCGGTTTTCGGACCACCGGACTCCGGGTTGGCCGCATTGGAGACGAGATAGTCGACGTTGAATGCGTAGCTGCCGAACCGGAAACCGCCGATCGTGGTGAGGTAGCCGATGTTCTGCATCACCGAAGAGTTGATGCCGGGATAATGAAAATCCGTGCCCCAGCGATAGCCGATGAACGTGTCGTTCCAGATGGCGGGCGGCGCATCGGGTTCGCCGATGGTCTGAGGCGGCGCGGCGCCGTTCGGGACTTCCTGGCGCAGCGGCGGCGCGGAAGAGTTCGGCGCGGTAATGACTTCAGCGTGGGCGAATTGCGAAAGGCAGCAAAAGAGGGCCGCGCCAAGGGCTGGCGCACGCAAGGCTAGCGTTAGGCTTTTCATGTCTCCATCCGGACTATATTTATGTTGATGTCTTCGACGTGGTCGCTTGGGGATACCCCGACGACTCGTGATGCGGTCGCACCGTCCGCACTGGCCGCATGGTTGAACCATCCGGCGCAGAAAACGCTGTCACGGTGGTGAAGAATCTTAGTGGGCGCGTCGGCGCCTGCCTTTACACAAAAATGAGATTCGCTGGCACTTTTTGCTGACAAGGCGAAAGTTTTTGCCGCGACGAGATCGTGTCTTTGTGCTCAACGGGATCACAAAAATGCCAGCGAACCTGCGTCATGTGTAGGGACGCGCGGCCCATCCTCCCCTACGCTTGACCCATAAGACAGACCGTGCTTGCGCGGCCGGACGTTCTTGTCCGGTCATCGCGCGGCATGGCGAAAGAAGGAGACACCGTTGTACGGAATGCAATGTCCGCCTGCTGTTCTTTCGTCGGCCAACTGCGCGGCCAACTGCGCCTGCGCCGCGCCGTCACAGTCTTCTCAAGCCCCATTCCAGCCTTAATCTCGCGGCTCGTCCTTCACTCGCACTGGCGCAAAAGGAGGTGAAACGCCGAACAACACAACACGACGAGTTGTGGCGATTTGACCAAATCAGTCAGGTATACGAACTGATTTTTAAGCGCGCAATCGATGACGCGCGTGCAACCAATAACAATTCCTCATGGAGACAAAATGAAAAGGCTAGTGATTTCCTTGTCGGGCGTAGCAGCGGCAGGCTGTATCAACGTCGCGCATGCGCAATCGTCCGTTACGCTGTACGGCGTCATCGACAATGGAATCGAATACCAGAACGCGGGTTCCGGTTCGGTCGTGCGCGCGGTGTCGGGCGGCCTTTTCGCGAGCCGCTACGGCCTGAAAGGCAGCGAGGACATTGGCGGCGGCGTACACGTCAATTTCCAGCTCGAACAGGGCTTCAACGGTGTGACGGGTGCGGCGTCGAACGCGGCGGCAGCGTTCAATCGCCAGGCGTGGGTGGGCTTTTCCGGCGCATTCGGCGAAACGCGTTTTGGCCTGCAAAACACGCCGCAGTATATTTTCATGAACCCGGAGCTGGACCCGCTCGCGGTCATGAGCATCGCGTCGCCGATGAACAACTTCAACAGCCTGACCGTGCGGGTCAACAATGCAATTTCGTATTTCACGCCAACGGTGTATGGCCTGACCGCGCAATTCATGGTTGCCATGCGCGACTCGACCACCAAGCCGAGCAACGGGCTTCAGTTCTATAACGCGGCGGTGCGCTATACGAACGGCACGTTCCGCGCGGCGGCCGGTTACGAGCAGGCCGCCAATGCGGCGGGCACGTCCACGCTGAAGGTGTTCAATGCGGGCACGTCGCTGGGCGTGGGCGCGGCGCGCTTCTATCTGGCCTATCACACGGAACGGCAGACGGACAACAGCGTCAAGCGCGACGTGTATGAAGCTTCCACGTCGTATCGCATCGATCCGGCCAACCAGGTCGCGCTGCTTTACGGCTACGCGCACGACCGCACCGGAAACGGCAATAACGCGCAGCAGATCGGCCTGAATTACGAGTATTACTTTTCCAAGGCGACAACGCTGTACGCGTCGGCGGGCTTTATCCAGAACCGCAACAAGGCCCAGTTCACGCTCAACGGCACCGCGTACGGCGGCATTGCGGGCGCGCCGGGCGCCAACACGCGCGGCGCGGTGGTGGGGCTCGTCCATATGTTCTGACGACGGCACGGGCGCGGGCGTTTGTCCGCCTGCACCCGCGCCCGGATTCGGGTAAGCCGCAGGTCGCGGCTTGCAGAAAGGTATGAAAGAATCGGCCTCTTTCCTCCAGGGCCGCTGAGGGCGCAATGATCGTCCGCGATCTTGTGGGCGGTTTTAGCGAGGCAGCATGCTGACAAAGGGGGCGGCCGACCCTGGCAGCGAGATCCACACGGTTTTTCGCAGCAGGGCGCGCAGCAGTGAGATTGGGCCGGACCCGCGCCGCGTGCGCTCGCGCGGCTCAAGGCGGCGCGCCAGTCGTGCGCGCTCCCGCGCACATCAAGCGCTTGCGCCCGGGCTTGCGCCAATCTGGTTGTCTCGACAACGATCCAGCCGTTTCCCCGCTTTATTGACCGCCCCGAATGCGCCACGGCGTTCGCATGGGCGCGTTATGCTTTTGTCCGACCGCACTGGCTTGCGATATATTGCGCATTCCGCGACCGTGAAATCAGTCGAAGCGGTTGCGGCAAGACGGGGCGTAGCCCCACGCAAAATCGATATGCGCCGGGCGAAGACGTCGTGCCTTTGCCCGGCAAATATGAAATTCACGCGGACACCCGCGCCCGCAAACCGGGGCGCGAACCCGGAATTTCAATGGCGGCCGGCGCACACCGGCGCGGCTGCCAAGGAGACCTTATGACACACACCGCCACGGCAAATGAACCACGCAGCCGCGATGGCAAGGCGAGGGCGAAGCGAACGACGGTACCCAAGGTTCGCCTGTACGTGGAACGCACCGAGCGGCAGAACTGGTTCGTGCACGTCGGGCACGTGACCGACCGGGGCCGCTGGCGCACCGAGCCCCACGCGCACCCGGCCTATGGCCAGGTGATCTTCGTGCGCAGCGGGCGCGGCGTGATCAATCTCGAAGGCAGCGCGCTTCCGTTCGAAGCCCCGTGCGCGCTGCTCCTGCCGACCGAATGCGTCCACGGTCTCGACTACGAGATCGACGTGGACCGCTGGGTGGTCACCATCGAAGTGGCCTATCTGGCGCAGGTGAACGGCAAGCTGCAAGACTTCATTCAACTGTGGACCGCGCCGCGCATGATTCCGCTCGGCGACATGGCCGACGGCGGCGAGCGCTTCTACAGTCTGGTGCAAAGCCTCAAGCAGGAGTCGGAATCCAACGCCGTGGGTCACGTGATCGGCACCGAGGCCTTGCTGACCACGCTGTTGCTCATGCTCGTGCGCGAGGCGCGCCTTGACCAGACCGGCAACGAAGGCGAATCGCGCAACAACGTGCGGCTCGTCGACCGTTTTCGCAAGCTGATCGACCAGCACTACCGCGAGAACCTGCCGTTGCAGGACTACGCCTCGATGATGGCGGTGTCGCTCGTGCAACTGCGGGCGGCATGCACGTCGGCAGGCGAACAGAGCCCCACGAAGATGATTCGTACGCGCATCATTACCGAGGCAAAGCGCAATCTCATCTTCGGCGAAATGTCGGTCGAACAGATCGCCTTCGGACTCGGCTTTGCGGATGCGGCCTATTTCACGCGGTTTTTCCGCCGCGAAGTGGGCCAGACCCCGAGCCAGTTCCGCGTCGCCGCGCGGGCGCAGACGCCGCAACAGGCGCAATAGCCGCAACAGCGACAGTAGCCGCCGCCGCAAGAGCGCACCCCGCACGGCGCTTGCCGCAATACGCGGCGGCTTGCGGGTGCGCATCAAAAAAGTGCTGGCGAACCCGTGTTTTGTACAGGGACGAACACGACCGGGTCGGCTACCCTTGGTGTGCGTGCTCGCTTTGTTGGGGACCTGCCGTGACAGGGGGCCTTCCACGCCATCGTGGCGTGGTGAGCGCGTGAGCGGCCAGGAGACGCCGCTCGCCACGACAGTCCGGCACGCGCAACGTGGCCGCGTGTCGGCGCGCCTCGCACAATAACACTCAAATCGTCCTGTTCACCGACTATGGTTCAGTGCTTTTCCAAGCGTTTTCCCTCGCGGTTCCGTTTCATGGCGGCGTTGATTCCGCTCGCGATCTCGACCGGCCTTTGCAGCGCGCCAGGCGGCGCCGCGACGCCGACTGTCGACGCCCACACGGAGCTCGTCTACGTCGGCACGCAGGAGCGCGAGATGCGGGCGCTGCGCTTCGACACGTCGAGCGGCAAGCTCACGGCGATCGGCCCGGTGGGCGCGGGTCCGCGCTCGACGTGGGTCACGACGAACCCCAGGCTGCCGGTGCTTTACGCGGTCGATGACGACAACTCGCGCGAAGGCAGCGTGACGGCCTATGCCGTCGATCGCGACAGCGGCGCGCTCACCAAGGTCAACGAAGTCGCCACGGGCGGCAGCGGGACGACGAACCTCTCGCTGGACCTGCCCTCGATGACGCTGCTTGCCGCCAACTACGGCGGCGGTTCCGTATCGAGCATCGCGGTGAACGCGGACGGCAGTCTCGGCGCGCGCACCTCGACAGTCAAGGAGACCGGCTCCGGACCGAATCGCCGCCAGGCGAGCGCCCATGCGCACAACGCCGTGGTCGATCCTTCAGGCCATTACGCGCTCGTGCCGGACCTCGGCGCGGACCGCGTGTTCGTGTATGCCTTCGATCGCGGCACGCGCACGTTGACGCCCGCCGACGGTGCGAGCGCGCGGCAATTCGCGTTGCCGCCGGGCAGCGGTCCGCGCCATCTGGTGTTTGCCCCCGATGGCAAGTATGTTTATCTGCTGACCGAATTGAGCGCGCAGGTCCTGGTGTTGCGCTGGGACGCCACGCAAGGGCAACTGACGCCCGTGCAAACGGTGGAAACCACGAGCGCCGAATTCCAGGGTGTGAAGAGCGGGGCCGAAGTGGCCGCGAGCGCCGACGGGCGCTTTATCTATGTCGAGAATCGCGCGGAAAATGCGCTGATCGTTTATCGCGTCGATCGGGCCTCGGGTGAGCTGACGCAGATTCAACGCACGTCGTCGGGCGGCGAGAAGCCTTGGGGCTTTGGCATCGACGCGTCGGGCAAGTGGCTGCTGGTCGCCAATCAGCGCAGCGGCAAGGTCAACGTGTTCAGCGTCGATACCGCCACGGGCATGGTGTCGGATACCGGGCAATCGGTCGAGGTGCCGACGCCGGTCGCTATCGCATTCGTCAAGTGACGCGAGTGCAACAGGGCGGCGCAACCCGTCGCCCCTGAAAACAAGCGCCTTTGCGCTTCGGTACGGGCGGCCCGTACCTTTCACCAAAAAAATTCAGGAGACGCGACACGCCGGCAACGCGTGTCGCTATCGCGCGCGCATGGCTTTTCCGCGCCATTCGAAAAGGTGATCCATGAAACTGGTCCATCAACTCCCGCTGGCGTTGGGCGCGGCGCTGCTCGCCGCAGCGGCGGCGGGCGCATTTGGCATTGCCGAAATGAACAGCGCGGCCGATGCCTACGCGACGCTGATTCGCGTTGACGGCGCGCAGTCACATCAGGTCTCCGAAGCACTGGTCGCGTTCAAGAACCAGGTGCAGAACGGCAAGGACATCGTGCTGCGCGGCAAGAACCCCGAGTTGTTCGAGAAGTACTGGGGGGCGTTCCAGAAGTTCGAGCAGACCTGCCAGGACTCGACGGAAGCGCTCGCGCGCGTGCTGCCGCCCGGCGAGGCGCGCGCGAAGATCGAGCGCTTCAATGCGCTGCATGCGCAAATGGGCGCCGCTTACCGCAAGGCCATCGACCGGTTCAAGGCTTCAGGCTTCGATACGGCGGTGGGCGACCTCGCAATGGACGGTCTCGATCGCGAGCCGGTGATCCTGCTGCGCGAAGCCGGCGGCAAGATCGTCGAGCGAACGGCCGCGTCGGCCGCCCGCGCGAGGGACTTGCAGCGCCGCGCGATGCTCGCAAGCGTCGTTGCCATGGCGCTCACGCTGTTCGCGGGCATTGCGGGCGCCGTGATGTTTTCGCGCACGATCACGCGCAAGCTGGGCGGCGAGCCCGACGACGCGCGCGCCGCCGCCCGCGAGATCGCCACGGGCAAGCTCGATATCGACCTGCATGTGCGGCCCGGCGACACCGACAGCCTCATGGCCGCGATGCATACGATGGTCGCCTCGCTCACCGGGATCGTCGAACAGGTGCGCCATGGCAGCGAGGCCATTGCGAGCGGCTCCACGCAGATCGCCACGGGCAATGCCGATCTCAGCCGGCGCACGGAATTGCAGGCCAGCGCCTTGCAGGAAACGGCGGCTTCGATGGAGCAATTCAGCGCGACGATACGGCAGAACGCCGATCACGCGCACGAGGCGAGCGAGCTGGCCGCCGGCGCGTCGTCAATCGCGGCGCAGGGCGGCAAGGTCGTGAATCAGGTTGTGGAAACCATGAAGGGCATTGACGAGAGTGCGCGCAAGATCGCGGACATCATCGGCATCATCGACGGCATTGCCGCGCAGACCAATATCCTCGCGCTCAATGCGGCCGTGGAGGCGGCGCGCGCGGGGGAGCAGGGCCGAGGTTTTGCGGTCGTCGCCAGCGAAGTGCGCGGCCTCGCCCAGCGCAGTGCGCAAGCCGCGAAGGAAATCCAGGCGCTGATCGCGGACAGCGTGGCGCGCGTCGGGTCGGGCTCGCTGCTGGTGGGCGAGGCGGGCGCCACGATGAGCCGCGTTGTCGAAGCGATTCATCGCGTGTCGGTCATCGTGGGTGAGATCAGCCGGGCCAGCGCCGAGCAGAGCGTGGGCGTCGAACAGGTGGTGGCGGCGGTTGGCCAGATGGATCAGACGACGCAGCAGAATGCCGCGCTCGTCGAACAGAGCGCCGCCGCCGCCGAGAGTTTGAGGCAGCAGGCGGCGTCGCTTGTCGAGTCGGTCACGAAGTTCCGCATTTGATGGAGCGCGCGGCAAATTCAGCGCAGATCTCGTTTACTGCCCGGCACACGCGCGCCACGTCGGCTTCGGTCATCTGCGTGAATAGCGGCAGCGTGACCGTGCTCGCGCCGAAGCGCTCCGCGTGCGGGAACATGCCCGCTTGAAAACCGCGCTCGCGATAGAGCGTGAACAGATGAATGGCCGGATAGTGCACGCCCGAGCCAATGCCGCGCGCCTTCAGTTCGCCCATGAAGCCTGCGCGGTCGATGGCGAGCTGTTCGAGCGGCAGCGTGATCTGGAACATGTGCCAGTTGCTGTTGGCGAAATCGGCGAGCGGCAGGCCCACGCCGAGCTTCACGGCCGCGCCGCCCTCGAAGCCCGCGAAGTAGGCCCGCGCGAGCGCGTGGCGCTGGCGCGTGAAGCGCTCGACATGCTTGAGCTGGCCGAGTCCCACGCGCGCCGCGACATCCGTGAGATTGTATTTGCCGCCAAGTACATCGCAGTCCATACCGTCGAAGCCCGTGCGCGTGATGCCTTGCAGGCGGTACTTTTGCGCAAGCAGAGCCTCGGCCTCGTCGTTGAGCACCAGCGCGCCACCTTCGATCGACGTGAGGTTCTTGTTGGCGTGAAAGCTGAACGACACGATGTCGCCTATCGTGCCGATGCGCTTGCCGTTCCACATCGAGCCGAATGCCTGCGCGGCGTCCTCGATCACGCGCAGCTTGTGCTGGCGAGCGATGGCGTAGAGCCGGTCCATGTCGACGGGCAGACCGGAGAGGTGCACAGGGATGATCGCCTTCGTTCGGGGCGTGATGGCCGCTTCGAGCTTGTCGAGGTCGATGTTGCGCGTGACGGGGTCGATGTCGGCGAACACGGGCGTCGCGCCGACTTCGTAGACCACATTGCTCGTGGCGACCCACGAAGCGGGCGTGGTGATGACCTCGTCGCCGGGGCCGACGCCCGCGATGCGCAGGCCGATTTCGAGCGTGGCCGTGCCCGAGTTGAAGGTGCGCACGGGGCGGCCGCCGCAATACTCGGAGAGCGCCGCTTCGAACGCCTGGTTCTGCGGGCCGGTCGTGATCCAGCCCGAGCGCAGCACGTCGACGACGCCCTGGATGGTTTCCTCGTCGATCTCGGGACGCACGAAGGCCAGAAAAGGAAGGGACGGCTGTGTCATGAGTGCTTTGCTCTCTTCTCGTTGAAGGTGGCGCGAGGCGCAAAGCATACAGCACCACGTAACGAGTTGCGAGCCGGCGTTATTGGTCAGCGCATCGCGTCATTTCGGAAAACAAATGTCCTGGCGAATCGCTGTTTTTGACAATGACAGGAACGAAGAATTCATGTAATTAGAAGTGCAAATAATTGATGATATTCAGCGTGAGTTTTTCGATTCTAAATTTGGCGGCACCGGCGAGGTTTGAAAACCCCTCGCCGGCGCGATGCCCGCTTCAGAAGTTGTTGAAGAACCCGCGCGCCGCGACCATGCAGAACGGCGCGACAATATCGGCGTGATAGTTCTGGAGGACGGCGGAGAGCCCGCCGTCATTCGCACCGGCCTGCATAGCCTGCGCGGCGACCGCCGCTTTGGCCTGTGCGAACCCTGCCTTCACGGCGGCAAACGGATCGTTCGCGCTCGCCGCGGAATCGACGTCGAGCACGCTCGTCAGTCCCGGCGCCACATGGGCGCTCTTCCAGTAAGCCTGCTCGATCGCCGCGTTGAAGAAGAACACGGTCGGGTCGAGGTGGCCGCCGCACAGGAGCACCGGCGAGCGCGGCACCCAGTTGCGCAGATCATTGCGCTTGAATGCCTGGCGAAGCGGTTGAGCCGGATTGGCCGCCGGGGCCATCGCGGCCGTCGACGTGGGATAAGCGCCATCGGGATTGGCGATCTGGTCTTCGAGCATGCTCAGACGATAACTGTTGCGCACGAGATTCGAAGCGCCGAATCCCAGTGCGAACAGCGGCACCAGTGGCGGTGGCGCGAGAGGCGGCGTATGGGGCGGCGTGAGCGAATCGAACGCGGGAGCGGGTGACTGAAGGCTGAAAAGCTGCGTTTCGGGCAGTTTGCCCTGGGCGAAAAGCTTATCCATCGACACGACACTCGGCAGCAGGCTCTCGATGCCGGGAGCATAGGCCGCTTCGAAAAAGTCGCCGGGCTTGCGATAGATGTTTCCATACGCATGCTGGTAACTCGTGGTCACGAGCACCGTAAAGATCGTCGAGCCCAGATCGACCTCGCCCTGGACCAGCGCGTCGGCCATCGCGCCCAGCGCGTACGGGCCGGAGCCCGGCGCCGACGCCGTGACCTTGATGCCGGCCGCCTGAAGCGCGCGATGCGTGGCGAGCGCCACGTAACCGCCCTGCGAATAGCCGGTGACGAACAGCTTGCCGTTCTCGCGTGTCTTGTTGGCGGGGTCCGGAAGCGCCATGGCGAGCCGCGCCGCGTGCAAGGAATCGATCATGTCGGCCGATTGCTGGTCGCCATTCAGATACGGGTGGTAGGGCAAGGGCGAGCCCGAGTAACCGGCATAGTTGCTCGCCACCACGATATAGCCTTGCGCCGCGTAGATCGCCGCGACGGCAATGCCTTCGCCCGCGCCGTCGCCGTTGGCGGCGTCCGTTTGCGTGATATCGGCAATGTTGTAGTTGCGGTAAGTCGTCGTGCCGTGGGCATACAGCATGAGGGGGCGAGCGCCCGTGCAGGATGTGCCGCCGCCGGGAGTCATCAGGGCGGCGCTCGACATCGTGGGCTCGCCCGCGCCGCCTATGGTGAGGTAGCGGAAGTACTTGATTTCGATATCGCAACGCGGCGTGCCGGCAACCTGAAGCAATTGCTGACCCGTTGCGCTCGTCCCCAGCAACTTCGTGAAGTCCGCCGCGCTCAGGCGCAGGCTGGTTCTCTGCTCGACCAGTTGACCGCGGAAAAAGCAGTTCAACCCGCTACAGGTCGAACCGGCCTGCACAACGAAACTGGCGCCTGACAAAAAGAAAGTCAGCAGTGCAAAACCCAGATATCGCGTCGCTCCTCGCATCTCATGCTCCGTAGTTGTTGGTGTTCGGAAAATGGGACTGCATAAAAGAGTGCATCGAGTATAGGTCAACGCATGCCACGGCATGCGCGCCGTGACTTGCGTGATTCCTCAACTTTCATTGTCCAGGTGGAGAAACGGCGCCGAGTTGCATCATCAAGCCGAGCGTATCCATGATGAGCCGGGTTTCCTTGATCCGGCCTTCGTCAAAACGGTCGATGACCATGCCCCACACCTTGACCGATCGACCCGTGGCATTCACGCCGAGGAACGGGCCGCTATGCGTGCCTGTCCACTCGAAGCGGGTCAGCACACGGTCGCCCTCGGTGAGTTGCTCCTCGACGCGCCAGTGCATGTCCGGGAATGCAAGGCGCATCGCTCGCACGACATCCTTGAGGCCCTCGATGCCCGGACCCTGACCGGGAAACGGGACGTGCTCGACCATGTCTTCCCGGAAGAACCGGTCGGCATTGTCGATCAGCCCTTGATTCAAGACCTCTTCGATAAATCCGCGAACCATTCCACTCAATGCGTGCATGGGTGACGACCTCGTGGCTATTGCCGGATCGGGAAACGCTCGCAATGAGCGTACTCGATTGCGGCTTCTGCGGAGTTTGAAAATGACGGGATGCGGTTGATTCTACGGACAGCGGGAAGTTTTCGCGCATTCGCGTCGCGCGCACAAGCACCTGTGTCCGCCTGTGCGATCGACGCCTTTCGCGTCTGCTGGAGATTACGCGACGGATCATGACGGCGCGCGCCGGAGTCGTCCACGAATGTGCGGTAGCGCACATTCGCACGGTCTTGCTTGCAGCGCCGGGTTTTCCGCAGCGTATTAAAACTGTAAGGATCGAGTCTCGGAATATTCCGACGCATTTTCCAGCCCCTTCCTACAACGCTGCAAACGGGCGGCATGCCAAACTCAATCGAGCATGCCAGGCACGCGTGCAGCGTGCCAGTCGGTGCTCACGCTTTCCTGGTTCATGAACGATCCGCTTCGCACGGCTTGCGGAGATCACCAGGAGACATCACGCCATGAAATACATACATGCCGAATACGCCGACGGCATTCTCGTTCTCAAACTGAATCGTCCGGAGAAGAAGAACGCGCTCACGCAGAACATGTATCTGCGGCTCGCGCTGGCGCTCGAAGACGCCAACCGCGACGACGACGTTCGCGCCATCCTGCTTCAGGGCACCTCGTCCACTTTCACGAGCGGCAACGATATTCAGGACTTTGCCGACGACGGCAGCGAGACGGAAAAGCGCGCGTCGGAGCGCTTCATGCAAGCCGTGACGCAACTCGACAAGCCGCTCGTGGCGGGCGTATGCGGCCATGCAATCGGTATCGGCGCGACCGTGCTGTTGCATTGCGATTATGTCGTCGTGTCCGAAGACGCGCGCATTCGCTTTCCTTTCATCGACCTTGGACTGTGCCCGGAATTCGCGTCCACGATGCTGCTGCCCCTGACCGTGGGGCGAGCCAAGGCGAATGAATGGATGCTGATTGGCGCGACCGTGCCGGCCGACGAGGCGCTGCGCGCGGGCATGGTGAACCAGGTCCTGCCCAATGACCAGGTGCTCGACGACGCGCGGCGCGTGGCGTGCGTACTGGCGAAAAAACCGCATGACGCCCTCGTGCAAACGCGGCGTTTGTTGAAGTCGGCGCAACGTGAATTCGTCGCGGCGCGTATCGATGAGGAACGGCAGGTGTTTCGCTCGTTGCGCGATTCTCCGGACGCGCAGCGCATTTTTCGCGACTTCCTTTCGCGCGTGCGCTGAGCGTTTTTCGCATCGCTTTTTAACATCGACGAAAAAGCGCCGATGCGGTGCATTGGCGCTTCCGTTTCAGGAGACTCAAGCATGAAAGAAGTATCGACCCTGGCCGAACTCGAAGGTCTGATTGGCCAAACGCTGCAAAGCGACGACTGGTTCCCGGTCGAGCAGAACGATATCGACCTGTTCGCGCGCGCGACGGGCGACCATCAATGGATACATACCGACCCGGAGCGGGCGCGTCGCGAGTCGCCGTTCGGCGTGGCGGTCGCGCATGGTTTCCTCACGCTCTCGCTGTTGCCGGTGCTGATGTCCCGGACGATCAAGGTGCAGGGCGTACGCATGGGCGTGAACTACGGCCTGAATCGCGTGCGCTTTACGGCCCCGGTGCCGGTGGCGTCGCGCGTTCGATTGCAGGCGGCGCTGCGCGAAGTCAAGATCGACGAATCCCCGGCGGGGAAGAGCGCGACGTTGACCTGGTCGGTGACGATGGAGATGCAGGGAGCCGAAAAGCCCGTGTGCGTTGCTGAAACACTGAGCCGTTTGTACTTCTAACGACACGAAGTGACAGCGAGGTGCTCCGGCGAACCGGGCACCTCGCAAAACCATGCAACGCGATGATCAAGCGGTCTGATCTGAACGATCGCCGCTACGAGCGGCCACGGAATGGAACAGCCGCTCGGCGTCGGGGAGCAGGCGCGCCGCCTTGAAGTAAAACACGAGCGACGCCGGAATGAGCACCAGCGCGCCCAGCATGCCAATGCGGAGATCGCCGGTCACATCGCCCACGAGACCGACGCAATACGGTCCGATACCCAGCCCGATGAGATTGACGACCAGCCATTGCACCGCGATCGCCGTTCCGCGCAGCCGTGGCGCGACGAGTCCCTGAACCGTGGCCGAGGCCGCGCCGAACCATACCGTGCCGGTCATTTGCGCGCCGAAGAACGCGGCGAAAAACGTCGTCTTGTCGGGCGCGCAGAGTTGCAGCGCGTACAGTGCGCCGCTACAGAGCGCGGCGGCCATGGCGAGCCACAACCGGCCCGCGGCGCTGCGCCGTGCGAGAAAATCCGCGCCGATGCCGCCGAGCGTCGTGCCGAGAAAGCCCGAAAGCGCGATGATGAGGCCGAGCGCGAACGCGTCGCGCGAGCCGAGTCCGAAGTGGCCCACGCCATAGAGGAAGGTGAAGCCGGCCACCGCATAATTGACCGTGTTTTGCAGTGCCGCCGCGAGTACCGTTGCGCGCACAACGGGCGAGCGCAGAATCTGCTGGCTCGCGAGCGTGTCGCGTTGTGTGAGCCGATGCAGCCAGCACCAGGCTGCGTAGACGCCAAACGCCAGCGCGGACCACTGAATGAGATTGGTCGTGACCGTGATCGGGCCGATGTGGCCGAACCCGGCGTGCCGGTGCACGGTGGCGAGGCTGTCCGTAATGGCGGTGAGGGTGGCCGCCGCCGCCGCGCACAGCGCGAGCACGAGCAGATTCTGGAGTACGCCGCGGCGCGAGCGTGCACTGCGCCATGCTGCCGCGATGCTGAAGGGCGGTGTCATGGAGGCGATGTCGCCGCCCACCGCGCGCATGACCGACGAGAACGACACCATACGGGCGGCGCCGTTCGTGCGTGCACGCCTTGGTTCGCGTACGGTGAACAGCAGCAAGAGCGCGAGCGCGATACCCGGCAAGCCCAGCGAGAGAAATGTGATTTTCCATGCGGGAAACGCGAGCGGCGCGGCGCCCGACGCCTGCAAGCCGCGCCACCAGCCTATCGTGAGCGCCGCGACAGCCCCGGCGAGTCCCGAGCCGATGAAGATGCCGCTCGAATACACGGCGATCGCGGTGGCGCGGCGCTTGTCGGAGAAGTAGTCCTGCAAGAGCGAGAAAGCACTTGGCGTCGCGCTCGCTTCGCCCACGCCCACGCCGATACGCGCGAGTGCAAGGCCCGCAAAACCCGAGGCCAGTCCGGAAAGTCCCGTCATCAACGACCAGACGGCCAGCCCGAGCGACAGGGTCCGAACGCGATCCCAGTTGTCGGCGAAGCGTGCGAGCGGCAGACCCATAACCGCATAGAAAAGCGCGAAGCAGGTGCCGTAGAGCAGGCCGATCTGCGCGTCGCCGATATGCAGGTCGGCCTTGATATACGGCGCGAGGATCGTGAGTATCTGCCGGTCGAGAAAGTTGAAGACGTAGACGACCGTGAGGATGCCAAGGACATACAGCCTGCGCTGTCGTGTATATATCAGGTGTCCGAAGCGTTCGTGCGCGAGCGGCTCGGCAACGGACGAGGATTCAGAACTCATGCGATGTCTCCGTGTTGGATTGTTTGGCGTCTGTAGCGGGGTTCCTTGCCGATACGGGTTTGGAACCTGTCGGGTTCCTGCAAGGAAACCCGGTTTAGTCTATGACGCGCAATGTCCGGAGCCTGTCGTCGTTGTCTTGAGTTCTTGTCGGATATTTCCTATTTGATGATTGAGTGGCAATACAGCGCGATTGGCGCCGACGATTCGATCATCGATGCGCGCCAACGCGTTTCCGGCTCAGTTGTCTTCGTTGAGCGCGAGCAGTTGGCGCTTCGCGGCGGCAAGCACTGCATCGGAACGCTTCTCGTCGACCATCACCCTCGACACCACCAGCGCGCCGATCAGCGCGCTGACCGCGAACAGCGCCTTGTCTGCGTCTTCTTGATTCATCGACGCGCCGAGGTTCGCCGCGAATTGTTCGATACGGCTCGACATGGCTTCGCGCGAAGCCTCGTCGGCGCGCGCGACATCGCCCGCGAGCGCGGCGATCGCGCAGCCCGAGGCCCGCGCGTCGCGATGCTTGCGGCTCAGATAGCCGCGCACCGTCACGCTGTAATCGTGCGGTCCCTTGCCGTTCTTTGCCTCGAAGGCGGCGCGCCCGTCGTCGAGCGCGCGCTCCAGTGCGTGCAGCAGCAGGTCGGAGCGCGAAGCGAAGTGGCCGTAAAAGCCGCCGTGCGTGAGATTGGCGCTGCTCATCAGCTTGCTGACGCTCACCGACTCCAGCCCCATTTCCCTGACCTGACCGGCCGCCTGTTCCAGAATGCGTTCCCTGCTGCGCGCCTTGTCCGCCTGCGAATGCCCCATGGTCATGTCCGGGTTTGATCTATTGACATTCTGGATTATGGTCGTCATTCTTGTGGATGACAACCATCATGTAGAAATGACCGATTCCACCTTCGACCTCGACGACTACGAAGTTCCCTTCAAGGGCATCGTGGAGCAATCCATCGCCGGCATCTACATCCTTCAGGATGGGCGGTTTTGCTACGTCAACGAGACGTTCGCGCACATGTGCGGCCTCAAGCGCGAGCAACTGCTGGGCGCGCGGTTGCGGGACGTCGCCAACCCGGCGCAACTGGCTGCGCTGATGTCGCAGTACGAGCGCAAGATCACGGGCAGCGGGCCCTCGGAGCGCTTCACGATCCGGCGCACGCTGTCGAGCCGGCCGGGTTGCTTCGAGATTCACGGCACACGGGTGATTTTTCACGGCCGCCCGGCGATTGTGGGCGTGGGCATCGACATCACGGAGCAGGAGCGCCAGCGCACGGAACTGGTGGAGGCGAGCGAGCGATTGCAGGAACTCGTCGCGAGCGCCAACAACGTGAGGGAGAACGAGCGCAATCGCGTGGCGCGCGAACTGCACGACGTGATTGGCGGCATGCTCACGGCAATCAAGTTCGATCTTTCGCGGCTCGCGCGCGGCATCGAGGCCGTGGATCGTGCGTTCGAGCGCGACGCGAAGCCTGGGGAGGCGAGTCCGCCGGAACTGGCCGCGCTCGCCATGACGGCAACGCAGGCGCTTCAGCTCACGCAGGAAACCATCCAGGCGGTACGCGGAATTTCCGAAGGGTTGCGGCCCGGCGCGCTCGATCATCTCGGTCTTTGCGACACGCTTTCGCTGGACCTGAAACGCTTCGAGCGGCGCTACGGCATCGCCACGCGGTTTCAGACCACGGGTCTCGCGTTGGCGCTGGACCGCAACACGGAAATCGGCATCTACCGCATTTTTCAGGAAGCGATGACCAACGTCGCGCGGCATGCGAAGGCCACCGAAGTCACGGTCGATCTCGCGTGGCAGGCGGGCGGCCTCGTGCTGGAGATCGCGGACAACGGCCTCGGCTTCGAGTCGGACGCCGTTGCTGCGGAAGGGCATCTTGGCCTGCTCGGCATGAAGGAGCGCGCGAGAGAACTGCAAGGCGCCTTGCAGCTCGGCACCGGACCCCGCTCGGGCGCGTGCGTGAGGCTCAGCGTGCCGGTGCGGCGGGGCGGCATACAGGAGGAGAGCAAGCCATGATTCGTCTCATGCTGGTCGATGACCACACGATCTTTCGCGAGGGGCTCAAGCGCCTGCTCGCGGAGCAAAGCGAATTCGACGTCGTGGCGGAGGCGAGCGACGCGTCCGAAGCGCTTGGCCGGCTGCGCGAACAGCCGGTCGATGTGGCGTTGCTGGACGTGAACATGCCGGGGCGCAGCGGCCTCGACATGCTGCCTTCGCTGCGCGCCGAATGGCCCGCGATGCCGGTGATCGTGCTGAGCATGTATCCCGCCGAGCAATATGCCATGCGGGCATTTCAGGCGGGCGCCTCCGGTTACGTCACCAAGGACATGGACGCGATGGAGCTGGTCGATTCCATTCGCAGCGTGGCCAGGGGCGGCCGATACGTGACGCCCGCGGTGGCGAACTGCCTGCTCGATGGGTTCGAGCGCGGCACGCAAAGCGCGCTGCATCAGCAACTGTCTTCGCGCGAATACGAAATCATGCTGCTGATCGTGCGCGGCATCCGGCTGACCGAGATTGGCCGCCAGATGTATTTGAGCGTGAAGACCGTGAGCACCTATCGCACGCGCATTCTCAAGAAGATCGGTGTTGCCAGCAACGCCGAGCTTGCCCGCTACGCCGTCGAACGTCGGTTGATCGATTGATGATCGGCGGGTGCCGCGCTGAAGTTGCCGGTCAAAGCGGCAACTTCAGAAAACGCTGACAAATCTCAGAGCCACTTCCGACAGCCAGAATCGCCCGCAACGTCCACACTGTTTCCTCATGAAACGACTCAATCAGTCGTACTGAAGGAGAGAGCGATGGGCGCGGAAGTGAGGGTACGTCTGGACGAAGGCGTGCTGGTCGTGACGATCGACCGGCCCGCGAAAAAGAATGCGCTCACGGCGCAGATGTACGTGGCGCTGGCCCAGGCGATTGCCGAGGCCGACCGGCGCGACGACGTGCGCGCCGTCCTTCTGCGCGGCGAAGGCGGCAATTTCAGCAGCGGCAACGATATCGGCATGTTCGTGACGGATGAGGCGGCCGCGCATCGCGAACTGCCCGCCGCGACGTTCCTGCATGCGATGACGTCGCTGCGCAAGCCGGCGGTGGCGTGCGTGTGCGGGCACGCCGTCGGCATCGGCGCGACGGTGCTGCTGCATTGCGACTACGTCGTCGCCTCCGACGACGCGCGCGTGCGCTTTCCGTTCGTCGACCTGGGCCTGTGCCCCGAGTTCGCTTCGACCTTGCTGCTCCAACACGTGGTGGGCCGCAACAAGGCCGCCGAATGGCTCCTGCTCGGCGCGCCCATTCCCGCGGCGGAAGCGCACCTCGCCGGGCTCGTGAACCGCATCGTGCCGCTCGACATGGTCGAAGAAGAAGCGCTTTCCGTGGCGAAGCGCCTCGCCGTGAAGCCGCGCGAAGCGCTGCTCGCCACGCGCGGCCTGATTCGCGAATCGACCGCCGAACTCGTCGAGGCCCGCTTGCAGCGCGAGGGCATCGTGTTCGACACGCTGCGCCGCTCGCGCGAGGCGCAGGACATCTTCCAGCAATTCCTCCAGCGCGAGCCCGGCGCGGCGTCGAGCCGCGTTTGAGCCTGTGCATCTGTCTCCCACCGGAAAAGGACATTCCATGAGCACCGAATACACCGTCGTCGACGACGTCGCGGTCATCACGATCGCCAATCCACCGGTCAACGGGCTGGGCTACGCCGTGCGCGTGGGTATCATCGACGGCGTCGAGCGCGCGCTTGCCGATGCCAACGTGAAGGCCATCGTGCTCACCGGCGCAGGCAAGGCCTTTTCGGGCGGCGCCGATATGCGCGAATTCAATTCGCCGAAGACGGGGCGCGAGCCGGGGCTCAACACCGTGCTCGCCGCGATCGAGAACAGCCGCAAGCCCGTGGTCGCCGCCGTGCATTCGGTGGCGATGGGCGGCGGCCTCGAACTGGCGCTCGCCTGCCACTACCGGGTGGCCGCGCCGAAGGCGCGCATCGCGTTGTCCGAGGTCACGATGGGCCTCTTGCCCGGCGCGGGCGGCACGCAGCGTCTGCCGCGGCTCATCGGCCTGGAAGTGGCGACGAACATGATCGTGCACGGCGCATCGGTCGCATCGGAAGCGCTCGCGGATTCCGGCTTGTTCGATCAGATCGCGCACGGTGAACTGCTGCCGGCCGCGCTCGCGTTCGCGAGAGAGGCCGCGCAACGCAGCGGGCCGCATCCGCGCGTGCGCGACATGACCGTGCGGCACCCGAATCCGGAAGGCTATCTGGCCGTGGCGCGTGCGGCCATTGCCGCGAAGTTTGCGCATCTTCCCGCGCCCGCGCGCTGTCTCGACGCCATCGAGGCGAGCGTGAAGTTGCCGTTCGACGAGGGGCTGGCGCTGGAGCGGCGCTTCTTCCTCGAACTCATGAACGGGCCGGTTTCGAAGTCGCTGCGTCACGCGTTCTTTGCCGAGCGCACGGCGAGCAAACTGGTGGGCGTGCCGGAGAGCACCCAGGCGCGTTCCGTCAACCGGGTGGCCGTGGTGGGCGCGGGCCTGATGGGCAGCGGCATCGCCATGAATTTCCTCAATGCGGGCATGCCCGTGGTCTTGCTCGATGTATCGGAGCCCGCGGTGCAAAAGGGCGTCGACGCGATACGCCGCAACTACGAGGCGAGCGTGAAGAAAGGCAAGCTCGCGAACGCGGACATGGAGGCGCGCATGGCATTGCTCCAGCCCGGCGTTTCGCCCGAACGGATCGCGGATTGCGACCTCGTGATCGAAGCCGTGTACGAGGACATGGACCTCAAGCTGCGAACCTTCCGCGCGCTCGACGAAGTGGCTCGCCCCGGCGCGATTCTCGCCACCAACACGTCCACGCTGGATGTGGACCGCATCGCGGCTGAAACGAAGCGGCCCCAGGATGTGATCGGCCTGCACTTCTTTAGTCCTGCGAACGTCATGCGCCTGCTCGAAGTCGTGCGCGGCGCGGCCACCGCGCCGGATGTGCTGCAAACCGCCATGGGGCTCGCGCGCCGTATCGGCAAGGTGGCCGTGGTGTCGGGCGTGTGTGACGGCTTCATCGGCAATCGCATGGTGGCCCGCTATGCGCGGCGCGCCGGCGAGTTGCTGGAGCAAGGCGCGCTGCCGGAGCAGGTGGACCAGGCGGTCGAACGCTTCGGCATGGCGATGGGGCCGTTCCGCATGGCCGACCTTGCGGGCAACGACATCGGCTGGGCGATTCGCAAGCGGCGTTATGCCGAAGATCCGTCGATGCCGCGCTTCGAACTGGCGGACCGGCTTTGCGAGGCCGGACACTTTGGCCAGAAGACGGGCGCGGGCTGGTACGACTACGCGCCCGGCGAGCGCAAGGCGAAGCCTTCGGCGCGCACGCGCGACATGCTTCAGACGTGGTGGCGGGAAAAGGGCGTGACGCCCAAACGCTTCTCCGACTCGGAAATCGTCGAGCACCTGATCTACGCGCTGGTGAACGAGGGCGCCGCCATTCTGGAAGAAGGCATCGCGGCGCGCGCATCCGATGTCGACGCCGTGTACCTGCACGGTTACGGCTTCCCGGCCTGGCGCGGCGGCCCCATGTTCTATGCCGACACGGTGGGCGTCTACAACGTGCGCCGCGCGTTGCGCGAATTCGCCGCCGCCGACGCGAGCTGGAAACCCGCGTCGCTGATCGATCGACTCGCCGACGAAGGCGGCGCCTTCAACGCCTGATTTTTCACTCACTCTCACGGAACGACATCATGAACGAGGCCGTCATCGTATCGACCGCCCGCACCGCGCTGGCCAAAAGCTGGAAGGGCGCCTTCAACATGACACACGGCGCGACGCTCGGCGCGCACGCGGTCAAACACGCCGTGGAACGCTCCCGGCTCGATCCTGGCGAGATCGAGGACTGCATCATGGGCGGCACGTTCGGCGAAGGCACGACGGGTGGCAACATCGCCCGCGCCATCGCCCTGCGCGCCGGGCTGCCCGTGACCACGGGCGGCGTGAGCGTCAACCGCTTCTGCTCGTCGGGCCTTCAGGCCATCGCCATGGCCGCACAGCGCGTGATGGTGGAAGGCGCGAGCGCGATTGTCGCGGGCGGTGTGGAGTCTATCTCCTGCGTGCAGAACCAGGCGAACACCCACATGCGGCGCGACCCGTGGCTAGTCGAGCACAAGCCTGAGATCTACTGGAGCATGTTGCAGACGGCGGAGCAGGTGGCGAGCCGCTACGGCATCAGCAAGGAAGATCAGGATGCCTATGGAGTGCGCAGCCAGCAACGCGCCGCCGCCGCGCAGGCGGCCGGGAAATTCGCTGACGAAATCGTCGCCATGACCACCACCATGGGCGTGGTGGATGCGGCGGGGCGCGTCGTGACCCGCGAGGTGACGATCGCACACGACGAAGGCATTCGCCCGGACACCACGCTGGAAGGCGTGGCGCGCATCCGTTCGGCGCTGCCGGGCGGCGTCGTGACGGCAGGCAACGCGAGCCAGTTCTCCGATGGTTCGTCGGCATGCGTGGTGATGAACGCAAAGCTCGCGCAGCAGCGGGGTATCGAACCGCTCGGCATCTTCCGCGGATTCGCGATCGCCGGATGCGAGCCGGACGAGATGGGTATCGGCCCCGTGTTCGCCGTTCCCCGGCTGCTGGAGCGGGCGGGCGTGAAGCTCGAAGACGTCGGCCTGTGGGAGTTGAACGAGGCGTTTGCGTGTCAGGTTCTGTATTGCCGCGACAAGCTTGGCATTCCTGACGAACGTCTGAACGTCAATGGCGGCGCGATCGCGGTGGGACACCCTTACGGCGTCACCGGTTCGCGCTTGACCGGTCACGCGCTCATCGAAGGCAAACGCCGGGGCGCGAAGTATGTCGTCGTGACCATGTGCATCGGCGGCGGCCAGGGGGCCGCAGGCCTGTTCGAAGTTCTTTAGACAAGGAGATGGAAATGACTGCTGTGGCAAAGCTCTTCGACCTGAAGGGACGCACCGCGCTGGTAACGGGCGGCTCGAGCGGCCTCGGCCTGCAAATTGCCGAGGCGTTGGGCACCCAGGGCGCGCGCGTGGTGATCTCCGCGCGCAAGGCGGACTCGCTTCAGGCGGCGCAGGAGCATCTGGCGGCGCTCGGCGTGGACGCGAGCTGGATCGCCGCCGACAGCGCGGCGGAGGAGGATGTCGAGCGCCTCGCCAACGAGGCCATGCAGCGCCTGGGGCGGGTGGACATTCTCGTGAACAACGCGGGCGCGACCTGGGGTTCGACGACCGTGGATCATCCGCTGGCCGCCTGGGACAAGGTCATGAACCTGAACGTGCGCTCGATCTTTCTGCTCACGCAGAAGATCGGCAAGCTTTCGATGATTCCCAATCGCCACGGGCGTGTGATCAATCTCGCCTCCATCGCGGGGCTCAAAGGCAACGGACCGAAGTCGCAAGCCACGCTCGCCTACAACACCAGCAAGGGCGCCGTCGTGAACTTCACGCGCGCGCTCGCGGGCGAGTGGGGGCAGCACGGCGTGACGGTCAATGCGCTGGCGCCAGGCTTCTTTCCTTCGAAGATGACACGCGGGACCATCGAAAAGATGGGCGTGGAAAAACTCTCGGAGCGCGCGCCGCTCCAGCGCATCGGCGACGACGACGACCTGAAGGGCGCGGCGCTGCTGTTCGCAAGCGACGCCGGCAAGCACATCACCGGGCAGATTCTGGCGGTCGACGGCGGCATCACGGCGGTATGAACCCGCAAGCAACAACCCAATTCGAAATGAAGGAGCACACCATGAGCCACGACGCAGAAACGCCGCAGGTCCGCATGACGGTGGAAGGCCACATCGCCGTTATTTCACTCGACAATGTCGCCAAGAAAAACGCCATCACGCCCGACTTGATGCAGCAGCTTTCCAAACGGCTGACCGAATTCGACAACGATGACAACCTGTGGGTTGCGGTGCTCGATCCGGCGGGCGAGCACACCACAGCGGGCCTCGACATGCCGAAGTTCTTCGGCCCGACCGCGACGGCCAAGCCCATTCCCGACGACCAGGTCGATCCGTTCGGCCTGCGCAAGCGCTGCCGCAAGCCGCTGATCTCCGTGGTGCACGGCATTACCTACACGATCGGCATCGAACAGATGCTCGCGTCGGACATTGTGATCGCAGCGGACACCGCGCGCTTTTGCCAGCTCGAATCGAAACGCGGCATCGCGCCGCTCGGTGGCGCGCATTTTCGCTATCTGACCCGCACGGGCTGGGGCAACGCGATGTACCACCTGTTCCTGTGCGACGAATTTTCGGCGCAGGAAGCGTTGCGCTGCGGCTTCGTGCAGGAAGTGCTTCCGTACGGCCAGCATCGCGAACGCGCGATGGAGATCGCCCGCTTGATCTGCAAAGTCGCGCCCATCGGGCTGCGCGCGACCAAGGCTGCCGCGCTGACCTATATCGAGCACGGCGAGAAGGCGGCCATTGAAGTCATTCCGCATGTGCGCGAGGAGGTCTTCGCCTCGGAAGATTTCAAGGAAGGCATTCAGTCTTTTGTCGAGCGACGCGAGGCCCGCTTCCAGGGTCGTTGAACACGGATGCGGCGCGCGGGACAAGCCTGCGCGCCAGCATTGGCTTCCATAACACATGCAGGAACAGGAGACGAGACAAATGGCTTCCGTGTCATCCCGCTTGCCCGCTTACTGGACTTCGGATCTGCTGCTGACCGAGGCCGACGTCGAGCGCTTCGAGCGCGTTC
This sequence comes from Paraburkholderia unamae, assembly GCF_003096875.1. Lineage (NCBI taxonomy): Bacteria > Pseudomonadati > Pseudomonadota > Betaproteobacteria > Burkholderiales > Burkholderiaceae > Paraburkholderia > Paraburkholderia unamae. Next base: position 269,434 of record NZ_QEOB01000005.1, read on the forward strand.
CCCTGGCGGAGCGCGGTCTGCCGGCGTCGACTTATGAAATGCTGATGGATGGGTGCGGCATCGACCCGGACAACGTGGCGATCCAGTTTTTCAGCGACGGCGCGCGCCCGCTGGAGACGGCCGTGCAGGTGACGTTCGCACAGTTGCGCACGAAGGTCCATCAAACCGCGAATCTACTTGCCGATCTGGGAATTGGTAAGGATGACGTAGTGTCTGTGATGTTGCCGGCGGTGCCCGAATCGCAGTTCGTGCTGTGGGGCGCGCAGGCGGCCGGCATTGTCAATCCGGCCAACTGGATGCTGGAGCCCGATATCCTGGCGCAAATGTTCCGCTCGGCGGGCGCGAAGGTGCTCGTCGCCTTTGCGGGCGACGAACATCCGGAGATCTGGGCCAAGGCCGAAGCGGTGGCGCGCGGCGTGCCCTCGCTCGTCGCGTTGATTCGCGTGGGCGGGCGCGCAGCGGGGCCCGCGACGGTGAACGGCGTACCGGTGATCGACTTCGACGAGGCGATGGCGCGCTTTCCCGGAGACAGGCTGGTGTCGGGCCGCGTGTTTTCTCCCGACGACACGGCGTCGCTCTTTCACACGGGCGGCACGACCGGCGCACCGAAGCTCGCGCGCCATCTGCACCGCAACCAGGTGTTCTGGATCTGGGCTTCGAAGTATCTGACCGGGTTCGGCGCCGACGAGGTGAGACTGGTCGGCGTGCCCGTTTTTCATGTGGCGGGCGCCGTGGTGGGCTGCTATGGCCCGTTGGCGAAGGGCTCGACGGTGGTGCTGATGACCTCGGCCGGATTCCGCAATCCCACCGTGCTGCCCAACATCTGGCGCATCGTGGAGGCGTTCGAGGCCAACATGCTGACCTTCGTGCCGACGCTGGTGAACCAGGTACTGTCGATCCCGTTGAACGGTGCGGACATTTCCACGCTGAGCTATGTGGCGTCGTCCACGGCGCCGCTTTCGACCACGGTCGCGCAGGCTTTCCATCGCATGACGGGCCTGCGCATTCGCGAGAGTTGGGGCATGACGGAAACCACGGCGGTCACCTGCATCACGCCGCCGGTCGAGGACATCAAGGTGGGGAGTTCCGGCGTGCGACTGCCGTACCAGCAGGTGCGCGTGGTGCGGCTGGATGCGCAAGGGCGTACGGCAACGGACTGCGAGCCGGGTGAGCCCGGCCTCGTGATCGTGCGCGGTCCTTCGGTATTTCCCGGCTATCTGGGCGACAACCAGAGCGCGCACTGGGTGGACGGCGACTGGCTCGACACGGGCGACCTGGGCTATCTCGACGCGGATCGCTGGCTCTGGATCACGGGCCGCTCGAAAGACCTCATCATTCGCGGCGGCCACAACATCGACCCGAAGATGGTGGAAGAGGCGCTGTTCGGCCACCCGTCCATCCAGGATGCGGCGGTGATCGGCGCACCGGACGCGCATGCGGGCGAAGTGCCGGTCGCCTACGTGGTGATCAAGCCTGGCGCGCTCGCCGCCGCTCAGGAAGTCTTGCAGTATGCCGCCGAGCACGTGCCCGAGCGCGCAGCCGTCCCGAAGCATTGCTATGTGCTCGAGGAAATGCCCAAGACTTCGGTGGGGAAGATCCAGAAGAATGTGCTGCGTCTCGACGCGATCGAGCGGATGTTCCACGCCGCGCTCGACAAGGCGGGCATTGGCGCGAACGCGTCGGTCCGCGCGACGGACCGGGGCAACGGCGGGTTCTTCGCGGAAGTCAGCGTGAGCGATCCAAACATGGAGGAATACGAATTGATCGACGCGTTGCGGAGTTTCACCATTCCCTATTCGATCCGGCGCACCAATGTGTGACGCCCCGGCGAAAAAATTGCATCAATCAGGAGAGAATCGCTGTGCCTACGAACTACCACGCCCCTGTTGCCGACTATCTGTTCCTGCTGCATGACGTGATCGGCCCGCACGCGCCCCATGCGACCGGCGAACTGTCGCGAGACGATACGCGCCAGGTCCTGGAGCAGGCCGCGCGCTTTTTCGAGGAAGTCTGGGCACCGCTCGATGCTCCCGGCGACGAACAGGGGTGCCGGCTGGAAAACGGTGCGGTCAAGACGCCCTCCGGTTATGCAGCGGGTCACGCGGCGCAGTGCGAGGCCGGTTGGAACAGCGTGTCGGCTCCCGAGACGTTTGGCGGCGCAGGCCTGCCGGATACGATCGGCCAGGCCGTGCGCGAGTTTTCTGCCTCGGCCTGCAATTCGCTGGGGCTTTACACCGGGCTCACGAACGGTGCGCATGCAACGATCCGGCGCACCGGCGACGAGTGGATGCTCAAGCACATCGTGCCGCCGATGGTGGAAGGGCGCTGGGCGGGCACGATGTGTTTGACCGAGCCGCATTGCGGCACGGACCTGCGCCTGATGAAGACGCGTGCCGTGCCGCAGGCCGATGGCAGTTGGCGCTTGAGCGGAACGAAGATCTTCATCTCAGGCGGCGACCAGGATCTGACCGGCAACGTCATTCACCTGGTGCTCGCCAAGGTGCCCGATGAAAGCGGGCGCGTGCTCGACGATCTATCGACAATCAGGCTATTCCTCGTGCCCAAGCTGGCTGTCGATCCCGCCACGGGCGCAGTGGGCGAGCCGAACGGCGTTAGCGTGACCGGCATCGAGCACAAGATGGGGTTGAAGGGCAGCGCCACCTGCACGCTGGCGTTCGAGAATGCGCGGGCGTTCCCGCTGCAAGAGTCCAGCGAGCCGGGCGCGTCGGCGCGGAAGTCGTCGGCGGGGATGAGCGGCATGTTCGACATGATGAATTCCGCGCGTCTCGGCACCGGCTTGCAGGCGCTTTCGTCGGCCAATCGCGCATACGGTCACGCCGCGAACTATGCGCGCGAGCGGGTGGCGGGTCGCGCCGCCAACCCGACCGACCGCACGGGCGACGCGGCGGACCCGATTGTGGTCCACCCCGACGTGCGCCGCCTGCTGTTGAAGCAGGCCGCGTTTATCGAAGGCGCGCGAGCGCTTGCGCTCAGCGTGAGAACGCTGCTCGACGAGCCGGACGAATCGTTGCGTGCGAAACGGACTGCGATTGGCAGCCTGCTGACACCGGTCGTCAAGGCGTGGTTCAGCGACCGCTCATTCGAATCGGCCAACGACGCCATGCAGCTCATGGGCGGCCACGGCTATATCCGCGAGAACGGCGTCGAACAACTCGTGCGCGACTGCCGCATCTTCCAGCTTTACGAAGGGGCGAATGGCGTCCAGGCGCTGGACCTCGTGCTGCGGAAGCTACCGGCCGCCGAAGGGCAGTCGCTGGCCGGCTTCCTTGAACTCGTGGAAACCACGGCGCGAGAAGCGGGGCGGCGGGAAGCGCTGCGCGCCCACGCCGACGCGTTGCACGAGGCAACCGGTGAAATCAGGTCATATGCGAACTGGTTGCGCGACGCGGCGCGCAACCCCTACGACGCGGGTGGCTCGTCGCACGACTTTCTGACGATGATGGGCGTGGTTGCCTGCGCGTGGATGTGGCTGCGCATCGCGGATAGCGCGCTGGCCTTGTTGCCGGAAACGGCAGATCCCTCGTTCCTGGATCGCAAGCTCGCGCTCGCGCGCTATTGGTTCGAACGCGAACTGCCCGTGGTGGCTGCGCTGGGGCAGCGCGTGAAAACGGGCTCGGCGTGCCTGATGAGTCTCCCCGCCGACCAATTCTGATTCGCGCGGGCTTTGGCCAATGGTTGAGAGGAAATGATTCGTGAAAACACAACTGACTGAACTCTTCGGGATCGAGCACCCGATCATTCAGGGCGGCATGCACTACGTCGGGTTCGCGGAACTGGCTTCCGCCGTATCGAACGCCGGGGGGCTCGGTATCGTCACGGCGCTGACCCAGCCGACACCGGAGGCACTGGCGCGCGAGATCGAGCGTTGCCGCGAGATGACCGACAAGCCGTTCGGCGTGAACCTCACGTTTCTGCCCGCGCGCAATCCGCCCGACTACGCGGGTTATGTGCGAGCCATAATCACGGGCGGCGTGAGGGTGGTCGAAACCGCCGGGAATAATCCGCAACAGTGGCTGCCCGTGCTCCACGACGCCGGGATCAAGGTGATCCACAAGTGCACTTCCGTTCGGCACGCGCTAAAGGCGCAGGCCATTGGCTGCGATGCCGTGAGCGTGGACGGTTTCGAGTGCGGTGGACATCCCGGCGAGGACGATGTGCCCAACTTCATTCTGCTGCCGCGCGCCGCCGACGAACTCGACATTCCGTTCGCGGCTTCCGGCGGCATGGCCGACGGGCGTTCGCTCGTTGCTGCGCTGGCGATGGGTGCGGCGGGCATCAACATGGGTACGCGCTTTGTCGCGACGCGTGAGGCGCCGGTCCATCAAAAGGTCAAGGACGCGATCGTTTCGGCATCCGAACTGGATACCCGGCTTGTGATGCGTCCGTTGCGCAACACGGAGCGCGTCTTGAACAATCGGGGCGTTGAACGCTTGCTGGAGAAGGAGGAGCGGCTTGGCCAGCAGATTACCTTTGCCGATATCGCGGATGAAGTCGGCGGTGTCTACCCGCGTGTGATGAAGGAGGGTAACCTGGACGCCGGCGCCTGGTCCTGCGGGATGGTCGCGGGTCTCATCCACGATATCCCGAGCGTGAAGGAACTCATCGATCGCATCATGCTTCAAGCCAGGCAGATTATTGGGCAGCGTTTTCATGAGGTCATGGTGGCGGAGAGATAAACTCAGGCTCCCGGCTGCATTGCGGTTTCTCGCGCTATTTGTCTGCGGAAAGCGGGGGCGTTTGGGCACCTGCTGCCTGAGTCGCCTGCTTTCCGCCGGACTTGCGCTTCTTCAACCACGCAACGACCTCATCGACCATCGGGTGATGGCGTTGCGTATTCCACAGCAGCGCCGCCGTGACGACCGTGATTTTCTCCTTCAACGGGCGCACGACCACATTCGCCGGCGCGAGCTTGCGCATCGACGAGGGCACCAGCGCGACGCCTTGGCCGCAACCCACATAGGCGATCTGCGAGGTGACCGTGCGCACTTCGTGCGTGACGCGCGGCGTCAAGCCATGCGAGCGGCAAACCGAAGTCAGCAGATCGAAATAAACCGGGCTCACCTGGCGAGACGACATCACCAGTTGCTCGTTCGCCAGCGACTGTAGCCGCACGCGCGGCAGCGCCGCGAGCGCATGGTCCCGCGGCAGCGCCACGGCCAGGCGATCCTCCGCAAGCGGCATCGTGGCGATTGCGCCGCCCACCTGGCCGTCGATACGCACGAACGCGAGATCGAGTTCGCCGGCTTCCAGCATGTGAATCGCATCGACACTGTCGATTTCCTGCACGAACACCGTCAGTTGCGGGTGCGCGCGCTTGAGCGCATCCAGCACCGGCGGCACGGTTTCGAGCATCGCGGACGTGATGGCGCCCACATGCAGCACGCCCGACTGACCCGCCGCCACTTCGCGCACGACCCGCTCCAGCCGCTCGACCTGCCCGGCGAACTGCCGCACGGCGGGCAGGATCGCCGCGCCTGCCGGGCTCAACTGCGTCCCCTGGCGGGAGCGGTAAAAGAGTTGCATCTTGAGCGACTGTTCGAGCACCTTGATCTGCTCGGTCAGCGGTGGCTGGGACATGTTCAGGCGTTGCGCCGCGCGCCCGAAATGCTGCTCCTCGGCGACGGCAAGGAACATCCATAACTGGCGGATCAGCCGGAAGTCGATCGTATTGTTCATGCCGGGCTCGTTGCGTGAAGGGCGGAGTGCTGTTCCGAAAATCGTATCAGCAAGATAATTGATACGAAATTTACATATCAGCAGGGCAGCGCGAGGATTGTCGCACTTTTCAACGGAACTGAGCGCCATGAATCCGACTTCCACCCTCGATCGACTCGCGTCGCTGGACACCAACACGGTTTCCGACGCCCTCGACTTTCTCGGTCTGCCCGGCGCGACCTACGGTCTGCGCCCGCTGTGGGATTGCCCGAAGATCGTCGGGCGCGCCAGCACCATCCAGCTCGGCCCCAAGACCGATGCGAAGCCCACTGTGCACTTGATCTCGCCCGTTATCGACGCCGTCACCGCGAACGACCGCGTGCTGGTGATCGCAGGCGGCGCACAGGGCATCTCGTGCTGGGGCGACATTCTCGCCAATGCCGCAAGCGCGAAGCAAATTCGGGGCTCGGTCATCGACGGCTTGAGCCGCGATATCGAAGGCAGCGAGTCGATCGGCTACCCCGTTTATGGCCGGGGCATCACGATGATCAGCGCGCGCAACCGCGTGGTCCAGATCGACTCGGGTAATCCGGTTCAGGTGGCGGGCGTCACCGTGCATGAGGACGACTATGTGATCGCCGATCGCTGCGGCACGGTGTTCGTTCCCGCCGCTCATATCGAGGCGGTGCTGGACCTGGGCGAGCGGATCGCGCGACGCCAGGACGGCATGGTGGCGGCCGTGCGCGCCGGCCGGCCGGTGGCCGACGTCATGCACGACAAGGAATTCGAGGCGATTGCCGTTCGTTGAGCGGCGCATTTCAATAAGGAGTTCTTTATATGACGAATCCCCGAAAGATCAGCGCGGACGATCAGGCGTTGGTCGCGTGCTTCGCAGGCCTCGACACGCCCGGCGTGTCGGACGCCATGGACAAGCTCGGCCTGCACGGTCAGGTCCTGGGTGTCATGGCGCTGGCCGATTACACGAAGGTCGTGGTCGGCCCCGCATTCACCGTGCGCTATGCACCGGCCAGCGTGCCGCCCGGCACCGTGGGCGACTTCATCGATGACGTGGCCGAAGGCGACGTCATCGTGATCGACAACGCCGGTCGGACCGACTGCACGGTCTGGGGCGACATCATGACCCAATACGCGGGGTTGCGCGGCATAGCGGGCACGGTGATCGACGGCGTTTGCCGCGACGTGAACAAGGCGCTGGGCGACGGCTATCCGCTCTTCACGGCGGGGCGCTTCATGCGCACCGGCAAGGACCGCGTGCAGGTCGAGGCGGTGAACGCCACGGTGGGAGTCGGCACGGTGCGCGTCGCGGCAGGCGATATCGTGGTGGCGGACGCGAACGGCGTCGTCATCGTGCCGCGCGAGCGTGCCCGCGAAGTGGCGCAAACGGCGCGCGAAATCGAACAAAGCGAATCGCGCATTCGCGAACTGCTCGCGCAGGGCAAGACGCTGGGCGAGGCGCGCGCCGTGCTCGGCTACCACACGCTGCAAAGGAAGCGCTAATGGAAACGATGAACACTTATGACGCGGCCTGGCTGGAGCAGGCGCGCAAGCTCGGTACTTCCACGTTGTTCGAATCCTGCGGACTGCAAACCAGTTCGGTTGATCCCGACATTCGTCCCGTCTGGGCGGGCGCCAGCGTCGCCGGCCCGGCCTATCCGCTCGAATGCTCGCCTGGCGACAATCTCTCCATTCATATCGCCATGGAGCAGGCGCCGCGCGGCAGCATACTCGTGGTGGCGACAGGCGGTTTCGTCGCGGGCTATTGGGGCGAAGTGCTGACCGTGGCCGCCGAGGCCGCGGGCGTGGCCGGACTGGTCATCGATGGCGGCGTGCGCGACATTGCGGCGCTCAAGGCGCGCCGCTTTCCGGTGTTCACGCGCGGGGTTTCGATGCGCGGCACGATCAAGGCCAGCGCGCCCTCGGTGGGGCGGCCCATCAACTTCACGGGTACGCCGGTTGCACCGGGCGACCTGCTCGTGGCCGACGACGACGGCGTGCTCGTTCTGCCCGCCGCCCATGTCGAGGCGACGCTTGCGAAGGGGCAGGCGAGGGCGGACAAGGAGGCCGCGATCATGGAACAGCTTCGCGAAGGCAAGACGACGATAGACCTGCTTGGCCTTGCGCAGTGGAGGCAGGCACGATGAGCGCAACCGGGTATGCACTCAACCGCTTCCTCGCTGCCGCAAAGCCTTCGGCCACTTACAAGGTGATGGATCGAGTGGCCGCACGGCGCGCGAGCGGCGCTGCCGTGATTTCGCTGAGCGCGGGCGAGCCGGATTTCGACACGCCCGCGCACATATGCGACGCCGCCATCGCCGCCATTCGCGGCGGTCATACGCGCTACACGCAGGTAGCGGGGCTGCGCGCCCTGCGCGAAGCCATCGCCGCGAAGTTTCAGCGCGAGAACGGCCTGGACGTGGACTGGCGCGATACGCTCGTCTGCAACGGCGGCAAGCAGGTGATTTTCAACGCGCTGGCCGCGACCCTCAACGAGGGCGACGAAGTCATCGTGCCGGCCCCGTATTGGGTGAGCTACCCCGAGATCGTGCAGTTGTGCGGCGGAAAATCGGTGATCGTGCCGTGCGGCGTCGAGAGCGGCTTCAAGCTGACCGCCAACGCGCTTCAGGCCGCGATTACGCCGCGCACGCGCTGGCTCATTCTGAATTCGCCGTCCAATCCGACCGGCACCGTCTATAGCCGCGCCGAACTGCGCGAACTGGCGCAAGTGCTGCTCGCGCATCCACAGGTGCTGGTGTTGTCCGACGATATCTACGAGCACCTGATCTTCGATGGACTGGAATTCTCGACGCTCGCCCAGGTGGAGCCGCGACTGCGCGAACGCGTGCTCACGATGAACGGCGTTTCGAAGGCGTATGCGATGACGGGCTGGCGCATCGGCTTTGGCACGGGCCCGCGCTGGTTGATCGACGCCATGGAGAAGCTCCAGGGGCAGCAGACGTCGGGCGCATCGACCATCTCGCAGCATGCCGCGCTCGCCGCGCTCACGGGACCGCAGGATTTCATCGCGCGCTCGCGTGAGCAGTTTCAGCGTCGGCGCGACCTTGTCGTCGAGCAGCTCAATGCTGCGCCGGGCCTGCGCTGCGAAGCGCCGCAGGGCGCGTTTTATGCATTCGCGTCGTGTGCGGGCCTCATTGGCAAGACGACGAAGGCGGGGACGCATCTCGGCGACGACGAAGCCGTGGTGAACGCGTTGCTCGACGAAGCCGGTGTGGCGACCGTGCATGGCAGCGCGTTTGGCCTGGGGCCCTATATTCGTATAGCGTATGCGCTGGACGATGCCTCGCTGTTGCAAGCGTGCGCCGCGATCCAGAACTTTTGCCAGGTACTGAAGGCGTGAGTGAGCGACATGACACAACCGGAATTTAGCGGGTCGACGTTTGCATTCGCCGTCGCGGGCACGGCGCTCGAGATTTCGGCCATTCATCGTGAAGGCGATAAAGCGCCCATTGTGTTTCTCCACGGCTTCGGTTCAACGAAAGAGGACTATGCCGATATCGTTCGGCATGCTGAATTCGATGGCCATCCGTTCGTCGCCTATGACGCGCCGGGCTGTGGTGAAACGCGCTGTGCGAATCTCGCGAAGATCGATATCGCGTTTCTGGTGGAAACGGCGCTCGCCGTGCTTGAACGCGTGCGGTTCGAACGCTTTCATCTGGTGGGGCATTCCATGGGCGGGTTGACGGCGTTGATGCTGGCGCACCGGTGTCGCGAGCGGGTTCTCAGCTTCGTCGATATCGAAGGCAATATCGCACCCGAGGATTGTTTTCTCAGCAGACAGATCGCTGATTATCCGCGGGAGAATGCGGAGCGCTTCTTCAGCGACTTCATCGAACGCACGCGGCACGCGCCCGCCTACGCGAGCGCGCTTTATGCGGCGAGTTTGCGTCACAAGGTGAGGGCCGAAGCGGTGGGGCCGATTTTCCGCTCGATGGTCGCGCTTTCCGATCACGGCGATCTGATGGATAAATTCCTCGGCTTGCCGTTTCCGCGCATGTTCATGTACGGCGAGCAAAACGCATCGCTTTCGTACCTCGACGCGATTGGCGAGCAGGGCGTCGTTCTGGCCGAGATCGCGAACTGCGGACATTTCCCGATGTATTCGAATCCCGTGGCGATGTGGCAGTCGATTGCCGCGCTCCAGCGCGGCATTTGACGATTGTGAGCACAGCGAGCGCCGCGTTCGACGGCGCTCGCACTTGCGCGGCAACCACTGCCGCGCCGCGCTTTTCCTTGTCGATCAAGGAAGCGACAGGACTCAGCATCACCGCGCAATAGCGGCACACCAAAAAATAGTGCGTGATGCGCTTGCGAGTCGAACTGTCACGAATTTCAAAGCGCGCATTGCACATTCAAGGTCGCGTTAAACGGCAGTGAAATAAAAAAAATAATTCCGCTTTAAATAATTTCCCGTTCCGCCAAACCTTTCAATTACCTTGATATTGATGGCGTATTTAACATTCATCCCGTAATGCAAAAATTCGTCTGATCATTAACATTTGTTACAAATTATTCCGTTGACCGGGGCCAATCGCTCTCGTTATTCTTACGACGATTTCGATCGTTGCACTCCATGCAAGAAATAGTTGCATGATCTGCGCGCCGGAGCCAGGTAGAGCGGTAATAATTCCCGCTCTGAACGCGGCCCCGCTATCACGTAGTCCTGTTTGTCTCGCGACCCGGTAATTTCAATGCCTTGATTATGGGCAGGGGAAAATATTGCCTTTTTAAATTGCACTACTAAGCGAATTAGATGAAGGGCTCTATTTAAAGCATAAAGCAATGACTCAGGGTGACGGCGGTTTTAACGAAAAAGTCATCTGTCAACCAACGGTAGGAGCACATCATGATTAAAACCAGTCGCGCAGTTAAGCCCGCAGGTCAACTTCCTGGCCGCCGCAGCCGCCAACGCGGTCAGGGCATGACCGAGTACATCATCATCGTCGCGCTGATCGCGGTCGCCGCCATTGGGGTGTACGCAGCGTTCGGCCAGACCATCCGCAACCAGACGGCTGGCCTCGCACTCGAAATGGCCGGCGATTCGAATTCGGCAAACGCCATCAAGAACGCCGACACGTCGGCGGGCAATGCGAGCTCGAAGGCGAATCAGAACAAGACGTTGAGCACGTATAACAACGGCAACCACTAAGCCGTCACTAATCCGTTAGAGTGCGGCACAGCGATGAAACTCCATTCCGAACGGCATTGCGGTCGACGCAGGCAGCGTGGGCAGGCGCTGCCGTTCGCCCTGGTTTTCCTCGTGGTCGGCGCGGCCGCGTTGTATCTGGCGTTCAACGCAGCCCAACTGGCTCACGCGAAAACCAAGGAGCAGGATACGGCGGATTCGGCGGCGTACAGCGTTGGCGTACTACAGGCGCGCGACCTCAATTTCGCGGCCTATACGAATCGCGCGATGATCGCCAACCAGGTGGCGGTCGCGCAAATGGTCAGCATCAAGTCGTACGTCGACGAACTCGCTGGCACCTATTCGAACTCGCACTGGTTCGATGAATTCATCGAGTCCTCGGCCGTGCTTTCCGAGCCGTGGATCATGCCGAAAGAAACGGGCTCCACGGTGCTCAACGTCGCGAAGAGCGCGCTCGACACCGGCACGCGCCTCGCGTCCGTCGCGCTCGACGGGCTGGACAAGATCCTGAGCCTCGAGCAGGCGGCTTATCACGATCTGATCATCCTGCAAATTCCGGTGGTGGCGGAGGAAGTCGCGCAGGCGAATGAGCCGAACTCGCACGTCACCAAGACGTATTTCGCCACGCGCGGCGCGCCCGCGTTGCTCTCGACGCTGAACTTCTCGCAGTCCAACACGCCCGCCGGTACGACCGGCAAGGACCGCTTCGCCGACGTCGTGACCGACAAGACGACGCTCGATCAGTTCGTGCAACAGCGCGGCGCGAACATTCGCGATCCGTTCGTGGCCAGCATCATCGAATGGTGCCCCGGCGCCAGCTTTATCGCGGCGGACAACAATCACCTGGGCGGCACGCAGCTTCGGCAGGACAAGCGCGGCTGGGAGAGTCTCGACGCGACCGACGTGAACGGCGGCTGGCTCTGCTACTTCGAGATCGGCGCGGTAGGCGGCCCGATCATCGACGCCGCGGGGTCGGGCGGCGCGGCAACCGGGCCCGGTAGTTCGTATTCCGGCAAGCGCGGATATGGCGGCTTCAATAACTTCGGCGGCTCGCTCACCAGCGCGCTCACGGGCATCGCCGCGCGCGAGCAGTATTACAAGGGACCGGGCAGCTCGCTCTCGTCGAGCGAAGCAGGGCTGCAACCTTACCGCGAGCTGGCGTCGCTCAAGACGCCCACGGACGGCGCGGACTTCAACCGCGCACCGGCCATCACGGTGGAAGTGCAGCGCGCGTCGTCCACGGTGTCCACCACGGACCAGCTTCGCATTGCGAGTGGCCGCTTGCAGGTTGCGGACGGCACCGCGAACAACCAGATGCGTGCCGTTTCCAGCGCGAGCGCGTACTTCATTCGCCCCGCCGACGCCTCAGGCAGCGCGGCAGGCGCGTTGATGAATCTCGCGCACTGGCGGCGCAGCGACAACAAATGGGAATACCCGAGCTTGTTCAACCCTTACTGGCAATCGTCGCTCGTGGACACCAATCTCGCGGCAATCGAAGCGGCGGACGTCGCGCAATCGGCGGGGGCGCCATGAGAGCGCATCGCAACATGTACGCCTCGCGTTCGCGCAGCCGCAGCGCTGCGCGTGGTCAGGCGATGGTCGAAGTGCTCGTGGTGGCGGGCAGTGCGCTCATCATCGCGTTTCTCGCGCTGCATATGCTCGGCCATCTGAGCGACGCGCGCGACCGCACGCTGTCGGCGTCGCGCTACGCCGCGTGGGAGCGCACCGTCTATTTCGACGACGCGAGCTGGGCGCCCACGTATGGCAACGCGATTACCAAGAGCGACGCGCAGATCCGCAGCGAGATCGCGCAGCGCGTGCTTGGCCACGACACGAGCCTCACGTCGAACGACGGCTCGGCCAACGCGCTCGCGTCGGCGCCCGAGCCGTTGTGGCGCGACGTGGCGGGCAAGGACATGCTGCAACGCTACAACGACTTGCAGGTGAGTTCATCTAGCGGGAGCACGGGCACGGCCGCCGACAAGGCGCTCAACGCGCTCGGGTTCGTGAGCGGTATCGGCGCGGGCTTCGATCTGCCGGTCAACAACCAGCAGCGCGCAAACGTTTCACTGCATCTGGGCTACAACAGCCCGACGCTCTCAAAGCTTTGGCCCTCGTGGCAAGGTGTGACGTTCGCGGATCACAACGCAGTGCTAACCAATACGTGGACGCCGGACGGCAGCGACAAGGCGAAGGCGATGATCGCCAACGCCGTGCCAACGGCGAAGGGCTCCGTGCTCGCTTACGGGCTCGACGTGCTCGCGCCGCTCGGCATCGACATCACCCATCTGGATCTCGGGCGCATCGAACCGGACGTGGTGCCGAAAGACCGCCTGGGGAGCCGGTGATGCACATGGTCAAAGCGATCTTCGCGTGCGTGCTGGCCGGCGCGGCGGCACACGCCAGGGCGGATGACACGTGCGGCGAGATGCCGGTGGCCGGACAGAAGGTCGAATGGATCGGCCACGACATGGTGGTCAACGGCACGCCCACGCAGGCGGCGCTCATCACCTTCAACCTCACGTCGAACCAGGTGGCCGGCGCCTTCACGCAATACTGGCAGCGGCGCGGCGTGGCCACGCACCGCATGCAGGACAAGTCGATGCTGCTGGTGAGCGCGCTATCGGCGCAATGCAGTTACACACTGCAATTGCCGCTGGGCCAGTCCGCGCCGGTACGCGGCCTCTATAGCGCGATGCGCCTGGGCGAGGCGGCGGCGCTGCCGCGGATGCTGCGGCCCGCGAACTACCCGTTGCCCTCGGGGCAGATCCTGCTGGACATGACGAGCAGCGACGGCGGAAAGCTCGCGCGCACCGTGCAGATGTCCTTGCCTGAACCGTCGCTCGCGCAGGCGAGCGCGGATTACGCGCAGTTGCTCAAGCGCGCCGGCTGGCATGCCATCGCGGGCGGCGCGGCGGTGGGCAGTGCGGGCAGTGCGCCGTTTGGGTATGCGCTCGCCATGCAAAAGGACGCTTATCGCCTTGACGCCGCGTTCACGCAGGCGCGAGGCTCGACTTCGGTGGTGATCAATGTCTCTTACGAATAAGGCGGGCAAAGGCCGTGGGGTTCGACGCCGCGCGCCGCGCGCCCGCGAGGCCGGTCAGGCGTATGTCGAATACGTGTTGATCGTACTGCTTATCGTCGTCGCGCTGATCGGCGGCGACCACTCGGTCATGGCGCAATTGCTCGCGGCATTCAAGTCGTTCTATTCCGCGTACTCGTACGCGTTGTCCATGCCCTGAACCAGTCAAACGTGGCTCATCATGATGTTGAAAAGAATTAAAACTCGCACGCTCATCAATAACCCGTGGGTTCTGCTCGGCGTAGCCGTGGTAGCGGCCGGCTTGCTCACGTGGTGGATGTTCCGCTACATGTCGGGACGTGAGGCCGCCATGCGCGAATCGCTCATGGAATCCATGCAGACGCAGAACCAGGTCGCCGTGGTCGTGCCGGTCGCGGATCTCAAACCCGGCGCGCCGCTCACGTCCGAAAACTTCGCGGCGCGCGAAGTGCCCGCCGATTTCGTCTACGACGACACCGTGCGTGCGAAAGACTTCGACTCGATGTCGGGCCTCACGCTCGTGCGCCCCGTGAAGCGCGGCACGCCCGTACGCCGGGCCGATGTTTCGGCGTACAACGTGCGCGATTTCAGCGACATGCTCAAGCCCGGCATGCGCGCGCTGACGATCGATATCGACGCCACGAATTCGGCGGACAACATGCTTCAGCCGGGCAACCGCATCGACCTGTTTCTCGTTGCGCCGTCCACGAGCCATTCGGGCTCGGGCGATCCGGGCCAGTCGGCGCACCTCCTGCTCTCGGATCTCACGGTCATCGCCACGGGCCGCGACACGCGCCCGCGCGACTATGGCGAAGCGATGTCGCGCCAGGACGATGGCCAGCAGCGCTCGGGCTACGACAGCGTGACGCTCCAGGTGAACCCCGAGCAGGCCGCCCGGATCGCGCTCGCGCAAAAGGTGGGCACGCTGCGCGCGGTATTGCGCAATCGCGCGGACAAGGCGGCGACGCCGCCGGTCGCCGTCCAGCAGGCCGCGCTCTTTGGCGACGACGACAACGGCGGCATTCAGTACATCGTGGGCGGCAAGGGCGACAGCAACGTCTCGACGCGGCCCGCGCTCGACGCAAAGACGCTGCCTGGCGAACCGGCGGCGGCCCGCAATGTCGCCGACGTCCAGCAGCGCATGGCGGCGCTCACCGACGCCCAGCAGCGCGCGATGCAACAGATTCAGGACGCCGTGAGCGGAACCGGCCGCGCGAAGTGATCCGCGCGCCGGCCGGGCGCGCGGTCCTCCATTCCAATCAAAAGAAGTCAGAAGAAGTGAAACAGCCATGACGATCGAACGAAAACGCGGAACGAGGCATATCGCCCGGGGAATGCGCCTCTTTTGCGCCATGAGCCTCGTCGTGCCGTCCATTCACGGGCATGCCGAGGGGGAAGCCGTGGCGTCCGGGCCGGTGTTCGCTTCGGCCGCCGTGGCAAGCCCCGCGTCGGCCGTGCCCGCCTCTGCGGTGTCGGCGCCGCAAGCCGCGCAAAGCGATGTTGCGCCCGAAGCTGCCAGGCCGCCCGCGCCCGCGTTGCCCCCGGCTACCATGCGCCGTGTGAAGTATCGGCCCGCAGCCGCCGCGCCGGACGCGGACGACGCGGTGGTGGAGTACGCGCAGGGCACGCCGTCCACGCTCTATCTGTACAAGGGCGAGGTCAAGGTGATTCCGGTGCCTGGCCGCGTCAAGCGCGTGGCCGTGGGCAACGGCGACGTGGTGAACGCCTCGGTGGTCGATCATCAATTGCTGTTGCTCGCGCAACAATCAGGCGATACATCGCTCGTGGTCTGGAACGAATCGGGCATAGCGCTGCGCACCAAGATCTCCGTGTCCGAGCAGGATCGCGCCACTACGCTGTCGCGCTTGCAGCATTCGCTCGGCTTCGTCGAGGACCTGCGCATCGACGCCGACGGCAATCGTTTCGTGGTGCGCGGCAAGGTGCACCCGGAGCAAAAGGATCTCGTGAAGGCCGCGCTTGCGGGCTTGCCCGATGTCGTGAACCTGATCGAGCCCGACGACGGCGCGTCGCTCAAGAAGACGGTTCACTTCAAGATGGACATTCTGGAAATTTCGAAAACGGCCGAGCGTAATCTCGGCATTGCGTGGGACCAGCAGATCAACGGCCCGCAGGCGTCGGTCGCGGGCAATGCGATCCGCACGGGCCGCTACAAGCCGTTTCCCGACACCGGCACGGCCGTGTTCGACAACGCGCCGAGCATGGCGGGGGGCGCGGCGAGCGGAGCTTTCCTCGGTATCGCGACGTCGATCTTCTCGAAGATCAATCTGCTCGTTGACGACGGCGACGCGTACATTCTCGCTTCGCCGGAATTGAACTCGCGCAGCGGCGGCAAGGCCACGTTCCTCTCGGGCGGCGAAGTGCCGATTCCTGTTTCGGCGGGCTTCGGCGCGCAGGACGTGATCTACAAGGAGTATGGCATCCGTCTGGAGATCGCGCCCACGGTGGACGCGCACAACATTATTTCCACGGACCTGCTCACGGAAATCAGCCAGATCGATCCCACCGTGCAGGTGCAGGGTTATCCGGCGTTCATCACGCGGCGCACCACGTCGCAGCTTTCGGTGAGGCCGGGCGAAACGCTGGCGCTGGCCGGGCTCATCAACGCTGACGCGTCGACGGCCATCGACAAGATGCCGTTGCTGGGCGACCTGCCCGTGCTCGGGCACCTGTTCAAGTCCACCGACTTCCGCAACAACAAGAGCGATCTCATCGTGCTCGTGACGCCGTATATCGTCGACGCGGACAGCGAGAAGATGACCGAACTCACGACGAACGGCTCCGATATTCAGGCCGATTACCGCAGCGAATACGGCAACCCGAGCCCGCTGCCGGACGCCAACGCGCGGCGCGAGCAGGCTTTGCGCGAGGAAGAGGAGAAGCGCGCGCGCCGCAGCGCGGTCTTGCCCGCTCCGGACGAGACCAATCGGGCGATGTACGGACATTGACGCGAAAGGCGGTGAGCGATGGAAGACGATCAGCAATTGCAGGTATCGATCACGGGCCGTGACGGCCGGGCGCAGACGCATGCCTTGACGAAGCGCGCGACGCTCGGGAAAGACCCGGCCTGTGACATCGTGCTCAAGGGACTGTTGATCGGCCGGGTGCAGGCCATCATCGAACCGCGTAACGGGCATTGGTATATCGAGGACAAGGGCGGCCTTGCCTCGACGCTCGTGAACGGCGCGCCGATCACGTCGTATGGTCCGCTCACTGGCGCGGACTCGATCGAGATCGCCTCGTTTCGCATTGCCGTCGCGCGTGGCGAGCAAGGCGCGTCGCAGGCGCTGCATCTGGTGGAGGCCGGTGCCGCGCGCGAAGGCGTGAGCGATGCCAGGGCCGCGGGCGAGTCGATGAATACGGCGGCCGTGCCCGCGGTTCAGGCACAAAACGTTGCGCGCGAAACCATCGAGGCCAATTCCGCCACGTCCGTCGAATCGGCGCAATTGCTGCGCACGGGCACGGATGGGCTCGCCATGGCCGGTGCGATGCCCAAGGGCGTCGTGGCGATGCCGCGCGAGCGCCCGGCGCCGCCGCCCGTCATGCGTGCGCCGCAGCCTGCCGTGAGCACGACGGCTTCGCCTGTGTCCGGCGCGATGCGCGCCGCGCCCGAGGACGCACAGGAACTTCAGTGGCTCAACACCCCCGAAGGGATCGAGTTGCGCAAGAGCGGTCACGCGCGGCTGATCGCGGCAATCGACCTGCGGCGCCTGAATGTCGCGCGCATGAGCGAAGAGGAGCTTTCCACGACTGTGGGCGGTCTGTTGCGCACGGTGCTTTCGTCGGATCCGACCTTCGCGCGGCCCGGTATTCCCACGGAGGCGCTTTTTAAAAGCATCTTCGATGAAGTGATCGGCCTCGGCCCGCTCGAATCGTTGCTCGCCGACGAGTCGATCACGGAAATCATGGTCAACCGCTACAACGAAATCTTCATCGAACGCGGTGGCCAGCTCACGCGCTCCTCCACGATCTTCACCGACGATCAGGCGGTGCTCGGCGCGATCGAGCGCATCGTCGCGCCGCTTGGCCGGCGCATCGACGAAAGCTCGCCGATGGTCGACGCGCGCCTGAGGGACGGCTCGCGGGTCAACGCAGTGATCCCGCCGCTCGCGCTCAAGGGGCCGAACATCACGATCCGGAAGTTTTCGAAGCGCAAGCTGCAAGGCGAGGACCTTGTGCGCTTCGGCTCGCTTTCGCCGCACATGATCGAGTTTTTGCGCGTCGCGGTGGAGCGGCGTGCCAATATCGTCATTTCGGGCGGCACGGGCTCGGGCAAGACGACACTGCTCAACGTGCTGTCGAATTTCATTCCGGATAACGAACGAATCGTGACCGTGGAAGACGCGGCCGAACTCCAGCTTTCGCAAAGCAACCTCGTTTCGCTGGAGGCGCGGCCCGCCAACATGGAAGGCAAGGGCGCGGTGCACATTCGCGATCTCGTGAAAAACACGTTGCGCATGCGCCCCGACCGCATCGTGGTGGGTGAATGCCGGGGCGGCGAAGCGCTCGACATGTTGCAGGCCATGAACACCGGCCACGACGGCTCGCTCACGACGGCGCACGCCAACTCGCCGCGCGACTGCCTTTCGCGTCTTGAAGTGATGACGTTGATGGCCGGTCTGGACTTGCCCGTCCATGCGATTCGCGAGCAGGTGGTGTCGGCCGTCGATCTGATCGTGCAGCAAACGCGCTTTTCGTGTGGCACGCGCCGCGTGACGCACGTGACCGAGGTGAGCGGCATCGAGTCGGGCACGGTGCAGATGCAGGACGTGTTCGTGTTCCGCCAGAGCGGCTACAACAGCGAAGGCAAGGTGCAGGGCACGTTCCATTCCACGGGGTATATCCCCGACTTCTACCAGGATCTGATCCGTCGCGGCATCCAGGTCGATACCTCCATCTTCCAGGAGTGAACGGAGTCTGCCGATGAGTACTGCATGGATGTTGGGCACGGTGTTCGTGCTGCTGACCGTGGTGATGTGGTGTGTCGTCTCGCAGGGCAAGACGTGGTTCGTGCGCCGCACGGCCCGCGTGGGCGACGAGGTGGGCTCGAACCTCGCCGACCTGTTCATCTTCATCAACACGCAGCAGGTGGCGGCGATGAGCGCACTCGCGGTGGTCGCGATTCCGCTCGCGGTTTATGTGGTGTCGCAAAGCATCGTCATGACGGTGATCGCCGTGCCGGCCAGCCTGCTCGCGCCGCGCTTCGTCGTGCGGCGCATTCAGACCCGCCGCTTGCAGCAGATCGACCGCCAGTTGCCCGATGCGCTGCTGATGGTGGCGAGCGCGTTGCGGGCCGGCGCGAGCTTTCCCGTGGCGCTCGAAAGCGCGGCGCAGGAATCGCGACCGCCGATTTCTCAGGAACTCGCGCTGCTGATTCGCGAGATCCGCCTGGGCGTGGATATGGCCGATGCGCTCACGCACATGGAAAAGCGCATTCCGATGCAGGACTTTCTGATGGCGACGGCGGCCATTTCGATTTCGCGCGAAGTGGGCGGCAATCTCGCGGAAACGCTGGAGACGGTGGCGCGCACGCTGCGCGACAAGCAGCAGATGGAAGGCAAGATCCGCTCGCTCACGGCGCAGGGCAAGGCGCAGGGCTGGGTGATGACGCTCCTGCCCGTCTTTCTGATGCTGGTGCTCAGCCATATGGAGCCGACCGCCATGGAGCCGCTTTTCAACAAGCCGATTGGCTGGGCCACGCTGGCGGTGATCGCGGTGATGGAGTTCCTTGGCTACAAGGCCATTCAGAAGATAACCAACATCGACGTGTAATGACGCTATCCATCGTACTGGCCTTCGGCCTCTTTCTCGGCCTGATCGTATTTCTCGGTCTCATCGCGCGTTCGCTCGCCATGCTCGGCAAGCGGGTGCCCGGTGAGGACCGCGAGTTTCTCGATCCGCTTTCCACGCCGCTGCGCGTGCTGTGGCCGCTCGTGCGCTTTCTCGACTTTCATTTCGGGCGTCTGTATCCGCCGGGCATCGTCAAACGCGTCGAACTGCAACTGCAATTGACCGGCCGAAGCTATCTGCTTTCGGCGCGCCAGTTCATTTCGCTCTCGCTCGTGGCAGCGGCCATTGCGCTGATCATGGCGTTGCTGGTCGCGCGCTGGCTGGGCAGCAGCAGCCTGATGTTTCCGCTCGCGGCGGCCTTGCTGGGCTCGCTCTTGCCGCGCTTGTGGCTGCGCGATATTCGCGCGCGCACGGTCAAGCAGGTGGAAAAACAGTTGCCCGTGTATCTCGACTTTCTCACGCTCAGCATGGAGGCGGGGCTGAATCTGAATGGCTCGCTCACGCAGGCCGTGAGCAAGGGCCCGGGCGGGCCGCTCAAGCGCGAGTTCGAACATGTGTTGCGCGACCTGAAGTCGGGCCTGCCGCGCGCCGATGCGTTGCGCCGCATGGACGACCGCTTGCAGATTCGCGAGGTGACCAACTTCGTGAGCTCGGTGGTGCAGTCCGAACGCATGGGCGGCAGCATTGCGACCACGCTGCGTTTCCAGTCCGAGCAGCGCCGCACGGAGCGTTTCCAGCGCGCGGAGAAGCAGGCCATGGAAGCGCCGGTGAAGCTCATCTTTCCGCTCGTGGTGTTTATTTTTCCGGTCACGTTCATCGTGCTCGGTTTTCCGATTGTGATGAAGTTCATGCAGGAGGGGCTGTTGTGAAGACCGCGCGCATTGCCGCGGCGGGCAAGCCGCTCGCACTCGACCTCGACGTGACCACGGGCATGTTCGACCGCCTGAAGGGATGGATGGGCCGGCGCTCGATCGCGGAGCGCGACGCGCTGCTGATCGAGCCGTGCAATTCGGTGCATACCTGGTTCATGCACGCGCCGATCGACGTGGTCTTCATGGACCGCGCGCGCCGCATCGTGAGCGTGCGCGACAACGTGGGGCCGCGGCGACTGTGCGCGCACTGGCGCGCGGCGGCGGTGCTGGAACTCCAGGCAGGCCGCCGCCTGGCGCTCGGTCTCACGCCCGGCATGCAGCTCGAAATCGAAGCCGGGGGCGCGTGATGATGCGGGCGCAACGTTCTCCATTCGCCGGCCGCTCGCGCGCGGGCGCACCGCGCAAGCAGCGCGGACAATCGGCCACGGAGTTCATCATCGTGATGCCGGTGCTTTTGCTGCTTTGCCTCGGCATGATCCAGTTCGCGCTGCTGTATCAGGCCAAGAGCACGGTGAACTATGCAACGCTCCAGGCGGCGCGCGCGGGGGCGGTGGAAAACGGCCGCAAAGCCGCGATGCTCAATGGGTTCGGCCGTGGTATCGCGCCGCTTTTCGCGCATGCCAACGGTCTCGCCACGCAGCAGATGGCGGTGGTCACGGCGACGGTCGAAGCGCGCAATCCTGGCATTACGTCGCTTACGGTCATCAACCCGACAACTGCGGCGCTCTCGGATTTTGGCCGCTCCAACTATTACGCGGGCACGAGCGTGACCGAGATTCCCAACGACACGCTGATGTACCGGAACACGCAACCGGGCGCGAGTTCGGGTCTGTCGATCCAGGACGCGAACCTGCTGAAAATCAGCGTGACGTATTGCTACGATCTCTACGTGCCGTTTATCAATCGTGTGATCTTCTATCTGGTGAACGGCATCAGCAATATTTATTCGACCGGCAATAGCGGCGGCCTGGGGCTGCCTGGCAATATGAATCGCTGCTATGCCTATTCGTCGGCGTCGGGCGGCTTTCGTATTCCTATCGAGTCCGAAGCGATCGTGCGGATGCAGTCGCCGTTTCGCGGAGGCTGAGCGATGGACAAGCGCAGTCGAGCCATCACGCAAGCCTTGTTGCTGGCCTTGCTTGCCGTGGGCGGCCACGCGGGCGCACAGAGCGGCGACGCACCGCTGACGGGGCTCACCGTGCGGCATGAGGACGGCGTGGAGATCATCTCGTCGCGTTCGCTTGCGCCTGCGAAGCCCGCAAGCACGCCCGTGTCGGCCTCGGGCGGCGTGGTGAACGCCACCGTGAGTGCCGATACGCCGGGCGTCGCCGGAAGCGCACAATCGCGCCTTGCACGCAGGCATGCTCCGATGAATGCGACCCTGTCGTCCGGCGACCCCGGTGCGCTCGCGGACGACGTGCGCGGCGACCACCGGCTGCGAGCGAACCTGCTCAACGCCGACGGCACCGCCAACGAGCAGGCGGACAATGGCGCGCATCGTCTGGTCAACGGACAGCGCGAGCAGGCGCAGGCCGATCTCAAGGACGCGCTCGCCGACTTCGACGCCGCCAAACGCAATGGCGCGAGCCGCGCGAAGCTCAATGCGCTACAGGCGCGCATTCGCACCAATCTGGACGAAATCCACATCCTTACCCATGCGCAGCAATCAGGAGTACAGTGAATTGACCCAACCGTCAGGCAGGATTCTTCGACATCGACGACCCATCGCACTCACGCTGCTGGCGGCCGGCGTGCTGCTCGTTGCGGGGTGCCATCGCAAGCATGAAGCGACGGCAAGCGAGACGGCGGCCTCCGCACCTGTCGACGCAGCGGCCTCGGCGCCTCCCGCGCCTCCCGCGCCTTCCATTACGGCCGCGCCTGCCAGCGCCGCCTCTGCAACCGGCGTCGAGCCTGTCGATGTCGCGAGTCTGAGCGAGGGCGCATTCGCAGTGGGCAAGAGCGGCTCGGACTGGTTCCGTCTCGTTGACGGCGTGCCCGATTCGCCCGGCATTCAGGTCAACGGCAACCAGTACGAACTGGTGCTCGCGCTGCCAGGCGAGGCGCGGATCGACTCGTTCGCGTTCGTGAGCAGTCCGCAGCGGCAAGTGACGCCGCATCATGTGAAGGTCGAAACGGCGTCGAGCGCGAATGGCCCGTGGAATACGGCGTATGACGCCGATTTTCCCGGCGCGGACAGCGTGGGCCCCGGCGTCGTGCTGCGCGGACCGTTGCAGCAGCCCGTGCAGGCGAGCTTCCTGCGGTTGACCTTGTCGTCGTCGGCGGACCAGGCGCCGTATGGCATCGGCCTTAGCCGCTTTTCCGCCTATGGCACGGCGGGTGCGGCGGCGTCGGTCCGGCAAGTGGCGGGCCTCTATCACTTCCCGCTCAACTTCGGCTCCAGCGGCTACGTGTTGCTGGAGCAGCATGGCGCGGGGGTGGAAGGCTGCTACTTCGAATCGCAGGGCAGCGATCCGGTGCGCGTGGCGCAGGTGCTCGGCACGATCGTAGGCGGCATCGACGCGGGCGGTTATCTCAGGCTCACGCGCAACGAGCAGCAGTCGAATACGAGCACGCCCGGCATCATGGTGTTCAGCCCGGACGGCAAGCAGGTGTTCTCGGCACTCTTCAAGGCGGACGCGCATACGTTTTCGGGCGTGGAGGAAAGCGCGGGCGAGCGCATTGGCGCAAGCAAACTCACCTGCGATGCGTCGGGCAAGGCGGGCGACGCGACGGCCTCGCAACTCGAACAGACGGGGCACGTGCAGCTTTACGGCGTGAACTTCGACCTCGACAAGAGCACGCTGCGCGCCGATGCGAAGCCCGTGCTCGATCGCATGGCCGCGCTGCTCAAGCAGCACGCCGACTGGAAGATCGAAGTGGCGGGGCACACCGATTCGAGCGGCGGCGACGCGCACAACATGACGCTGTCGCAAGCGCGGGCCGAATCGGTCGCCCAGTACCTCAAGAGCGCCGGTGTGACGGGCACGCTCACGGCGAAGGGCTATGGTTCGACGCAGCCGCTCGTGCCGAATACGACCGACGTGCTGCGCGCGCAGAACCGTCGCGTCGAACTCGTGAAGCCATGATGCGCGGGCACGCCGCCGTCGCAGGGCTTGGGTTCGCCTTCGGGCTGGCGTGCCTGGGCGCACCCGCTCATGCGGGCGGCGTGATCTATATCGTCGGCGGGCAGGCAAGTGCCGTGCGCGCTTCCATAAAGAGCGCGCCTGCGCCCACGCCTGTGGAGGAGCTTGCGAAGGCGCGCGGCGTCGTGCTGAGCGGCACACGGCTCGCAACGACGCCAACGCGCGTTGCACGCTTCGCGGCACCCGCGCGCGCGGCTTCGTGCGCGGACTGCAACTACGCGACGGTGGAGCCGGTGATCCGCGCGGTATCGCAGGCGACGAACGTCGATCCGGCGCTGGTCGCTGCCGTGATCGACGTCGAATCGGGCTTCGACCATCGTGCGCTTTCGCCTGCGGGCGCGCGCGGTTTGATGCAATTGATGCCGGCCACCGCACTGCGCTTCGGTGTTTCGGATGCAAACGACCCGGTGCAGAACGTGGCGGCAGGCGCACTCTATTTGAGCCAGTTGCTGCAACAGTTTTCGGGCAACCTGCGCTACGCATTGGCGGCCTACAACGCGGGCGAAGGGAATGTGAGCCGCTATGGCGGCATTCCGCCATTCGCGCAAACGCAGGCCTACGTGCCGCGCGTGCTTTCGCGCTATGCGGCGTTCCGGGCGCGCTTCGGCACATCGAACGAGGCGTCCGCAACGGTGTCGCCGCCGTTACATATGATGCTCACTGAGTATCGCTAGGCTTGACGCTCGCGCGCGAGGTCTCCAGGATTCGGCTTTTGACATGGCAAGCGGAGAATCGATGATGCATGACACTTACCGCCCCAATGCGGGATCGGACCGTCGCGGCACTCGCGCTGCGCTGCGCTTCGCGCTGACGCTGGGCCTTGCGGCTGCCTGTGCGACGGCGGGTTCGCAAGCCTGGGCGGCGGCGGCCTGCGATGCGCCGTGGATGCACCAGGGCGGCGGCTTCACCGCCACGCTCGCGCCGGGTCAACGCACGGTGACCTACACGGTCACGCAGTTTTCGAAACGCGACGGTAACAACTGTAACGGCCAGATCCACGCGGCGATGAAAATGTCGATGGGCGGACAACCGATGCAAAGCGAATCGGATGTCCACTTCACGATCGTCGACGGCAAGGCGGCGGCGCAGCCCGAGCAGACGAGCAACGGCTCGATGCACGGCAGCAGCGGTGCGGCCAGCCTCAACGGCATGATGTCGGCGCAGACGAGCGGCATCCTGAGCTACGTGGGCGAGATCACGAGCGAAGGGCAGCGCATTGCCGGCACGCGCACGCAAGGGTCGATGTCGGGCACGGCGGCCAACATGGGCCAGTCGGTGGGCACCATGAACGTGCCGAAGTTCGTCACGACCACGAGCGACAAGGCGGTCGGCAAGCAGGAGCAACTCCAGACCGGGGCGGGTACATTTGCGTGCTGGCCCGTCACCTATGACCGCAGCATGCAGGCCGACAACGCGCAGCTCATGGGTCATACCGCGAACCTCGCGATGAAGTCACATGTGGTCGATCATTTTTGCCCGGCCACCGGTCTCGTGATGCGCCAGGACACCGTCACCAACGGGCATGCAGTCACGCTCACCGTGAGCGCATTGCATTGATTCGGATTGCTTTCCATTGTTTTTCAAAGCGCATTTGAGGACCTGTCAATGAAAATTCGTTCTTATTCGTTCGTTCGCTTTTCCCTGATGGCATGCGCCGCCGCATTGACGCTCGGCGCGGGCGTCGCGCACGCGCAGAGCCAGGACCAGATGCAAAAGCTCGCGAAGTCGGGCGCGCAATTCGCCGCGAATAATGCGCGCGTCGCCTCCGAGGTTTGCGGCGTCGATGCATCCACCGTGTCGAACTACAAGAGCAATGCGGGCAAGAAGTTCTCCCAGGACCGGGACTTCGCGAAGGACTGGGACGCGGGTTGGCAAAATGCGGCGCAAACCGTCAATGGCATGCGCCAGATGAAGCAAAACAATCCCAAGGAATTCGACCAGCAAAAAGCCGCGATTTGCGGCGACTTGCAGCAGCAGATGAAGTCGTAATGGGACAGACGGGCCGGGAGCTTTTACCGGCTCGCCTGCGTCGACGGAACGATTTGCGTGAGAAATGCCTAAAGTTCGCGCAAAGGCTGCCGAAATAACAGCCATGGCGCGCGAACATCCCGAATATCCGCAAAATCATCCCATCTGGCTGGAGGCGCGTGCGCTCGAAGCCAGCATTCGGGCGATCCGTCGTGCGCAGGGCAAAAAGAATCCCGAAGACTTCCCGGCGGGCAGCCCGGAGTGCGCCGCCGCCATGGATGCATTCGTGCGCGACGTTTGCCGCGTGCTCGAAATCGATATCGACGCGCTGGACCACGACGCGGACGAGGCGTAAGCGCCTCCACCGGCCCTCCGGCATTGGCGCTTCGCATGCGGGAACGCGGCTTGCGCGCCGCTCGCCAGTCGATGACGAGTTTCCGAGGTGGCGCATGAAAACGACGCTCACGCTCGCGTTGTGGTCGTGTTTCAGCGCGGCATGGCTCACGCTCCAGCCCGCTCGCGCCGCCGAACCCGTTCCCAACGCCGCTCCCGCTACCGATGCCGCGCCGCCATGCGGCAAGCTCGTCGGTTCGAACGCCGCTGGCGCCGACGCGGGCTTCGCGGTTCGCAACGGCGAGCCCGTCGATTTCGTATCCGGCGGGCAAAGAACGCATGGCACGCTGCTCGTTTTCATC
This sequence comes from Paraburkholderia unamae, assembly GCF_003096875.1. Classification (NCBI taxonomy): domain Bacteria; kingdom Pseudomonadati; phylum Pseudomonadota; class Betaproteobacteria; order Burkholderiales; family Burkholderiaceae; genus Paraburkholderia; species Paraburkholderia unamae. The sequence goes on from NZ_QEOB01000005.1 coordinate 295,839, forward strand.
GACGGGCCGGTTTTTCGCGCTTACTGGCAACCTCAAGGCAGCGAAGAGAAGTACGCGCTCGCCAACGTAGGCACAGGCGCTGACACGAACAGCGTGCGCCTCGTTTCCACGCCGCCGCAAGGCAGACCCGCGAACAACGCGTCGCCGGGCGTCATGACGCAAGCGGTGCCGGTGCTTTCCTGTCCGAAGCTTTAGCGCTCGCCACTCGCCGCAGACGAATCCCACCATGTGAACCGATCTTTTGTATCGCGCCGCGACCGACTAGTCTTTAACGACATCAAACTAACCGGCCGTTCGCGACGGCCCCGAAGGAGACATGCATGGAGCTCGAAACTCGCACCATGGGGCGCGTGACGGCAAGGCTCGTCCCGTTCCTGATCGTCTGCTATTTCGTGGCTTACCTCGATCGGGTCAACGTCGGCTTTGCTGCGCTGCAAATGAACAAGGCGCTCGATCTTTCCGCGAGCGCGTTCGGCTTTGGCGCGGGCATTTTCTTCATCGCCTATTTCTTTTTCGAAGTGCCTTCCAATCTGCTGCTGGAGCGCTTCGGCGCGCGGCGCTGGATCGCGCGCATCATGTTCACGTGGGGCATCATTGCGGGCGCGATGGCGTTCATTCCGCACATTGCCGCCATGACCGGCATGTCGAACGCGCATGTGTTCTACGCGCTGCGCATTCTGCTCGGCATTGCCGAGGCCGGTTTCTTTCCCGGCATCATCTTCTTGCTCACGCTCTGGTTTCCCGCCAAATACCGCGCGCGCGTGGTGGGCTATTTCATGGCGGCGATTCCCTTGTCCACCGTGATCGGCGGCCCGGTTTCCGGTTCGCTGCTTTCGCTCGACGGCAGAGGCGGCCTGGCCGGCTGGCAGTGGGTCTACCTGATCGAGGCCGCGCCCGCGCTCGTGCTCTCGCTGGCGGTGCTGTTCTATTTGACCGACAAGCCCGCGGACGCAACGTGGCTTGCCGACGACGAGCGCCGCTGGCTCGTGGATCGTCAGGCGCAGGAGCGCAGGCATCGGGAGAAGGTGCGTACGTTCAGCGTGCTGGAGGCGATCATCAATCCGCGCGTGCTGGCCGTGGCGCTGATCTATTTCGGTGCGAACGCAACCAATTATGGCCTGAGCTTCTTTCTGCCGCAGATCGTCAAGGCATTCGGGCTCACCAATCTGCAAACCGGCTTTGTGACGGCGCTGCCTTATGCGGTCGGCGTCGTTTCGATGGTGTTCTGGGCGCGCCATTCCGACCGGCGGCTCGAACGCAAGCGCCATGTCGCGTTCGCGCTGGTTGTCGCGGCGGCCGGCATTGCGGCGGCCGCCGGGCTCGACAATCCGGTGCTCAAGATGCTCGCGCTCTCCATTGCGGGCTTTGGGATCTTCGGTTGCCTGCCGGTGATCTGGACGCTGCCCGCCGCGTTTCTCTCGGGCGCGGCGGCGGCAGGCGGCATCGCCGCCGTGAACTCGCTCGGCAATCTCGCGGGCTTTTTCGGCCCTTATGCGATGGGCTGGATCAAGGACAGCACGGGCGGCTTCGGTGCGGGCCTGCTATGTCTTGCGGGAGCCGGTTTGATCGGCGCGGCCGCGGCACTGCTCCTTCACCACAACCCGGCGCTCGAATCGCTTGACGAATCCGCGCATGGCGACACGCACGAGGCGGGCGGGGTGGTGCGGCCGTGAGCGGCCCGAGCTGCTGAAACCCGCTTTCAAGCCGATTTCAGGCGCGCGGCGGCGACGGCCGCCGCCTTGCGATAAACGCGCTTCACCTGGGCCCACGACAGCGGCAATTCAATTGAGCGCCCGCGCGCGTTGAGCACGATGATGCGCGATTCATGCCGTGTTTCGCGATCGGCCCAGCGCGCCTTGTAGTCGCCATGCAGCGGCCGGAAATCGAAGTCGCGGCCATGCGCGTGCGCCCATTGCGCGATGTATTCGACCAGCAGGTTGCCCACCGAGAACACGCCAAACGCTTCGTCGTAGGTCGTGATCAGATATTCGACGGCGCGCGCGCCCACGAGATTGACCGAGGCCGCCACGGGCCGCCCGTCGACCTCGATGCGGGCCACGAGGGGCGTGCTGTGCAAATCGACTCGCCGCGCGAGGTCGATGAAGAAGTCGCGCACGCGCTCATCCATCAAGTAGCGCGAGTCGATTCCGCGCTTGAGCGCCCACTGCCGTTTGTTCGCGAATAGCCACGTCAGCACGCGTTCGGTGTCTTCCGCGCTTTCGCACCAGCCAATACGCACGTCGCCCTCGCGGCGCAAGCGTCTGCCGCTTGCGCGCAGCGCGGAGCGCAACGTAGAAGGCCGCGTGGCGAGGTAATCGTTCCATGACGCATACGCGCGCAGTCCGATCGCATAGCCGGGCATCACGCGCCAGCGCGCGGGCAGCGACGTTTGCACCCAGGACTGCGGCGCCGCGTCGAGCGCACGCTGGAGTGAGCCACCGTTTTCGAGCATGGGAATATGGAGCACGTCGGCGTGAATGCGTCGGATCGCCTCGCGCGCCGCATCGTAAAGCTCGGTGCGCCGCGTGTCTGCGATGAGCGGGCCGCCATATTCTTCGCCGCATCCGCAGCCGAGCGTTTGCGCGCTGCGCAATACACCCTTGCGCACGATCGCGACTGGCCAGAGCGCCACCAGTTCGTGCGCGTCGTGCACGGTCGCGACTTCGATGGTCGCGCCGCTTGCCAGCGCTTCGGCTGCCGCGGCCTCGCAGTAAGCGAAATCGATGAACGGCGAATGCGCCTCGGCGGCGGCGCACAGTGCTCGCCATGACGGCTCGAATGCACGAAACGCATCGATGCGCTTGCAGGCGTGCACTGCGTAGCGGAAATCAGCAAGCGGGGACGACGACTCGTACATCGCGAGCACGGAAGTCGGCACAGGCGTCTCCTGAATGAATTCGCCCAACGTGTGGGTCAGGCTTCGAGCGAAGCGCTGAGCCCGTCTTTTGCCGCAATGCGGCGGTTGCGGTCGGCGTACGAATCGGGGCGCGCGCCGCGCACGCTTTGCCAGATGACGACGCTCTCCGCATCTTCCGGGCCGAAGCCGATTTCATTGTGATCGTAGGCCAGTACGCCGGCAAACCAGCGTTTCAACTGTGGCGAGCGGTCGAGTGCCTCGCCGCATACGGGGTTGTCGTAGACAATGAAGAGATGATCGATCGCGCCGCTCGCGAGACCCGCTTCGAGTTTTGCCAGCAACGCCGCCATCAGTTCCACGCCGAACGGATTGAACATGAACACAACCACGTTGCCCGAGGGCACCTGGAGATCGGCGACATTGGCGTGCAGCGCGCGAATGGGCGGGCGTTGCGGAAAACGCCGCGCCATCACCACGGCGTTGGCGTTCGCGGTTCTCACGAGGTCCGCGCTGATGTCGTAGCCCAGCACCAGTGCGAAGGGATATTCGGAGGCGACGATCATCGGGCGGCCTTTTCCGCAGCCGATGTCGATGAAGGTATAACCGGCGACGTCGCCGAGCGTGTCGAGCGCGCGGCGGATGATGGTCGGCTGCGACCCCATGTACGGCCTCAACTGGTCGACGAGGCGCGCGTCGCGCTGTAACGTCGACGAGTCGACCAGGCCGCTCGTGTCCGTGCCGTATTGCAGGTCGATGGGGTGGCGCCGCAGGCAACCCGAGTACACCGCGCGCAGCAGCGGCACGCGGATGCAGATACGACGCACGGGCGGCTTGAACATGGCGCGCTGCACGCTGTCGGGCAGTCGCGCCACGGCGTTTAGCAATGGTTGCTTCAATGCACGTCCGAGCGCCATTCTCGGCCCGCGGTGCGTCGTCGTTCGCATGGAATGGTGCGCCATGAACGTTCCCGGGGAAGGGCTGGTTATTCGACTATGTTCGCGCGGCAAGGCGCGGCGACGCCGCCAATCCTCGGTTGAATTAGGACAAAAACACGACAAAACCGGGGCAAATCCAGACGAAATGCAGGTATCGCGGTGAAGCGTCACAACGACTGTCACATGCGCGTTTTATTGTGAGTGACAGGAAACCAGGGGCGTTGTCGTGTGGGAGCTTTCACTTCGCTCCGCAGCGGCTTTCTTATGGATTGCACCCTCGATAGTCTCCCGGATTTCTCCACCGATATTTTCGTGTCTTAATGAGCGCTCATCGCTCGATGCCATGTGTGCGATGCGGTGTCTTGGCGACATATCGGTGTGAATGGGTTTTCCGGACCTGGTCTGTCCAATACTCTCAACTGGAAGAGGCGAGACGATGATCGCGCGAGTTGACACCGAAGCGCGCCGCAGGCGCTACGCCATTCACCGCGTTAGCCTGGCCATGAAACGGCTTGGAGTTGCCCCTGTAACTCAGGACACGCAGACACCGTTAGGTTGATGGCACCGCAGCGCGCCTGAACTCGCGCGGCGAGCGGTATTTCAGGGCTTTATGCGGGTGGCGCTCATTGTAGTGTTCAAACGCGATAGCCAGACGCGAGAGCGCCGTTGGTGCATCGGGCTTGTCCATATAGGCGACGTAATTATGTTTCATCGTCTTCACGAACGATTCCGCCATGCCATTACTCTGCGGCGAACGGACCGGCGTGGTCAGCGGCTCAAGTCCCAGTTCACGAGCGAAGCTGCGTGTGCGGTGGTCGATATAGGCCGAGCCGTTGTCCGAGAGCCATTCGATGGGCTGTGTAGCCTGCGTGGTGCCGAAGCGCTGTTCGACGGCGGCCAACATCACGTCGCGCACCACATCACCGCTATGGCCGCCGGTCGTCGCCGCCCAGCTAATCGCTTCCCGGTCGCAGCAGTCCAGCGCGAACGTGACGCGCAGCGGCGTGCCATCGTCGCACCGGAACTCAAAGCCATCGGAGCACCAGCGGGTGTTGCTACGGTCAACGGCAACGCGACCGTCGTGCCGCCGACTGTCTCGCCGCACGCCGGGGCGACGCAGCAGCAACTGGTGCTCACGCATAACCCGATACACGCGCTTGTGATTGATGCACGGCGCGCTGGCCTGTTCTCGACTACGGCGCAGCAGTGCCCAGATGCGTCGGTAGCCGTAAGTTGGGAGGTGCGCTACGTGGACCTGGATTTCCTCGACCAATTCCGTGTCGTCGGTCGGTTTGGCGCTACGACCATCTTGCCAATCGGGCGAGCGAGCCTGTTTCGCTGCTACACCAGAGCGCGCCATGCCGAGAACTTCGCAGACCGTCTTCAATGGTCGTCCCCCGGCAGCAAGGGCGAGCGCGCAATCAGGTTTTTTGAGCGGCCCCATTCCACGGCTTCTTTCAGGATTTCGACTTCCATTGTCTTTTTCCCGAGTAGCCGTTGCAGTTCCTTGATTTCCTTGATGGCGGCGGTCAGCTCGGATGCGGGCACAACAGATTCACCTGCCTTCACCGCCGCCAGACTGCCTTCCTGGTATTGCTTTCGCCAGCCGAACACCTGGTTGGCGTTGAGGCCGTGCCGGCGTGCCACGCCCGATACGGACGCTCCCGGCTCCAGTGTTTCCTGCACGATGGCGATTTTTTCCTGCGGGGTGCGCCGACGACGGCGCTCCGGCTCGGTCAGAATTTCGATGGGTTCCACGTAATGACTAGGCTTACTGTTAGGCACAAGACTACCTCTTATTTTAAGAGAGTCCTCGTGTCCTCAGATACGTGGGGCCGCTCCACGGCTGATGAACGCCGAAGGCGCAACCGAGAGAATGATGGCGACGCGCTGGGTGAATGCCTGGAGCGGCGCCGTTGGGGAGCGATGGTTTGCGGTCACCGCCTATGGCAACCTGGGACATGCGGCAATGGCGCGACCGGATTTCAGGGGGCACGCGCACCGGCCCCAGTAAGGGCGCGAAAGCATTAATATGAAACAAAACGCATATTTAATTGACCAATTGCGGCGCGAAACGATATTGTCATAATTTAGACATTTCCGCGTTTATCTTGGCTCTTGCAGAATACGAAACCGCCCACTCCTTGAGTATCGAACTGGATGGCGTGAACTACGCGGGCTCTTATCGCGTGATGACGGGAAGCGTCATCGTGCGCTACGACAACGAAACACGGTCTGCGCAGTACGGCGCGAATCGCCCCGAAACGGTCGCGCGCTGGCTATTGACCGATCTCTGCCGCAAGTGCGACTCCCGCAAGCGCAAAGCCGGCATGCGCTGAATCCCTTCGTCCCGGCGCTATCTTCATCGCCCACAGAAAACGACCCTTGCCTGGAGAATCTCGCCGCTATTGCCCCGCAACGGGCTTGCGGGCGGCGACGTCGGTTGGGTCCCCCTTCCATTGCGCGCGGATCGTCGCGATTACCGGGGCCGGCAGTGGAATATAGTCCAGCGCCTGAATGCTGGGTTCGCCGTGCGTGAGCGCCCAATCGAAAAACTTCAGTGTTTCCTCATTGCGCGCGGGCTTGTCCGGTGCTGCCTGTAGCAGCACGTAGGTCGCGCCCATCACGGGCCACGCATCCTTGCCCGGCTCATTGGTCAGCACCTGATAAAGCGAGCCGGACCAGTCGGCGTTGGCCGCCGCCGCGCTGAACGACTGGGCGCCGGGCTGCACGATCACGCCTGCCGCATTCGTCATCGCGGTGTACGTCAAGCGGTTCTGCTTCGTGAAGTCCCAGGCGATATAGCCGATCGCACCCGGCAGATAGCCCACGAAGGTCGCGACGCCTTCGTTGCCCTTGCCGCCGATTCCGAGCGGCCAGCGCACGCTTGTACCTTCGCCCACCTTGCGCTTCCATTCGGGACTGACCTGCGAGAGATAGTGTGTCCAGATCAGCGTCGTGCCTGAGCCGTCGAGTCGCCGCACGACGGCGATGGGCGTGTCGGGCATCTTGGTCTTCGGATTGAGGCGCGCGATGGCCGGGTCGTCCCAGTAGAGGATCTTGCCGAGGAAGATCTGGCCGAGCACTTCGCCCGTCAGCATCAACTGGCCGGCCTTGATGCCCGGAAGATTCACGACCGGCACCACGCCGCCGATGGCGGTGGGGAACTGCCGCAAGCCTTCCTTGTTCAATTGCTCGGCGCTCAGCGGGGCATCGGTTCCGGCGAAATCGACCGTATGCGCCTCGACGGCCTTGAGCCCGTCCGAAGAGCCGGTGCCGTGATAGCTCACCTTGCCGCCGCCCGACTTCTGATAGTCCGCGGCCCAACGGGTGTAGAGCGGAGCGGCGAACGTGCTGCCGGCGCCGTTCACGCCTTCGGCGCGGGTCGTGACCGCACAGACGCCGCAGATGAGCGCGACGATGAGGGGGCGCAATGGTCTCACAAGGCTCTCCCGTTTAAACGCTTGGGGAAAATCGCGGAGCCCGATTGGCCAGGGCAATAAAGCTTCTTCCAGGCGGCCGATCAGGCGAGGTCCCGCGCCTTTGCCGGCTGCACCTGCCTCCTCGTATTGAACGCTCCGCCTCATAGCCATTACAGGACGGTGACGGCCGGGATTCAAGTTGAATCCGGCTATCGTGCGCTTCGCTATTCGCGATGCATGACCTCGTCGATCGGCAGAATAATGAGGATAGCAAACGAAATAATCGAGAAGCATTTCGGGCCGCGCATGATTGAGCATGACGATTTCAGCGAGGAAAGAAGTGTGCGGTAGCGCACATAGCTGCAACGAAAGCTTCATGAAGTGCCGCTACGGTACTACGGTTGACCTCGAGTTTCTCTTGACAAAAAGCTTCTAATTCCTTACGGAGATGCTACAGATGGCCATCAACACCGTTTGCTCCGCACTTTGCCGCCCGAGCTTCAAGGCACGACTCGCGGCACAACCTTCACGTCTTTCCCTTGCTCTCGCGCTGGCTTGCGCGAGCGCCGGCGCGTTCGCGCAGAACGCCGATCCGTTCTTCGGCGGCAAAGGGGTGCTCGTGGTGAGTCGCAGCGTGTACGACAACGCGTCGAGCAACATCACGCCGGGCATGGTGTTGCCGCCCCACTGCAATAGCGCCCAGGCAAGCTGCCCGACGGGCGGCGCGCCGTACGACGGCACCTATCCGGCGGTGTGGAACAACGTGCTTTACGACCCGAGCTTCGGCCTCACGGCGCGAATCTTTCTCGACACCATCACGCCATGGGGACAGGTCGTGCGCACGCTGGAGGTGCCGAACAGCGTGAATCCGGGCAATAGCCACGACCAGCTCGTCACGAGCTTCAGCTCCAAGTCCGAACTCGCGCTGAACCTTTCGAGCGACGGCCGCTTCCTGACGTTCATGGGCTACGTTGCGCCGGTCAACACGATCGACGTGTCGAACTCGAACACGCCTGGCGCGATTGATCCGACGAACCCCGATGGCCAGACGTTCTATCGCGCCGTTGCGCGCCTCGACGCCGAAGGGCACTTCAGCTTTACGGAGACCAACGCATACAGCGGCAATAACGGCCGCAGCGCGCTGCTCAACAACGGCAACGACAACGGCAAGGGCAACGGTTTCTACTACACCGTGGGCAACGCGGGCAACGGCGCGAATCCGCAGCCCGTGGGCGTGATTCTCGGCGCGGGCGCGCAGTTCATCGAAGCGAGCAATCAGCATGAGGCGCAACAGACGCCGGGCGCGCCGACGCCGCTCGCGAGCTTCTCGGTCACGCAACTGGGCGCGAAGGCCGACAAGGTGGGCAAGGATGACAACTATCGCGGCCTGACCGTATTCAACAACGTCGTGTACTTCACGAAGGGCAGCGGTAGCAACGGCGTGAACACGGTGTACTTCGTCGACACGACGGGCAAGGCTTGCCCCTCGGGCGGCGTAGGCGTGCCCGTGGCCGGCGCGAAGCTGCCGGCCAATCCGCTGGCGTACGACTCGACGACAGTGGCGACGAGCGGCCTGCCGAGCAATGTGTGCGTGCTCGCGGGCTTCCCGGCGACGCCGAACAAGTCCGCGACGACGGTGGCCTATCCGTTCGGACTCTGGTTCGCCGATGCGAATACGCTCTACGTGGCCGACGAAGGCGACGGTTACGCGGGCGGCGCCGACCTGTACACACACGCCGCGCAGCAGACCGGCGCGGGCCTGCAAAAGTGGGTGTACAACGCGGGCACCAAGTCGTGGAAGCTCGCGTACACGGTGCAGAACGGCCTGAACCTGGGCACGTCGTACAGCGTGGCGCACTATCCGGAGGGCATCAATAGCGCGACCGGCTTGTCGTGGTCGCCCGCCACCGACGGCCTGCGCAATATCGCGGGTCATGTCGAACCGGATGGCACGGTCACGATCTGGGCGATCACCTCCACGGTGAGCGGCAACGGCGACACGGGCGCGGACCCGAACCGTCTCGTCGCCGTGCGCGACGTGCTGCGCAACACCACGGCCGCGCCGCAGGAGCATTTCGTCACGCTGCGCAACGCCGCCTTTGGCGAAGTGCTGCGCGGCGTGTCGCTCGCGCCGGGAGCATCGTCTGGTAAGTGGTTCTAAGCATCGCGTAGCGAGGCAAGAACGGCCGGGTGCGATGCCCGGCCGTTTTCTTTCGGGAAGTGCGCTTTACCGGGTCGCGAGTTTCGACACGAGCGAAGCGAGCACCTCGCGCAAGCCGGTCGCGCCGAAGCGCCGCTCGCTGTTTGCTTGCACGTCGATCTTGCCGGTGTTGTGAACATCGTAGAGGTCAGTGATGAGCCGCGCGTGCTCCTCGCTGAGCCCGGCCTTCAGGAGCGTGGGCGACCATGACTCGCGCGGCAAGGCGAGCGGCGCGATCGTGCGCCCGCTCACTTCGCCGAGTGTCGCGGCGATGTCGTTCACGCTCACGCGCTGCGGCCCTTCGATGCTCACGAGGCGACTTGTGCCGCCCTGCGGCGCATCGAGCAGCAGTTCGGCGCTTGCCGCGCCCACGTCCTGTGCGGCGACCGTGGGAAAGCGGTGCTCCAGCGGCAGATGCAGGCTCGGCAGCACGCCGCTTGCCAGCGCCGTGGGCAGGAAGGCGTCCAGGTTCTGCATGTGCTCCGCCGAGCGCAGCACGGTCAGGTGGGTCTCGACAGGCCGCAGGCGCTGTTCGAGATGGTGAAAAAGCCGCGTGATGCCGGTATTGAGCGGCAATTCCGCGCCATAGTCGGAGATGGCGAGCAGCCGCGCGGGCGGGTTCTCGCGCAAGGCGTCGGTCGCGACGTCGATCGTGGCGCGCATGGTTGATTCGGGGTGCTTGTCATTGACCGGAACGGGGCAGATCAACTGCACGGCGTGCGCGCCCCGAAGCGCGGCGGCCACCGCGGCGGCGTCGGTCAGATCGGCCAGTGCGATTTCGCAGCCGATTGCAGCGAGCTTGTCTCCATGACGCGCGTTGCGCACCACGGCGCGCACCGGCTGCCCCGCGCGGCGCAATGCGGCGGCCGTGACGCGGCCGGCCTTGCCCGATGCTCCGAAAATCACGAACATGTTTCGTTTCTCCAGGTTGGCGTGGTATGCCTCATCGTAGGCGCACGCGCACGGCAACGCGCGCAGGAAAGGATGACGCCGCGCGCAAACGGATGATTCGATATGACGTTCTCGACGCCGCACGCGCGCCGCGCGAATCCAGTAGACTGGCCGCGATGCCCAAACGGCTCTCACGCCAGGAGAGGATTGCCATGAGCGCGGTGATTGCAGATTCGAACCGGCAGGCTGGCGCGAGCCGCAGCCTGCGTTCCAGCGAGGGGTTGGGCTGGCACGGCGGCGGCGCGCAACTGTTGCGCATTAGTGCGGGGCAGCATCGCTTGCCCGCGATGGCGCAGCATCGAATTGGCATCCATATCGGCGCGCCCGTGCGTGCGCGTTGCGCGTGCGACGGCCGGCGTCAGTCAAGACTCCAGGCGCACGGCGACGCCGATGTCGTGCCTGCCGGAACCGATGGCGAATGGACCGATGACGCGGACTGCACGATCCTGCGCGTGAGCTTCGATGACGCCTTCGTGCGATCGATCGCGCAACAAATGGAGGGCAGCGCGGGGCGGCGCGAGCTCCTTCCTCATCTGCAACTGCGCGATCCCCGCATCAATGCGCTCGCGGGTGCGCTGCTCGCGGAACTGGAGTCGGGCGCGGCCTCCGATCCGTTGTTTGCGGAAAGCGTTGGCACGTCGATGGTCGTGCGGCTGCTGGGTTGCGTGGATTCGCGGCGCGGCGGCAGCGCCGTGCTCGCGCCGCACAAGGCGGCGCGCGTGACCGACTATATCGAATGCCATCTCGATCAACGCCTCACGCTTGACGAGCTCGCCGCGCTGGCGGAGATGAGCGTGCCGCATTTCAAGGCGCTGTTTCGTCAGACGCTCGGCATGCCGGTGCATCAATACGTTGTGCGGCGACGTGTCGAGCGCGCGAAGGCGCTGTTGCTCGAAGGCCGGCTCAGCGTGAGCCAGGTCGCGCTGGAGGCCGGCTTCGCGCATCAAAGTCATATGGCGCACTGGATGACGCGGCTTCTCGGCGTCGCGCCCCGCGCGCTCGTGAAGATGCAGGATCGGCGGGGCGGGGCGCGTCGTTTGCCGGCGTGATCGTCAGCAGCAGCGTTAGCGATTCACATCGACCACGAGCCGCCCGCGCACGTGACCGGCGAGCAACTCGCCAGCGGCCGGAATGGCCTCGGCAAGCCCGATTTCGCGCGTGATGGTGTCCAGTTGCTTGAGATCGAGCGTTTCGCCCAGCGCTTGCCACGCCTTCTCCCGCTCGGCGAACGGACGCGTAACGCTGTTGATGCCAAAGAGGCTCACGCCGCGCAGGATGAACGGCGCGACCGTTGCCGGAAAATCCATGCCTTGCGCGAGGCCGCAGGCCGCAACGGCGCCGTCCGCACGCAGGCTCGCGCAGACGTTCGCGAGCGTATGGCCGCCCACCGAATCGATTGCGGCCGCCCAGCGTTCTTTTTGCAGCGGGCGGCCGGGCTCGGAAAACGAGGCGCGATCGATGACCTCTACAGCGCCGAGCTGCTTCAGATAGTCCGCTTCCTGCAACCGGCCGGTGGACGCCACCACGCGATAGCCGCGGCGCGTGAGCAGCGCAATGGCGAAGCTGCCCACGCCGCCGTTTGCGCCCGTCACCAGCACTTCGCCATGCGCGGGTGTGAGGCCGTGCCGCTCCAGCGTGAGAATGCAAAGCATGGCCGTGTAACCGGCGGTGCCGACCGCCATCGTCTGCCGTGGTGTGAAGCCGGCGGGCAGCGGAATGAGCCATTCGCCCTTGACCCGCGCCTTTTGCGCCAGGCCGCCCCAGTGCTGCTCGCCCACGCCCCAGCCGTTGAGCACGACCCTGTCGCCCACTGCGTACGCGGCGTTCGCGCTTTGGGCGACCGTGCCAGCGAAGTCGATGCCGGGCACCATCGGAAAGCTGCGCACCACCGGCCCTTTGCCGGTGATGGCGAGTCCGTCCTTGTAGTTCAGCGTGCTGTGGCTGACATCGACGAGCACGTCGCCTTCCGGCAGCCGCGCCTCGTCGATTTCGGCGACGCTCGCGCCATATGATCCGGATTCCTTATCAATGAGAATGGCTTTGAACATGATGCATTTCGCTCCTGAAGCAATGATCGGTTGACGTTGCGGCCGGTTATGCGCGAGGCAGCCCGGCAATGAATCCATTGAAGAATGTGCCGAGCGGAGCCGCGCTGCGCACTAGCCGCGCGCGCAGCACCGCGCCTTCCCAGCCGATCCAGAAAAAGGCGGCCAGTGCGGCAAGGTCGATGCGCTTCTCGAGCACACCCTCGCGCTGCGCTTCGCGCAGGCAGGCGACAACGCGCGCCTGCCAGCCCTGAAGAATGCGCTCCAGCGTTTCGCGGAAGTCTTCCGGCAGGATATCGACCTCCACGCCCAGGTTGCCCACGAGGCAGCCACGCGTGTAGCCGTGGCGCGCCATGCCTTTGCTCGCGTCTTCGACGAAGGCGCCGAGGCGTTCCAGCGCGGGCCGCGTGTCGTCCAGCAGCCAGCGGTCGAGCTTCGCGCAGAAGTACGTGTCGTACGCGTCCATGAGTTCGCGCCCGAACGCTTCCTTGCTCTCGAAGTAGTGATAGAACGAACCCTTGGGAATATTCACCCGCTTGAGCAGTGCTTCGAGACCCGTGGCCGCGAAGCTCTGCTCGGTCAGCATTTCCATGCCCGCGCGGATGAGCGTTTCGCGCGTGTCGGCGTGAGCGCGCGGATCTTTGGGCGGCCTGCCGCGACGTGGCTTGACGATGTTCGGTTCCATGACGGCGATATTAGACCGATCGTCTATAAAATTCAAGCCCGCTGCTTCAGGCGTCTGTTCAGTGGGCCAGCGTTTCCAGTTCCCCGCGCAATACGCCCCAGAGCGTGCGGGCGGCCATGGCGAGCAACAGCACCGTCACGCTGGCCAGCAGGAAGATCGCGATGCCGTGCGTGACGACGCCCGGCGCGTGATCGGCGTAGCGCACGGCGCTGACCGCGGAGCCCGCGAGCGGAAAGCTCACGGCCCACCAGGCGAGGCGAAACGGGCAGGCCTTCGCGAGATAGCGCAAGCGGCCCGCGAGCACGGCGAGGAGAAAGAGCGTGAGCATGTAGAGCGCGTCGGCGAAGCGATCGACTTCACCAACCACGGTCACGTAGGCGGAAAAGCCCACGGCGAACGGGGCGAGCAGAATGAGCAGCGATGGCTGCAAGCTCGCCGCTATCGGCTCCTCGAACATGAGGCGCGAGAGAATGAGCGTGAAGAGCGGCACCGCGAAAAAGAGGCCGACGGCGAGCGCGAGCAGCAAAAAGCCGTGGATGCCCGAGACCTGGACGGCGGGCGCGGCGAGCGGAATATCGATCAGGCCCACCACGGGCACGATCCACGCGGGCGTCGCGTGGGCCGGATGCTGGCGCTGGCTGAGCCAGCGCATGATGACGAACCACGCGAACACGGTCATGCCGATCGCGCCGACGATCCAGACGGCGCGCGCGAACGGCACGCTCACATCGGCGAGCGACACGGGCAGCAGCAACAGGCTGATGAACAACGTGCCAAACAGATTGCCCGCGATCGGATGGTCGAATTCGGCTTTCACGGCCTGGGGCGCGGTGAGCCATTTGGTGGCGTAGCCGAAGCCGATCAGCAGGAAGGCCAGCACGGCGAGCGCGCCAATGGCCTGGGCGATCCATAGCGGCATGCCATACACACGATGCGCGAGACGCCACGCCGACGAGAGGCCCGAGAGCCCCATGACCGATCCGAACAACGCCACGGGCAGATAGCCGAGGCGGCCGGCCTGGGCGGTAGCGACCGGGCTGCCATAGGCGGCTGGCGTATCGATGCGTTCGCTCATGCGTGGCTCCTCGCCGGATGGAAACGCGCGGTGAGAAAACGGCGTGCGCGCCGTCGAATGTTTTCAAATGTTGGGTGTGCGAAACAGGCATTGCGGTCTTGCCCGCGAAGCGATCATAGCCGGTTCGACCCGGCAATCGTCGCGTATGTGCCCACGCTTCAAAGCCGCTCGATCAAGCGCGGTTCGCTGTGCGCGCAATAGTCGTGACAGGCCGCGCGCGCGGCGTTGGCGGCGCCGTGCACGACGAGCGGCGCATCGGTGCGGCGTGACATGGAGACGACGATGGAGGGCGGCAGCGGCTGCAACGGCAATTCGACCACTTCGCCGCGCGCGATCAGGTCGTCGACGAAAAGGCGCGGAATGGCGGCTACGCCAAAGCCGTCGCGCACCAGTTGCACGATGACCGAGATCGAGGGCGAGCCGGTGATGCGGGTGTCGGAAAGGCTCACGCCGTTGGCAAGCGCGAGCTTGCTCACGATGTCTTCGAGCGCGCGATGCGGCGCGGTGCCCCGGCCGAACGTGAGGATGGGATGCTGGAGCACGCGGCGCGCGAGGCCGCTGCGCGAGGGCGGCAGCAAGCCCGCGCGCGCGATCCAGTGCACGGGGTAGTTCGCGAGCGCGTTGCACACAACGGAGGTTTCGTCGCTGCCTTCCACGCGAATGATCAGATCCAGCTCGCCCGCCATGAGGCGGCGTTGCAGCACCACGCTCACGTCCACGGCCAGTTCCACTTCGAGTTGCGGATAGTCCTGGCTGAGCCGGCGCATGTAGTCGGCAAGCCAGCTGTGCACCACCGTTTCGATCACGCCCAGGCGCAGCTTGCCGCGCATCGCGCCTTCGGTGGAGGCGGCGGCCTGAAGCTGGCGCGTGGCGTCGACCACGGCCTTCGCGTAGCCGAGCAGATATTCGCCGTTGGGCGTGAGCCGGAATTCGCGGCTCTCGCGGTCGACCAGCACGGTCTGCAATTCGTCTTCGAGCGCCTTGAGGCGCTGCGAAATGGCGGCGGGCGTGGCGTGCAGCGCCGTGGCCGTCGTGCGAAAGCTGCGCAGCTTCGCAAGCGTGACGAAGGTTTCCAGAAATCGCGTATTCATGGCGCGCGTGAGTGGAGAGGGCGAGGGCGGTCAAAAAAACTGCGGGAAAACCCGTAAATCCGTTAAGAAATTCTATTCGCGAGACCGAAGAAAAACTAGTTGGCGTCAATTTTTTGTCTTTTCTATGCTTCGCCCTAACGAGTCGGCGTAGCACCGCGCCGCCCTGAATTTCACGTCACGCCCCGAGACCATGACTCCATACGAATTCCGACTTGCCGTGCGCACCCACGATTTTCGCGGTCCCACCGCGGGCCATTGCGGCGAGTATGCGCAAGCCAATCTGGCAATCCTGCCCGAGTCGCATGCGCACGATTTTCTGCGCTTTTGTCATGCGAATCCGAAGGCGTGCCCGCTGCTCGGCGTGGGTGAGCCCGGCGATTTTCGCGTGGCCATGCTCGGACGCGATATCGATATCCGCAACGACGTGCCCGCTTACAACGTGTATCGATACGGCGAGTTGAGCGAGCGCGTCGGCTCGCTCGAAGCGATCTGGCAGGACGATTTCGTCGTGTTTGCGATTGGCTGCTCGTTTTCGTTCGAGCACATGCTTGCGCTCGAAGGCATTGCGCTGCGCCATGTCGAGGCGCGCTGCAACGTGCCGATGTATCGCACGCGCCGTGAGAACCGGCGCGCGGGCGTGTTCGGCGGCGAACTGGTGGTGTCGATGCGCCCCATGCGCGGGCCCGACGCGATACGCGCGGTGCAGATCACGAGCCGCTTTCCGGCCGTGCATGGCGCGCCGGTGCATATCGGCGACCCGGCGGAGCTGGGCATTGCCGATCTCGCGCGGCCCGATTTCGGCGACGCGGTCGCGATACGCGCGGGCGAGCTGCCCGTGTTCTGGGCCTGCGGCGTTACCGCGCAAACGGCGTTGATGGACGCGAAGCTGCCGCTTGCTATCGCGCACGCGCCGGGCCACATGCTCATGACCGATATCACCAACGCCTCGTTGGCCGTTTTCTAGCGCCCGCTGAATTCATTAGTACGTCTATCAACAGGAGCCACAGATGGACAGCAAGATACTCGCGGCGTCCGCCGTCGAATCCGCGCCTTCGTCCGACGCCGCCGTGCGGGAGCGCTCGTGGTACGCGGATGCGTCGCCGCAGGCGCGCCAGGCGTTCTGGAGTTGCAAGGTCGGCTACATGCTCGACGGCATGGATACGCAAATGCTGTCGTTCGTGATCCCGACGCTCGTGGCGAGCTGGGGCATCAGCCTTGGCGACGCCGGGTTCATCGGCACGCTTACGCTACTTTCCTCGGCGCTGGGCGGGTGGCTGGCGGGCATACTCTCTGACCGCATCGGGCGCGTGCGTACGCTGCAAATTACCGTGCTGTGGTTTGCGATTTTCACCGGGCTGTGCGGACTCGCGCAGAGCTACGGCCAGTTGCTCGCCGCGCGTGCGTTGATGGGCTTCGGCTTTGGCGGCGAATGGACGGCGGGCGCGGTGTTGATCGGCGAAGTGATCCGCGCGAAGGATCGCGGCAAGGCGGTGGGGCTCGTGCAATCGGGCTGGGCGCTCGGCTGGGGCCTTGCCGCGATGCTTTACGCCGTGTTGTTTTCGGTGCTGCCCGCGGGGCTCGCCTGGCGTTCGCTCTTTCTCGTCGGTCTCGTGCCCGCGTTGCTGGTGCTCGTGATCCGGCGATATGTCAAGGAACCCGAAGTATTCTCGCAAGCGAAGGCTGCCCAGGCCGAGGCGGGCGACCGGCCGCGCTTCACCGAAATCTTCGCGCCGAAGCTGCTTTCCACGACCTTGCGCGCGGCGCTCCTCACAACCGGCGCGCAAGGCGGCTACTACGCGATCACCACCTGGCTGCCCACGTTTCTCAAGAACGAGCGCCATCTCACCGTCATGGGCACGGGCGGCTATCTCGCGATGATCATCGCGGGCTCGTACGTGGGCTATCTGTCGAGCGCGTGGCTCACCGACCGGCTGGGCCGCAAGCCGAATTTCATCCTGTTCGCGGCGGGCTCCATGGCGATTGCGTTCGCTTATACCTCGCTGCCGTTCACGAACGCCGCGATGCTGTGGCTCGGCTTTCCGCTTGGCTTTTTCGCGTCGGGCATTTTCTCGGGCATGGGCGCGTTTCTCACGGAACTCTTTCCCACGCGCGTGCGGGGTTCGGGGCAGGGCTTCTGCTACAACGTGGGCCGCGCCGTCGGCGCGTTGTTCCCGTTCCTGATTGGCGCGCTCGCGAAGCAGTTCGGCCTTGGGCCGAGCATCGGCATCTTCGCGATCATCGCCTACGGCGTGCTGATCGTGGCCGCGCTCACGCTGCCGGAAACGCGTGGACGCGAACTCGAATCGGCTTGAGGAAGCCAATGACGCCGCAAATAACGTAATCCACGCTAACGGCGCGTAATGTGCCGTTAGCGCCGTTAGCGCCGTTAGCGCCGCTACGCGAGTTCGCGCGCCTTGATCGTATCGCCGGCGCGCACGAAATTGCCCGCACCGAGATGGTGGATCGTGTGCAGGTCGGCGTTGCTGCTGTCGAGTTCCCAGTGGCCGTTGCGGAACGCGCGCGGATCGGCCGCGGCGGCGACCACTTCGGCAAAGCAGGTGTCGTAGGCGTCTTCGGTGTGGCGCTCGGGAATCAGGCGACATTCCATCCACGCGGAGCAACCGGCTTCGAGCAACGGCAGTCCGAGCTTCGGGCCCGTGACGGCGGCGATATCGAAGCGCTGGAACTTGTCGGTGTCGCGGCCGCTCACGCTGCCCACGGCGTAGGTGAGGTCGATCGCGGCGGCACCCGGAATGATCACGCCGAACGTGCCGCTCGCGTTGATGAGTTCGCGCGTGAACGTACGCTTGTCAATGACGATGGCGATGCGCGGCGGCGTGAATTCCACAGGCATGGACCACGCGGCGGCCATCACGTTGCGGCGTTTGCCGTCGCTGCTCGTGACGAGCACGGTGGGGCCGTGATTGATGAGGCGGCTGGCATGCTCAAGCGCTACGGGCGCGAAAGTCGAGAGGGTTTCCATGAGGCGTTGGATTCGCTGTGAGTCGGAACCCGAGCGACTTTACAACAGAAACCCGAAGTCTGCGGCGCGCGGACCTGTGCCGAACTCGGGAAGCGGCAACGGCGCTCAAGGCGTTGCCGGCGGCAGATTCGCCTGCAAGTAAATCGACATCGGCGTTTGCAGCGGCAGGCTCGAAGCCGCGCCGCGCTTGTAGTGGCCCAGGATCACTTCCACGGCGCGCACGGCTTCGACGAACGGGCTCTGGTCGAGCACGGCGTCCATCACGCCTTCGGCCAGCAGCGAGCGGCTGATCGCGGTGAGTTCGTGGCCGATCAATACCGTTGCGTGCTCACGCTTGAGTGCCTTGAGCGCGCGCGCGATGCCTTCGTCGCCAACCGACAGATTGTAGATGCCGCGTAGCGCCGGATATTTCCTGAAGGCGTCGCGCGTGAGGCGTTCGGTCGATGCGGCGTTTTCGTGGCTTTCGAGCGTGGCGACCACCTCGCAGGCCGGAAAGCGGCTGCGCAGCACCGAGCGGAATGCGCCGTCGCGCTCCTCGTGGCCCAGGTAGGTGCGCAGGCCCGCCATCACCATGACCTGGCCGCCCGTCTCGCCGAGAAAGCGGCCCATCAGTTCGCCGGCCGTGCGGCCCGCGCAGCGGTTGTCGATGCCCACGTAGGCGAGCCGGCCCGTGTCGGGCAGATCGCTCGCGATGGTCACGAGCGGCATTTTGCGCGCCACGCGCGAGAGCGCGTCCACCACCACGGGATGTTCATATGCCACGACGATCATGCCGTCCGCCTTTTGCGCGGCGCGCTCGATCACGCGCGCGAGCGACTGCGGTTCGAGGTCGTCGAAGAACGTGAGCTGGCACACCACGCGGTACGTTTCGAACGACTTTTGCGCGAGCTCGAAGCCATGGCGCAAGGCGAGGTAGTAGGGCGAGTCGGGCTTCTGCGTGACGATGGCGATACGCAACCAGCGCACCGAGACTTCGTCGAGCGCGCGATCCATCTTGAGCTTGCGCGCCCATTCGAGCACGCGCGCTTCCTTGTCGCGCGCCACGCCGCCTCGCCCGTTGAGCACGCGCTCCACGGTGGAGTAGCTCACGCCCGAGGCCTTCGCGACGTCTTCCATGGTGGGTTTGCGTCTCGTGTTCATGCGCGGCTTCCGTGCCTTTCGTTAGAGGAATGCGATTGCCGGATACGTTGATGAGCGGATTGAGGAGCGTTGAGGAATTATCCTCAATATTCCGTTTGAGAGCGGAAATTCATTCAACTACATTCTAATCGTCCTGAGCGGGCCATTCCGGGCGGGCAACGACATCACATATATCGGAGACATCGTCATGAACATGACCAGATTTCGCGTGGGCCGCGTTTGCGCCGCTGCGCTTGCGGCGGTTGCGTTGTGCAGCGGTTTCGCGGCAAATACGGCGAGCGCGGCGGAACGATTCGTGATGGTGAGTCACGGCTCGGATTCGAATGTCTGGTGGAACACCGTGAAAAACGGCATGCGCGACGCGAGCGAGGACTTCGGCGTGCCGGTCGATTACCGCAATCCGCCCACGGGCGACACCGGCGACATGGTCCGCATTCTTGAGCAGGCCTCGGCGCGCAACTACGCCGGCGTCATCACCACGGTGCCGAATCTGGAGATGATCCAGAAGGGGCTGGCGGGCGTGAAGGCCAAGCACATTCCGATCATCACGATCAACGGCGGGCCTGAGTCCGGCATGAAGCTCGGCGCGATCCTGCACGTGGGGCAGGCCGAATACGAAGCGGGCAAGGCCGCGGGCGAGCGCGCGAAGGCGGCGGGCATTCATGACTTTCTCTGCGTGAATCACGGCGCGGATATCCAGGCGCTCTGGGACCGTTGCAAGGGCTTTGCCGACGCCATTGGCGCCGACTACAAGAAGTCCACGATGGACAGCGGCGAAGACCCCACCGTCATCGAAAGCAAGGTGGCCGCGTACCTGCGCTCGCATCCCAGCACCCAGGCGGTGCTCGCGCTCGGCCCCGACCAGGCGATGGGCGTGCTGCGCGGCGTGAACGACGCCGGCAAGGCGGGCAAGCTGTATATCGCGACCTTCGATCTTTCGCCCGATATCCTCAAGGCGATCCAGGCCGGGCAGATCCAGTTCGCCATTGATCAGCAGCCCTATCTTCAGGGCTATCTCTCCGTCGCGGCCATGGCGATCGCGGTGCGCGACAAGACCACCGACCCGGCGCATATCGTCGCCGCGCTCAAGGACGACAAGAAGGTCGCGGCGCGCCTCGCCAAATACGATCTGAAGCCCGTTTATACCGGCTCGACGGTGAGTTCCGGTCCGAGCTTCGTCACGCGCGACAACCTTGCGCCCGTGCAGAAGTACGCCGGTTCGTACCGTTGAGTGTCAAGCACGACTGGACAACACAGACAGCCTCTCGCGGAGCACGGTAATGAATATCGACATGAACGCGTGGTACAGGGTGGAGATCGACCGCAAGCGCCTCAAGGAATTCTCGACGCGCACCGACGCGCGCGGGCTCGTCCAGGTGGGCGGGTTTCTCGCGCTCGTCGTGGCGACGGGCGGGCTCGCGTGGTTCTCGCTCGGCACGGCGTGGGCCGTGCCCGCCTTCCTCCTGTATGGCACGGTGTTCGCCTTCAGCGAGGCCGCGGCGCACGAACTGGGGCACGGCACGGCGTTCAAGACGCGCTGGCTCAACGAAGCCGCCTACTGGATCATCTGCTTCATGTCGTGGCGCGAGCAGGTGTACAGCCGCTGGCTGCATGCGCGGCATCACACCTTCACGCATCTGACCGCCGAGCCTTATCAGGACCCCGAACTGGCGTTCAAGCGGCCGCTCAGCTACGTCAAGCTCGTGACCGACTTCCTGCGCATCTCGCATGGCATCCAGTTTCTCGGTGCCATCGTGCTGCACAGCTTCGGCATTGTCACGAAGGGCGCGAAAGCGGTCGTGCCCGAAGCCGAGTATCGCAAGATGTGCGCGAATTCACGTGTGCTGCTCGCGTGCTACGTGGCCGTGTTCGCCTGGGCGCTGATCGCGCATAGCTGGCTGCCGATCCTGTTCCTGTTCGTTTCGCGCGCCTATGGCACCTGGCTGCACGAGCTGTGTGCGCTCACGCAGCACACGGGGCTCAAGGAGAACGTGCTCGATCATCGCGTGTCGAGCCGCACCGTGAAGCTCAATCCGCTCGTGCGCTTTCTCTACTGGAACATGAACTACCACATCGAGCATCACATGTTTCCGAGCGTGCCGTTTCATGCCTTGCCCGCTTTCCACGCTGCGGTCGCTGCACAAATGCCGAAGCCCTATGCGGGACTGTGGCACGCGTGGCGCGAGATTCTCGCCATCTTCGCGCGCCAGCAACGCGATCCCGAGTATGTCGTCGTGCGCGAGTTGCCGGTGGGCAAGCGCGGCGATGCGGTGGCGTAAGGCAGGCCTGTAGTCAGCGTATCGTCCGTGTTCGCTTGACGACCTCGCGGCCTCGCAACTTCACGAAGCCTGCGCGCCGTGCGTGTCTTGCGCGCGGCGGCCGAAGGCCTGGCGCACCCAGCCTTGGGCGTTCACCACGAGCAGCCCGAGCAGCACCATCGCCGAGCCGAACAGGAACGCGGGCTCCACGCGTTCGTGCAGCAGCGCCACGCCCATCGCCACGCCGAACATGGGCGTCATGAACGAAAGCACGCCGAGGCGCGCGGCCAGATAGCGTCGCAGCAGCCAGAACCACGCGAGATAGCTGATGAACGAGACGAGCAGCGTCTGGAACGCGAGGCTCGCCCAGGCGAGCGGGGTGCCGTGAAAGCGCATCTGCCCCGTGACGAGCGCGACCGGCACGAGCACGACGAAAGCGCCGGCCAGTTGATAGAAAAGCGTTTGCGTGGCGGGCGCGTCGTTCAGCCGGCTCGTGCGCACGACGACGGTGGTGAGCCCCCAGGCCGCGCCCGCGCACACGCCCATGAAGTCGCCGAGCAGCCATAGCGGCGAGGCGGGCGTGCCGCCGCCCATCAACGCGGGGCCGAGGAACGTGGCGGCGATGCCCGCGAAGGCGAGCGCAATGCCGCTCCACTGGAAGCGCGTGAGGCGTTCGTCGGGCAGGCGCAGATGCAGGCCGATGGCCGCGAACATCGGCGCGGTATAGAGGAACACGGCCATGTGCGAGGCGTTGGTCCAGCGCAGGCCGACGGCCACGAACATGAATTCGAGCGCGAACAGGCCGCCCGTTGCGAGCCCCGCGCCGCGCGCCACGCCTGGCAGCCAGCGCTCGCGCGCGACGAGCCGGTTGAACAGCCACACGAGCGCGGCGGCCACGCCCGAGCGCAGCCCGACTTGCAGCACGGGTGGAATGTCGCCGGCCACGGCCTTGAGCGCGACCTGTTGCAGACCCCACGCGAGGCACAGCGTCACCATGATGGCCACGGCCGCTGCGTCGATTTGCTTTCTCATGGCTGTCTCACTGACTCGAAATTTTCGCTGAAGATGCGGGAGCGAGCGTAGTATTGATGCGTCGGGTTGCGCGCATATAGCGCAAAACTGACAATCGATAGCCCTGGACCGCCATGCCCAAAACGCCTCTGCGCCCCCGCCCGGCGCGCCATCTGCGTCTGCCGCCGTTCACCGACGTGCTGCCCACGCCCGTGTTCTTTCGCATGGAGCACATGCCTTCGCACGCCACGTATCCGGAGATGTGCCATCCGTGGGGCGAGTTCGTCTATGCGTTCAGCGGGACGACGGAGGTGAAGGCGGGCGACGAGCACTACATCACGCCGCCGCATCTCGGCCTGTGGATCGCGCCCGGCACCGCGCATGTGGGCTTCAACGAGCAGGAGACGGTGCATTGCTCGGTGTACATCAGCCGCGACCTGTGCACGCGCATGCCCGCAACGAGTTGCGCGGTGATGGTGTCGCCGCTCGTGCGCGCGATTCTCGAGCATCTGCGCGAAACGCCGGCGGACGAAGAGGGCGAGCCGCAGCGCGCGCGTTTGTTACGCGTACTCGTGGATCAGCTTTCGACCTGCGCCACCACGGGCAGCTTCGTGCCCCACACCGACGACGCCGACCTCGACGCCGTGCTCCAGGTGCTGCGCGAGAACCCCGCCGACAACCGCTCGCTCGCCGAACTGGCCGATGCGTTTCACATGAGCGAGCGCACGCTGATGCGGCGCGCGCAGCGCGGCCTCGGCATGTCGTTGACGGAATGGCGCCAGCGCGTGCGGCTCGTGAACGCGCTGCCGATGCTGCGTGCGGGGCGCAGCGTGGAGGCAGTGGCGCTGGATCTGGGCTACGCCACGTCGTCGGCGTTCATCGCCATGTTCAGACGCTTGACGGGCACGAGCCCCGGCCAGTTCGTCGCGCGCACGCGTTGAGCATGGGGCGGCGCGCCCCCGCGACGAAATCGCTAAAGGTTCCCCTCTGCGCGCCGTTAGAGCAGGCATGAAAACCCTACTCACCCAGTCCGACGCCCGCTTCATCCTGTCGATCGCTCTCGAGCTGGCCGGGAACCAGGCCGCTGCGGCCGGCGTTCGGCTGGAATCGGCGGCGGGGTCGGCGATTTGCGACGACGTGATCGTCGCCACGCTCTCCCAGTTCGCACCGACCGTCACGATCGACGAGTTTTACGGTTTGCTTGCGCGGCCGGAGGTGCTGCACTGAGCGTGCATGCATTCATGCACCCGGGTGGTGCAAAAGATTTCAGGCCGCGGGCGCTCATCGCATGAGCGCCCGCGGCTTTGTTGCGTCTGCAACGAAGCGGTGGATTGCTTAGAACTTCTGACGCAAGCCCACGCTCACGATCGCCTGCGACTGCGTGGCCGACGAGTGGCCGTTGCCCTTGTCGGACACCGACGCCGTGGCCGCGACAGGGTTGCCCGCCGCGTCGAGCGTCATGCCTGATGCGTGCTGGTAGCCCGCGAGCAGGTACACGGTGGAGCGCGTCGAGAGATCATAGGTCGCGCCAACGGAAACGTTGTGGTACTGCGCGTCTTCGTCCACGCCTTGCACGGCGCTGCCGCGCGTGTAGCTGTACCCCGCGAACAGGTGCGTGCGCGGCTGCACGGTCCACTGCGTGAAGATGCCCGCGATATTGAAGATCGCGTTGCCCGCGAACAGCGAGTTTGCGCCCGAGCGGTATTGCACGTTGCTGTAGTTCACGCCCACCACGGCCTGGCCGAAGTCCCACGTCGCGCCCGCCGCCACCACCTGCTGCGATTGCGCGCTCGCGTAGCCTTCGTTGATCGACGAGTTGAAGGTGCCGTCGTAGGTGCCTTGCCACTTGCCATAGGTGGCGTCGTCGAGGCCGGTCTTGCTGTTGTCCGAGCGCTCGTAGCCCACGCCCATGCGCAGCGGGCCGTTCGCATAGCCCGCGCCCACGCTCCAGGTGTTCTTGCGCTTGAGGCTACCCGGCTGGCCGCCGAAGCCGTACAGCGCGCCGAACGTGAAGCCGCCGTAGTTCGCGCTCGTGTACTTGATCGAGTTGTCCACGCGCGTGGTCTGGTCGAGATCGTCGATGTCGCCCGGATGCGCGCCGAAGCCGCCGATGTAGTTGACCGGCGCGACCGGCCCGACGAAGTCGTCGAGCGAGGTGTACTGGCGGCCCATCGTCAACGAGCCGTAGCGCTGGTCCGCGAGGCCCACGAACGCCTGGCGGCCGAACAGGCGTCCGCCCTGGCCCGAGGTGCCGTTCGTGATGTCGAAGCCGTCTTCGAGCAGGAAGATCGCGGCGAGACCATTGCCCAGATCCTCCTTGCCCTTGATGCCCCAGCGGCTGCCGGAGAGATTGCCGGTCGAGAGGGCCACGTTCGAATGCCCCGTGTACGCGCCGGTTGTGCCGGTGCGCTCGTTGCTGCGGTAGGTGATGCCGGCGTCGGCGATGCCGTACAGCGTGATCGAGCCTTGCGCCGAGGCGATGCCCGCGAAGGACAACAGGACCGGTGCTGCGAGCAGGTGTTTTCTCATCATTTGTTGTTTCATTGTCTACGGATCGCCTCGTCGGCGATTCTAGTTATGCACGCACGCACCGGCCGCCTCGCGAACGAGGCGGCCGGCGGTTTGCGCGGGAAGGAAAAGGGGGTGTCCTTCGGGGAAGCGTCAGCGCTTGAGCGAGGCGCCGGGCGGCAGCTCGGGGGCGCTCACGGTGACGGTCTTGCGGACCTTCGCGACGTCTTCGGCGCTCACGGGCGCGCCGGTGTTGCCCCAGCTCGTGCGCACGAAGGTCGAGACGTCGGCCACTTCCTGATCGGACAGACGCCAGCCGTACGGCGGCATCGTGAACGTCGAGGGTGCCGACTTCGTGCCTTCGAGCGCGCTGCCGGAGAGCAGCACGTGAATGAGCGAAGTGGGGTCCTTGCCCTGCATGACCGGGTTGCCGCCGAGCGCCGGGAACACACGCGTGTAGCCGCGCCCGTCGCTGCGGTGGCAGGCCATGCAGTTGTCGCGATACACGGCTGCGCCGCGCGTGCTCGCGTCGCCGTTTTGCAGCTTGCCGGCAGCCGTGGCGTCGTAGGCGTACGGCGTTTCCTTCGCGTCGTTCGAAGGCAGCGTCTTCAGGTAGCGCGCGATGGCGAGCAGGTCCGCATCGTTCATGTGCTGCATGCTGTGCTGGACCACGTCGGTCATGCCGCCGAAGGCCGCGGTGTGCAGATTGCGGCCCGACTTGAGGAACTGCACGATGTCGTCCTCGTTCCAGCTGCCCAGGCCCGTGCGCGGGTTGCCGCGCAGGCTCGACGGCACCCAGCCGTCGATCGGGCCGCCGCCCGCGAGGAAGTCGTCGCCTTCGAGGTCGGTGAGCGCGAGCTCCTGCATCGTGCTCGCGCGCGGCGTGTGGCACGCGCCGCAGTGGCCGAGACCCTGCACGAGATACGCGCCGCGCGCGACGATCGCGTCGTTGTAGTGAGACGCGTCGAACGCCTGCACCTTGGGCGCGAACAGCGTGCGCCAGATGCCGAGCGGCCAGCGCATCGAGAGCGGCCACGGAATGTCCACGGCGCGGTTCTGCGCCTGCACGGGCCCGACGCCCTGCATGAAGTACGCGTAAAGCGCCTTCATGTCGTCGTCGGAGAGGCGGGCGTACGACGGGTAGGGCATCGCGGGGTAGAGCGTCTCGCCGTTCGGCCGCACGCCCTGGCGCACGGCCCTGGCGAAGTCGTCGTAGCTCCACTTGCCGATGCCCGTGTTCGCGTCGGGCGTGATGTTGGTCGAATAGATCGCGCCGATCGGCGTGTCGAACTTCAGGCCGCCCGCGAAGGGCTTGCCGCCTTGCATCGTATGGCAGGCGATGCAATCGCCGGCGCGCGCGAGGTATTCGCCGTGCGCGACGAGCGCCGCATCCGGTTGGTCTGCCGCATGCGCGGAGATTGACGCGAAGGCGGTGAGTGCTGTGAAGGCCGCGCCCGCAACGGTTGTGCGTGCAACGTTCGCGCACGTGGAGAAAAGGGTCTGCTTCATGCGGCTCTTCACACGCTCACCAGGGGACCGGGGTTCTTCAGATACTGGTTGCGAATGGCTTTCGCGCTCCAGTAGGCGAGGGCGGCGACGAGGCCGGTCGGGTTGTAGCCGATCCCCTGCGGGAACGCGGAGGCGCCCATCACGAACACGTTGGGCACGTCCCAGCTTTGCAGATAGCGGTTGATGACGCTCGTCTTCGGATCGTTGCCCATCACGGCTCCGCCCACGAGGTGGGTGGTCTGATAGCGGCGCGAGTCGAAGTGCGCGCCGAACTGGCGCGTGTACACGTTGATGGCCTTCGGGCCCATCGCCTCGGCGATCTTCTGCATCTGGCCCGTCACGTACTGCGCCATCTTGATGTCGTTGTCCTTCCAGTCGAAGGTCATGCGCAGAAGCGGCTGGCCGTACGAGTCGCGGTAGGTCGGGTCGAGGTCGAGGTACACGTCGCGATACGACATGTTGGAGCCGTGCGCGTCCATCGAAATGGTGTGCGCGTAGTGGTCCTTCACGGCCTTCTTCCACGCGCTGCCCCAGTTCGGCGTGCCCGCGGGCGTGGCGATGCCGCTGATCGGCTTCACCCCGGCCTGGTTCACCCACAGCGGCGAGCCGCCCACGAAGCCGAGCGGGCCGTGGTCGAAGTTGTCGGCGTTGAAGTCGTCCACGGCCACGCCGTTGCCGCCCGCGCCGATGAACGGATTCGTGTACGTGTCGTTGTCGAAGAACGCCGTGATGGTCGAGAGGTTCTGGTACGCGAAGTTGCGGCCCACCACGCCTTCGCCGGAGACCGGGTCATAGGGCTTGCCGATGCCCGAGAGCAGCAGCAGATGCACGTTGTGATACTGGAATGCCGAGACGATCACGAGGTCGGCAGGCTGGAACACTTCCTGGCCCGCCGGATCGATGTACGTCACGCCCGTGGCGCGCTTTTTCGTGTCGTCGAGTTCCACGCGCAGCACGTGGCATTTCGAGCGCAGTTCAAAGTGCTTTTCCTGCTTGAGCGCGGGCAGGATGTTGAGGTTGGGCGAGGCCTTCGAGTACATGTAGCACGCGTAGCCGCTGCAAAAGCCGCAGAAGTTGCACGGGCCCATCTGCACGCCGTACGGGTTCGTGTACGGACCCGACGTGTTGGCCGAAGGCAGGCGGTACGGATGCAGGCCGATCGACTTCGCCGCGTCATGGAAGCGCTGTGCCGAATACGTATTCAGTTGCGCGGGCAACGGAAAATTGTCGCTGCGCGCGGCTTCGAACACGTTGCCGTCGCCCACCACGTTGCCGTTCACCTTGTACGCCTGGCCCGAGGTGCCGAACACTTTCTCGGCGAAGTCGAAGTGCGGCTCCAGTTCGTCGTAAGTGACGCCGTAGTCCTGGATCGTCATGCCTTCGGGGATGAACTTCTTGCCGTAGCGCTCTTCGTAGTGACTCTTCAGGCGCAACTCTTCGGGCGTGATGCGGAAATGCACGCCCGACCAGTGCAGGCCCGCGCCGCCCACGCCTTCGCCGGGCAGGAAGGCCGCAAGCTGGCGGTAGGGCAACGCCGTGTCGTTCACGCCGTGGCGGATCGACACGGTCGTTTTCGACAGGTCGAGGAAGAGCTTCTTGCGGATGTTGTACGTGAGCTCGTCGATGGTGTTGGGGTACGCGCCGTCCGGGTACGTGTCGCGATACTCGCCGCGTTCGAGCGCGACCACGTTCAGGCCCGCTTCGGTCAGTTCCTTCGAGAGGATCGCGCCGGTCCAGCCGAAGCCGACAACCACGGCATCGACATGAGGTTTCTTGATCGCCATTTACGTACGCTCCCCGTTGATCGAGACCGGGCCATACGGGTAGGGCTTGCCGTTCTGGTTCACGAAATCCATGAAGTCGGCGCGCGCGCCAGGAAAGCCGATCATCTTCCACGCGGCCATGTCGCGGTTGCCGCCGTGGATCGGGTCGCAGAAGTAGCCTTCGCGCGTGTTCTGCAACAACTGGCCGAAGAACACCGTGGCCGGCACGCCGTCCAGTTCGACCTTGCCCGCTTCGAGCGCGGCGAGCACGCTGTCGCGCGTGGCGGTATCGAGGGCGTCGAAGTTCTTGCCGTACGCCTTCGTGCAATACGCGTTCACGGCGGCGATGCCGAGCCGGTAGATGTCGCGCGGCACGAGCTTCAACTGGTAGCCGAGTTCGGGCACGCCTTGCTGGAACGGACCCTGCATGTACCAGAGCGCGCCGTGCGCGTAGGGCGTGTCCATCTGGCGGTCGATGAATTCGGGCACGCCGGCTTGCAGCGCGCCGGGGCCTTCGGCGTCGGCGGGAATCAGGCGGTCGGCGGCGGCTTCGACAAAGGCCCACTCGCGCGCGTCGAAGAAGCGCGGTTTGTAGGCGGCGGCCTGCGCGGCGCCGGGCGCGGAGTCCGCGCTGGCGGCGGCCGGTGCGCTCGACGGCTTCGAGCCGCCCTCGCAGCCGGCCAGCGCGCTGGCGGGAACCAGGACGGCGGCCGTACGTAGGAAGCCCCGGCGTGTCGTGAGAGGAGATTCGGGCATTGTAGGATTCTGTATGAGTTCGGCACGGCGTGAATCCACCGTGTCCGCGCAGCGATCTTCGCCGCTACGCATGCATGCCGCCGCAGCGGCCATCAGTCCGGGCATATTAAATGGAACCGGTTCCATGATTCGGCGGTGATTTTACAATAATCCGTTACCAGGGCTGTACCGATCGCGCAAAGGGCAGCGGGGCGGCCTCGGGCTGTTCGGGGTGGCTCCGGGTCACTGCGGGTCGCGTTCAGGCGCTCTCCGAACAAACCCTAACAAATGCAATAAGTTGTTTGACAACTATGACGAGCGAATGCTACTGTGCGTTGTATTGACAACCCACCATCCCAGCACGAGGCCTCATGAACGTGTCCCCGATTCTCGAGAGCGAATTCGCCTCGACCGTGATGGCAGTGCCGCCGCTCGCACGCCGCCCTGACTTCTCCCTCGACGTTGAACAGAACCGCAAGCTGATCCGCCATATGGAAGCGGGCGGTATCCGCACGCTGCTGTACGGCGGCAATGCGAATCTGTACCACGTCGCCGTGAGCGAATTCCGCGAGTTGCTTGACATGCTTGCCGACCTCACCGCGCCCGAAACGCGCGTGATTCCGGCTATCGGTCCCGACTACGGCAAGATGCTCGACCAGGCGCGCATCCTCGCGCAAACGCAATACCAGACGGCCATGGTGCTGCCGCTGTCGGGCTTCACCACGCCCGCCGGCGTGGAAACGGGCCTCACGCGCATCGCCGACACCGCGGGCATTCCGCTCACGCTCTATATCAAGAGCGAAGACTATGTCGACGTCGACACGCTCGTGCGCCTGATCGACCGGGGCACGCTCATTGCGGTCAAGTACGCCATCGTGCGCAAGGACCCGGCGAACGACCCGTACCTGCGCCGCCTGCTGGAAAGCGTGCCGGCTTCGAAGGTCGTGTCGGGCATGGGCGAGCGCCCGGCGCTCGTGCATGTGCGCGACTTCGGCCTGGCCGCCTGGACCACGGGCTCGGGCTGTATCGCGTCGAACGCCATCATGGCGCTCCTGAAGGCGGCGAAGGAAGGCCGTGCAGAAGAAGCGCAACGCCTCTACGATGCATTCATGCCGCTCGAAACGCTGCGCGACGACATCTCGCTCATCCGCGTGCTGCACGACGCCGTGACGCTTTCGGGCATCGCCGACATGGGTCCGATCCTGCCGCTGCTCTCGCAGTCGCCGGCCGAAGCCCTGCCGGCCATCGGCGACGCGGCCAAGGCGCTGCTCGCATTCGAGCAGAAGCTGGCCGCCTCGGCACAAACCGCCAACGCCTGAGCGGCGGCAACAAGCACTTGAACGGAGCGAACATGCAGATTAACGGAGCAATGCTGCTGGGCGCGCAAGCGGTGCGCGGCGAGGCGGGCGAGATGCGCGCCTTCGCGCCCGCGCTCGGCCAGGAGATCGAGCCGTCGTTCGGCCTCGGCGGCAAGGCCGAAGTCGCGCGCGCCTGTGAACTCGCGGCGCAGGCGTTCGACGCCTTCCGCGCCGCCCCGCACGAGACCCGTGCGCGCCTGCTCGAAGCGATCGCCGAACGCATTCTCGGCATTGGCGAAGCGCTGATCGAGCGTGCGCACCTTGAGTCGGCGCTGCCCAAGGCGCGCCTGGAAGGCGAGCGCGGCCGCACGGTCGGCCAGCTGCGCTTGTTCGCGTCGCTCGTGCGCGACGGCCGCTGGTGCGGCGCCGTGCTCGACTCGGCGCTGCCCGAGCGCAAGCCGCTGCCGCGCTCGGACCTGCGCGCGCATCGTATTCCGGTCGGCCCCGTGG
Organism: Paraburkholderia unamae; assembly: GCF_003096875.1. NCBI lineage: Bacteria > Pseudomonadati > Pseudomonadota > Betaproteobacteria > Burkholderiales > Burkholderiaceae > Paraburkholderia > Paraburkholderia unamae. The sequence goes on from NZ_QEOB01000005.1 coordinate 326,815, forward strand.
CCGTGTTCGGCGCGAGCAACTTCCCGCTGGCGTTTTCGGTGGCGGGCGGCGATACCGCCTCGGCGCTGGCCGCCGGTTGCCCGGTCGTCGTGAAGGCGCACCTGGCGCACCCCGGCACGTCGGAACTCGTGGGTCGCGCCATTCAGCAGGCCGTGGCTGACGTCGGTCTGCCCGAAGGCGTGTTCTCGCTGGTGTTCGGCGGCGGCAACGAAGCGGGCGAAGCGCTCGTGGCGCATCCGGCCATCAAGGCGGTGGGCTTCACGGGTTCGCGTCGCGGCGGTCTCGCGCTGTCGCACATCGCGGCCGCGCGAGCCGAGCCGATCCCCGTCTACGCGGAAATGAGCAGCATCAACCCGATGCTCGTGCTGCCCGCGGCGCTGGCCGCACGCGGCGAAGCGCTCGCGCAGGGCTTCGTCGATTCGCTCACGATGGGCGTGGGCCAGTTCTGCACGAACCCGGGCCTCGTGCTGGCGATCGACTCGCCGGAACTCGACCGCTTCGTGAAGGCAGCGAGCGCGGCGCTCACGCAAAAGCCCTCGCAAAGCATGCTGACGGCGGGCATCGCCTCGACGTATGGCGAAGCCGTTGCGGCGCGCAAGCAGTTGCCGGGCATCGAAAATCTGGCTGAAGGCACGAAGACGGACGCGCACTGCGACGCGCTGCCGGTCCTCTTCAAGGCGAGCGCCGAGCAGTTCCTCGCGCAGCACGCGTTGTCGGACGAGATTTTCGGGCCGACTTCGGTGGTCGTGGCGTGCCGCGACGAAGCCGAACTCGCGCGTGTGGCCGAGCACCTGGAAGGCCAGCTCACGGCGACGCTGCACATCGACCGCGACGATTACGCGATGGCCGCGCGCCTCATGCCGATCCTCGAACGCAAGGCGGGCCGCATTCTCGCGAACGGCTTCCCGACGGGCGTCGAAGTGTCGTACGCAATGGTTCACGGCGGCCCGTTCCCGGCCACGTCGGACGCGCGCACGACTTCGGTGGGCGCGATGGCGATCGAGCGCTTCCTGCGCCCGGTCTGCTATCAGGATCTGCCGGCCGAACTTCTGCCGGTCACACTCCAGAACGACAATCCGCTCGCGCTGTGGCGTCTGCGCGACGGCGAACTGGTGCGCAAGTAATCCCGCGAAAGCGGGCCGGAGAAGCGCCTGCGGCAGTCCCGCAGGCGCTTTGCCCAACACCGGGCCAACAGCAGGCCAACAACCGCCTCACAGCATTCTCACAACAGTCTCGCAAAAAGCTTGACGTTGCTTGACAACTTGGTACGTGGTTCGGCATCCTTTAACGTGGCCCAGTTATAAAAGAATCAACGGGTTGCGAGAAAACAATTCCATAGACAGATGCGAGGAGATGCGATGTTCGATGGACGTTTGAAGGCCAGGATGCTGGCCGTGTGTGTGGCGGCCGCCACGGCGCTCGGCATGAGCGCGGCAAAGGCCGATCCCGTTTCGCTCAACATTGTCGACGTGGCCGGGAACCTCCAGCTCACGCAAAAGGCTTTCGAGGCGTTCAAGGCGAAGAATCCGAACCTCGTCTCCAACATCACTTACACCAACGCGCCCGCGCCGCAGTTGCCTGGCAAGATCAAGGCGATGCAGGCCGCCGGCCGCGCGGACATCGATCTCGTGCTCACGGGCACCGACGCGCTCGCCGCGGGCATCGAACAGAACCTGTGGATGAAGCTGCTTCCCGACCAGCAGGCGGCGCTGCCGGGCGTGCTCGACAAGTACGCGCCGGGCCCGCGCAAGATGCAGGACCTCGCGCAAGGCTACGGCCTCGAAGTGTCGTACATGCCGGCCGGTCCGCTGATCGAATACAACCCGGCCAAGGTCGCCAAGCCGCCGCAAACGCCGCAGGAACTGCTGGCGTGGTGCAAGGCGAACCCCGGCAAGCTGATTTACGCGCGTCCGGCCAACTCGGGCCCGGGCCGCACGTTCCTGATGGGCCTGCCGTATCTGCTCGGCGACAAGAACCCGCAAGACCCGATCAACGGCTGGGACAAGACCTGGGCGTTCCTGAAGGAGCTGAACTCGTGCGTGCCGTACTACCCCGGCGGCACCTCGGCGGTGATGAAGGAACTGGGCGAGGGCACGCGCGACATGACCGTGACCGTGACGGGCTGGGACATCAACCCGCGCGCGCTCGGCATCGTGCCCGCCGACTTCAAGGTCCAGGCGTTCAACAACATGACGTGGGTGAACGACGCCCATTACATGGTCGTGCCCAAGGGCGTGTCGAAAGAGAAGCTCGCGGTGCTGCTCAAGCTCATGAACTTCATGCTCGAACCGCAGCAGCAGGCCATGACGTATGACGACGGCTACTTCTATCCGGGCCCGGCGGTGAAGGACGTCACGCTGCAAATGGCGCCGAAGGAAAGCCAGGATGTGATCGCGAAGTACGGCCGCCCCGAGTATGCGAAGTGGCTCACGGCCTATCCGCATGTCCAGCCGCTTTCGGCGCAGGCGATGGTCGCGGCGTTCCAGAAATGGGACCGCGAAGTCGGCTCGCAGAAGTCCCAGTAACGCGAGGAAGAGTCAGCGATGGACGCACGGCGCTCATGGGCTTCAGTGTTGAACGCCGTTCGCGATCCATGCTCGTGTAGTTGACTATGCTGGTCAGGAACGTGTCATGAAGCATTCTTTCGATCGTCTGCGCCTCGACTCGGTGTGCCGTAGTTTCACCAACGCGGAGGGGACGCAACTCGCGGCGCTGCGCGGTCTCGACCTCGACATTCGCCGCGGCGAATTCATTGCGCTGCTCGGGCCTTCGGGCTGCGGAAAATCCACGGCGCTCAATTGCATTGCGGGTCTGCAACCGCTCACGAGCGGCAGCATCTGGCTGGACGACCTGCGTATCGACGTGCTGCCGCCCGAGAAGCGCGGCTTCGGCATGGTGTTTCAGAACTACGCTTTGTTCCCGCACATGACGGTGCTGGAAAACGTGGGCTTCGGCCTGAAAATGCAGGGCGTGCCGCGCGAAGACGCGAAGCGCCGCGCGCGCGAGGCGCTGCAACTCGTGCAACTGGTGGGCCACGAAAACAAGCTGCCGGGCCAGCTTTCGGGCGGCCAGCAGCAGCGCGTGGCCATTGCCCGCGCCATCGTGATCGAGCCGCCGCTCGTGCTGATGGACGAGCCGCTCTCGAACCTCGACACCAAGCTGCGCATTGAAATGCGCGCGGAAATCCGCCGCATTCACGGGCAACTGGAGCGCGCGACGATCTACGTGACGCACGACCAGGACGAAGCGCTTTCGATGGCGGACCGCATCGTCGTGATGAAAGAGGGCGTCGTGCAGCAGGTGGCCACGCCCAAGGAAGTGTATAGCCGCCCCTCGAATCTGCACGTGGCGCGCTTCATGGGCTTTCGCAATGTGCTGCCGTTCGCCATTACCGGCGAGCAGGGCGGCCACATTGCGATGTCGTCGTCGGGCATCACGCTGACCGGCGTGCCGATGGGCGATATGGCAGCCAAAAGCGGCGGCAACGAGATCTCGGTGGCCATGCGCCCCGAAGACTTCGAGCGTGCCAACGCGGGCGACGCCAACGCGTTCGACGTCGAAGTGGAAATGGTCGAATACGGCGGCCGCGATTCGCTGCTGCTCGCCAACGCGCCGTTCGGCAAGCTGTGGGCGCGCGTGGAAGGCGAATTCGAAGCGGGCGAGCGCGCCACGCTGCGCGTTGCGCCTTCGCATGTGCTGGCCTACGCGGAGCGTGCGTCGTGAGCACGCTCATCCCGTCGCTGACCCGCGCGCCGCGCGATTCGCGCGGCTGGCTCGTCACGCCCGCGCTCGGCTTCATCATCGCGATGTTCCTCTATCCGTTCGCCTACGGTCTCGTGCTGTCGTTCAAGCCGATGAACGGCGGCGGCATGTTCGCGAATTACCTCCAGTTCATTCACGACCTCGCGCTGTGGCCCACGGTGTTCGTCACGCTCAAGCTGGCGGTGCCCGCGACCATCATCAATGTCGGGCTCTCGCTGCCGGTCGCGTTCGCGCTGCGCCGCAAGTCGCCGTACCAGAAGCTCGTGACCACGCTGCTTGTGATTCCCGTCACGCTCGGCACGGTGCTGATCGCCGACGGCATGCTCAGCTACTTCGGCCCGAACGGCTGGTTCCCGCAGGCGCTGCACGCGCTGCATCTGTACACGAGCGAAGAGATCCGCCTCACGCACAACTACTGGGGCGTGCTGATCTCGCTGATCGTTTCGGGTTTTCCGTTCGCTTTCCTGCTTACGCTCTCGTACATCACGGGCATCGACCCGACGCTCGCGCGCGCGGCGGCCACGCTCGGTGCGGGCCCGTGGCAGCAGTTCCGTCAAATCTATCTGCCGCTGCTCGCGCCCGGTCTCACGATGGCCGCGTGTCTTTCGTTCGTGCAGGCGTATTCGGTGTTCCCTTCGGCGGTGCTGCTCGGCGCGCCCGCCGGTCCCACGCGCGTGATCTCCATCGCGGCAGCGGAGGCGGCGTTCGAGAGCTATGACTACTCGCTCGCCTCGACCATCGCGATCGTGATGGGCTTCGTGCAGTTGATCGTCGTGGCCGCGATGTTGAGCGCCAAGCGCTTCTTCTACTCGGGCCCGGTGAGCGGAGGGAAAGGCTGATGACCGCACATCAACGCAACGCGGCCGGCCTCAGCACGGAAGCGACGACGAGCGGGGAGCGTTCCACGTCCGCCGCCAACGTCGAGCAGGCCAAGCCCGCTTCGCGCTTGCCCGAGGTGCTCTGGAAAGTGTTCGTCTGGGGCGGCGTGGTGTTCTTCCTGCTCAACGTGGTGCTGCTGATCGCCACCGTCGGCGTGAACTCCATCGCCACCCGCTGGTTCGGCACGCCGCTGCCGCAAGGCTTCACGCTGCACTGGTATGCGCAGGCGTGGCGCGACTTCCAGTTGTCGAGCGTGCTGTGGGTGACGTTCGAAGTGGTGGGCTCGGTCGTGCTGCTCTCCATCGCGCTGGGCGTGCCCGCTGCCTACGCGCTGGCGCGCGCGCAGTTCCCAGGCAAGCGCATTGCCATGCTGGTGTTCCTGCTGCCGCTCATGGTGCCGCCCGTCACGTACGGTATTCCGATGGCCACTGCCATGTACCAGATCGGCCTCGCGGGCACGCTGCCCGGCGTGATTCTCGCGAACCTCGTGCCCGCGCTGCCGTTCGTGATTCTCGTGATGACGCCGTTCATCGAGCAGATCGATCCGAACCTCGAATCGGCCGCGCGCATTTTCGGCGCGAACACGCTGCGCTATTTCCGTTATGTATTGCTGCCGCTTCTCGTGCCCGGGATGCTGGCGGCGGGGCTGCTCGTGCTGGTGCGCACGATCGGCATGTTCGAACTCACTTTCTTTACCGCCGGACCCGACACGCAAACGCTGGTGGTTGCGCTGTACTACGCCGTCTTCTCGACGGGCGTGCGTGCGCCGCAATCCATCGACGCGATGGCCATGATCTATATGGCCATCACGCTTGCGTGGGTGCTGGTCGCCCTGCAATTCGTCAGCCCGACACAGCTCGTGTCGCGCGTGAAGGAACAACGCTAGCGCGCCGCCGGCGGCTTTACTGGAAACACCTGGAGCAACGCAAGATGAGCAAGAAGCGAAAGACCCCCGAAGAACTGCGCAGCCACCGCTGGTATGGCGTGAACGACCTGCGGTCGTTCGGCCATCGCTCGCGCTCCGCGCAGATGGGCTACAGCCGCGAAGAATACGCGGGCAAGCCGGTGATCGCCATCCTCAATACGTGGAGCGAGATGAACCCTTGCCATACGCACTTCAAGCAGCGTGTGGAAGAGGTCAAGCGCGGCATCTGGCAAGCAGGCGGTTTCCCGATCGAGCTGCCGGTGCAAACGCTCTCCGAGCCGTTCCAGAAGCCCACCACGATGCTCTACCGCAACTTCCTCGCCATGGAAGCGGAAGAGACGATCCGCTCGTATCCGGCCGACGGCGTCGTGCTGATGGGCGGTTGCGACAAGACCACGCCCGCGCTCTTGATGGGCGCGATCTCGATGGACCTGCCGACGATCTTCCTGCCTGCGGGCCCGATGCTCAACGGCAACTGGAACGGCGTGACGCTCGGCTCGGGCTCGGACACCTGGAAGTACTGGGCCGACCTGCGCGCGGGCAAGATCACCGAAGAGGACTGGAAGGGCGTGGAAGGCGGCATTGCGCGCTCGCCGGGCCACTGCATGACGATGGGCACCGCATCGACGATGACGAGCGCGGCGGAAGCGCTCGGCTTCACGCTGCCGGGCTTCGCCTCGATTCCCGCGCCGGACTCGCGCCACGCGCAGATGTCGGCGAAAACGGGCATGCGCATTGTCGAGATGGTGTGGGAAGACCTGAAGCCTTCGGACATCATCACGCGCAAGGCAGTCGATAACGCCGTGACCACGTGTCTCGCGCTTTCGGGCTCGACCAACGCGATCGTGCACATGATCGCGCTCGCGCGCCGCGCCGGTGTCGATCTCTCGCTCGCGCAGTACGACGAAATCGCGCGCCGCACGCCGGTGCTCGCGAACATCCGCCCGACCGGCAAGTACCTCATGGAGGACTTCTACTATGCGGGCGGTCTGCGCGCGATGCTCAAGGAACTGGGCGACCTGATCGACGGCACGCAGATGACCGTGAACGGCAAGACGCTCGGCGAGAACATTGCCGATGCGGAAATCTACAGCGAAGAGGTGATCTATCGCCGTGCGAAGCCGCTCATGCCGGATACGGGCCTCGCCGTGCTGCGCGGTAACCTCGCGCCGGACGGCGCCGTGATCAAGCCGGGCGCAGCAGAAAAGCACCTGCACGTCCACACGGGCAAGGCTGTTGTGTTCAAGGACTACAACGACATGGCCGCGCGCATCGACAGCGAAGACCTCGACTGCGACGAGAACAGCGTGATCGTGCTCCAGCACGCGGGTCCTGTTGGCGCGCCGGGCATGCCCGAGTGGGGCCAACTGCCGATTCCGCAAAAGATCCTCCAGAAGGGCGTGCGCGACATGTTGCGTATTTCCGACGCCCGCATGAGCGGCACGAGCTATGGCGCGTGCGTGCTGCACGTGGCGCCGGAATCGTTCATCGGCGGTCCGCTCGCACTGGTCAAGGACGGCGACCTGATCGAGATGAACGTGCCGGAGCGCCGCCTGAACGTGCTGATCTCCGATGAGGAAATGGCGCGCCGCAAGGCCGAGTGGGTCGCACCGGAACCGCGCTTCACGCGCGGCTATGGCGCGATGTACCAGATGCACGTGATGCAGGCCAACAACGGCTGCGAATTCGATTTCATGCAGCGTGACGGCGCGGGCGGTTCGTGCGCCAGTGCGGGCGGCGAGCCCGAGATTCACTAAGGAGACGAGCCGGCCGCAAAGGCCGGCGCGGCAGGGGGCGCTTCAGGGGTGTTGCGCCCTCTGCTGTACAGGAGAAAATGTTGCAATCAGGGTTTTAACCAGTTTCAAACCACAACGACTAAAGATAGGACTACAGATGAAAAAGACTATCCTCGCGTCCACGCTTGGACTCGCCGCGCTCGGCGCTCATGCGCAAAGCAGTGTCACGCTGTACGGTATCGTCGATACCGGCATTGGTTATCAAAGCAGCTCGGCTGCGCTTGGCAGCAATGCAGGCGGCCGCTCGGTCGTCAAGATGGTGCAGGGCGTGTGGGCCGGTTCGCGCATCGGCTTGAAGGGCAGTGAGGACCTGGGCGGCGGCACGCGCGCGATCTTCCAGCTGGAGCAAGGCTACAACTCGGCAACCGGCGCGCAATCGACCTCGGGCCTGATGTTCAGCCGCGCCGCATGGGTGGGCGTGGCGAACGCGAACTACGGTACCTTGACGGGTGGCCGCCAGTACGCCCCGTACTACACGCTGCTTTCGCCGTACAGCCCGACCACGTGGCTCACCGGCGCATACGGCGCGCACCCGGGCGACCTCGACTCGATGGACACGATCTATCGCATCAACAACGCGCTTGTCTATACGTCGCCGAACTTCGCGGGCCTGACCGTGAGCGGCATGTACGCGCTGGGCGGCGTGCCGGGCAGCACCGGCGCGGGCCAGTCGTGGAGCATCGCGGCGCAATATCTGCATGGTCCGGCGGGCATCGCCGTGGGCTTCGAGCGTCTGAACAACTCGGCGAGCGGCGGCGGCGCGTGGGGTGCGAACTCGACGGCGTCGAGCAACGGCGAGCCGGGCGTGTCGGCCATCACCAACGGCTTCCAGACCGCCCAGGCGCAGCAGCGCCTCGCCGTCACGGCGGGCTACCAGTTCAACTCGCAGTGGGATATTTCGGCGGCGTACTCGAACGTTCAGTACATCCCGGGCATCAACTCGAAGTTCTTCGACACGCAGATCTGGAACACGGGCGGCGTCGTGCTGCACTACAAGCCGTTCACCACGCTCGATCTCGCGGCCGGTTTCGCCTACACGCGCGCGACCAAGGCCAACGGCGTGCAGAGCGCGGCTTCGTACCAGCAGTACAACCTCTCGCAGTACTACTCGTTGTCCAAGCGCACGGGTATCTACTTCGTCGAGGCGTTCCAGCGCGCGGGAGGTCAGACGCTCGGCAACAACGGTGCGGGCAACATCATCAACGCGACGGCTGACATCGGCGACGGCCAGAACAGCGCGCCTTCGTCGTCGCGCAGCCAGGTGGCGGGCGCGATCGGTATCGTTCACCGCTTCTAAGGCTGGATTCAGGGTCGTTTAGAAGTCTTCACGCTCCGAAAGCAGTATGTTCGGCGGTGCCGGGTCGATGGGGATCCTGCACCGCCGTTTTTTTTGCTATCGCCCGTGTCCGCTCGCCAGCACGACTGCTTCGCTGATCGCGGCAGGCAGATATGACACGTGATTCTGGCCGGGGTAGACCTGCATATCCGCGTCGAAGCCGAGCGCGGGCGTAGCGTTCAGCAAGTCGGCAAACGCGCGGGCGTTGTCGAGCATCGCGGCATGGGTCACGCGCTCGATGCGCGCCGGCGTTGCATCGGCCGCGACCCGCTGCTCGTCGCCGCCCACGCGAATCGCGAGCGGAATCCGCGTGCCCGGCGCACGGTTTCGCCCGGCATCCCCAGCCGCGCGAGTGCTCGCAAGCAGTTCGCCCGCGTTCCACCAGAGCGAAGGACTTGCCGCCATATAGCGCGAGTACGCGCCCGGATGCGCGAGCGCGTCGTGCAGGACGAAGAAGCCGCCCAGCGAATGCCCGAACAACATGCGCCGTTGCGCCGATATCTCGACTCGCGCCTGAATGGCGCGCGGCAATGCCTCGTTGACCACGGCTTCGAACGCCTGCGCGCCGCCCGTATCGAGCGGCGCACCGTGTGCGTTGCGCGGTACGCCCCAACCGTCGCGATTGGGCGTCGTGAAGTCGCGAAAGCGCTGGCGTTCGTCGAACAGCGCGTCGTTGTCGGCGGCAATGGCGGCAATCACCACGGGGCCGATTAGCCGTTCCTGCAAGCGCGCGGCGCTCACGGCGAGAGGGAATGTCGCGTTGCCGTCGAGCAGCACGAGCAATGGCGGCGCAGCGCTTTGCGCGGGCGCGCTGGCGGCTTCGCCTTCGGCGCTCGCTTGCCCGTGCGGCGTGGGCCGATAGAGCCAGACGCGGTAGCGAGGCCCCTGCGCGCCCGTTTCGAGCACGAACGATTCGGTGTCGGGAAGCAGGGCGCGTGGCCAGGCAGTTGATTCGGCATCCGAATGAGTTACGGTTGAATCGGCTTTGGCCGATGCATGTGGAACCTGCGCCTGGGCAACGGCCGTATGCGCCAGCGCCAGGGCAAGGAGCACGCCAGCCGCGCGGCGGGAGAAAGTGCGACGATGTTTCATCCTCAACCTCACCATTGATATCGCGCGGTGCCAATCACCTCGCGGCGAACGCCCCAGAAGCATTGCGTGCTGCTTGCGCAGGCGGCGACGTACTGGCGGTCGAAGAGATTCGACGCGTTGACGGCAAAGCGCCAGTTGCGCAATTCGTAGTGCAGCGCGAGATCGACGAGCGTGAAGGAGCCCACCTTGAACGAGTCGTCGGCCGCGCCATAGGTGCTGCCGATATAGCGCACGCCCGCGCCCATGCCGAAACCCTTGAGCGGGCCGCGATGCAGCGTGTAATCCGCCCAGAGCGAAGCCGTATTTTTGGGCACGGCGGCGGGCGTGTGGCCGAGTGACGAATCGTTCGCGCTCGCGACCCATGCGCTCGTATAGGTGTACGCGGCGATCAGCGAGAGATCGCGCGTGACGTTCAAGTGCGTTTCCAGCTCCACGCCGCGGCTTTTCACGGCGCCCGTCTGCACGCGGTAGTTCGCGTTGCTGGGGTCGGGCGTGGACACGTTGTGCTGTTCGAGGTCGTAGAACGAGAGCGTCGTGAAGCTCGTGGTGCCCGGAATCTGATACTTGAGGCCGACTTCGAACTGTCGCCCCGTGGAAGGCTTGAGCGGGCTGCCGTCGGCCGTCGTGCCCGAGGTGATGGGCTGGAACGAGCGCGAAAAACTTGCGAAGGGCGAAAGGCCGTTGTCGAACGCGTAGAGCAGGCCAGCGCGCCAGGTGAAGGCGCGGTCGGACTGTGACGTGGAGGTGTGCTTGACGTATTCGTTCGCGCTCGTTGTTGCGAAGTCCTCGCGCGCGCCGAGCACGAACGACCACTTGCCGAGCGTCATCTGGTCCTGCAAGTAGAGGCCGAGGTCGTCGGTGCGCTGGCGCGTGTAGCTGGCAAGCGTGGGCGTGGCGATCGCCTGCCCATACACGGGCGCCGTGATGTCGAGCGCGGGGGCCTTGCCCGATGCGAGCCGGCGGTCCGACATCGTCATCTGGTAATCGAGGCCCATGAGCACCGCGTGGCGCACCGCGCCGGTTGCGAAGTCGGCTTCGAGCTGGGTGTCGGTGGAAAGCGCGTCGAGATGTTCGAGCGAAGCCGTCGTCAGGCGATTCAGGTAGCGATTGGTCGTGTTCGTGTAACCGCTCGAATAGACCGTTTGGTAGTCGCTCCACATATGCATGTAGCGCGCGTTCTGCCGGACGGTGAAGGTGTCGTTGAAGCGGTGCGTGAACGCATAGCCGAGCGAAGCCTGCTCGCGGCGGAAATGATCGAAATCGGGCTCGCCGTCGTTGAAGCCGGTGCCGATCATGCCGTTCGGGTTGTACGAGACGGTGCCATAGCGCGGCAGAAAGCCGTAGTAGCCGTTGTTCGGGTCGTACTGGTAGCTGGCGAGCAGCGTGAGCTCCGTGTTCGCGTCGGGGCGCAGCGTGAGCGAGGGCGCGACGTAGATGCGTTGTTCCTTCGTGCCGTCCACTTGCGTGTCGGTGTCGCGCGCGAGGCCGACGAAGCGGTAAAGCACACGCTGGTCGGCGTCCACGGCGCCGCCCAGGTCGAACGCGCCTTCCCAGCGGTTGTGCGTACCCGCGCCGAGCATCACCTCGTTGACGTGATCCGCTTCGGGACGTTTGCTCTCCAGCACGACCACGCCGCCGGGGTTCGCCTGGCCATAAAGAATCGAGCTTGGCCCGCGCAGCACTTCGATGCGTTGCAGTCCGTATTGTTCGATCTGGGGCACGGCGTAGGAAAGGCCGCGGCCCAGGTTGAGCCCGTCGAGAAAATTCACGTAGACGGCGTTGCCGCCGAAGCCGCCAAAGCCGCGCATCTGCAAGCTGTCGTAACGGTCGCCGATACCGCGCGTTTCCGGCACGATGCCAGCCGAATAGCGCAACGCCTGCGCGACCGACTGCACGTTCTGCACGTCCATCTGCTGGCGTTCGATGACCGAAACCGATTGCGGCGTGCGGGTGAGCGGCACGCTCGACTTCAGCGCCGCGCTCGCGACGGTGGGGTCGTTTTGCTCGACGATGCTGCGCTTGCTGATTGTCACGGCGGGCAGCGAGGTCTCGTTGAGCGCGCCGGTTTCCGTGGGCGGCGTGGGTTCGGCCTCCAGCACGAACGCGGCGTTCTGGCCGCGCACGGCGCGCAGGCCGCTGCCGCGCAGCAGTTGCGCGAGCGCGCCGGAAGCGTCGGCGTGGCCCGCGAAGCCCGGCGAGCGCTTGCCCGCCACGAGCGCGCTCGTGTAGACAAGCTGAATGCCGCTCGTTTCAGCGAACTGGTTGAGCGCCGTGTTGAGGTCCGAGGGGGCGATGCGGTAATCGAGTCGTGGGCTGCCGTGGGCCGTGTTCTGCTGGCCGACTGTCTGGCTTTGAGCCGTGACGGGCAGGGTGGCGAAGAGGGCGACGGCCGCCGCGCAAATAGCGAGCGGTTTGAATGATGGTGGTAAGTACAACGAAATTCCCCGTTTTTGTTGCTGATGAGGGAATAGACGTTTGAGCGCGAAGAAACCGGATGTCCCGCGCAAAATTTTTTTGCGCGGTGCGTGCTACTGCGTTGCCGCTGCCTCCGGCGCGGAGAGAATGACGATGCGGCCCGCGATCTGCGTTGATTGCAGACGCAACGTTTCGGCGAGGGTGGCAAGCGCTCGCGCGGGCGCGCCGATCGCGAAGTTGCCGGACACGCGCAGGGCGGCCGCGCTGCCGCGCACGTAGACGAAGTGGCCGTTCCAGTAGCGGTTCAGCGCGGCGACCACGTCGCCGAGCGGCGCGTCGGTGAACACCATGCGGCCGCGCTGCCATGCCGTGGCGGCGAAAAGGTCCACGCCCACCATGGCGGGCGCACGGTCGCCGTCGCCGAATGCCACGCTCTGCCCGGCCACGGCTTCCCTGCTGCCGGCCGCGTTGCGCACGGCCACGCGGCCCTGCGTCACCGTCACGAGTACGTCGCCGGTGCGCGCGGGATTGAGCGACGGCGTGCTCGCCTGGAAGGCCGTGCCGATATCCACGATCTCGCCGCCGCCCGCATGCACGACGAAGCGGCGCGGGTCGCCGTGCCGGACTTCGAAGGCCGCGCGGCCGCGCGCGAGCACGATGCTGCGCTCGTTCGGCGTGTAGCGCACGTCGATGGCCGAGTCCGCATCGAGCTTCGCGATGGTGCCGTCTGCGAGCGCGAGCGTGCGCAATTCGCCTGGCGCGGTTGCGTAGTCGGGGGCGTGCGCATAGAGCGCGGCGCCTATGCCGATCGCCGCGATCACGGCGGCAAATGGGGCGGCAAACGCGGCGCGCGGCGCGGTGAATGCAAAGCGTCGGAAAGCCGCCAGCGTGCGCGGTTTCGTGATGTTGCCCGCAGGGGCGGACTTTGCATGCGTCGGCGCGCGCAGCGCATCGGCCTCGCGCCACTGCCTGAGCGCCGCTTCGAAGGCCTTGCCATGCTGCGGGGAGCGCGCGCACCAGCGTGCAAGCCGCGCGTCGTCTATCCGGGCGCGGCCCGCGTCGATACGCACGATCCACACGGCGGCCTGTGCGCGAATGCGGCGCGTGCGCGCGGCCGCTTGCGCGTCGGCGGCGAGGTCGGCTGGGAACGAATCGGGCATACCCGCGTGCTGATGATCCTTAGTCATGGTCGGACGGCGTACCTGCGCCATGCGCGTCGCGATCGAATTCGAGCAGGTCCAGGAGCGCGCGCCGCAGATGCTTTTCGACCATGTTCTTGCTGATTTGCAGACGCTGCGCGATAGCTTCGTGCGAAAGCCCGTGCACCTTGCGCAGCAGAAAGACCTCGCGGCAGCGCGGCGGCAGGGCGTTCACCGTCTGTTCGAGCGCCCGCGCGGTTTGCGAGGCTTCGGCAAACTGGCTGGGGTCGACGGGATCGACGGCCAGCTCCGGGCAGGCGTCATTATCGTCGTCGTGCGCAAGCATGTCGACGTGCAGGTGCGAGGACGTCCGGCTTTCCCGAAACCGGTCGATCAGCAGGTTTTCGATCACGCGCACGAAGAACGCGCGCGGCTGCCGGATCTCGGTCGAGTCTTGCAGCGAGGCAACCTTGACGAACGCGTCGTGCACGAGATCCGAGGCCGCTTCCGCCGAGCGCATGCGCCGCCGCGCGAACGCAAGCAGCGTACGGTAATGCGCGGCGAACGCGTGGGCGAGGCTGGAGGATGGCTGCACGAATGGTTGGCAGAAAGCCGCCGCTGTCCGGGCGCGGGTTTCAGGTCGCTTACGATTTTTACGAATGAGAATTATTATCGTTTATGCGTTTTCGTGCAAGTCCAGCGGCGTGATTCCTGCCGGATCGACGGGATTCGGGCCGCAAGGTTCTGGCCGCGACGTTCCGGCCGTAAACGGCCGCGCGGGCGGAGAACCCACCTCCGCCCGCGCGCGATTGACCGGAACCCCTTACTTCGTGCCCACGGTCTGCAACGGCTTCCACTCGCCGCCCACGACCTTGTACACCGTGACGCCGCCGTACTTCAGGTCGCCATACTGGTCGTACGACAGTTCGGAGGTGGTGATGCCCTTCATGTTGGTCGCCTTCAGTGCGGCGAGGAAGGCTTTCGGATCGGTCGAGTCTGCCTTCTTCATGGCATTGAACACGGCCATCGTGCCGTCATAGGCGTACGGCGCGTACAGTTCCACCGGCTGGCTGAAGCGCTTGGTGTAATGGTCGGAGAACGCCTTGCCGCCCGGCATCTGGGCGAGCGGGCTGCCTTCGGACGCGGCCAGCGTGCCTTCCGACGCCTCGCCCGCGACCTTGATCAGGTTGGCGGACTGGACCATGTCCGGGCCGAGCAGCGGCGCCTTGATCGCCAGCGAGCGCATTTGCTTGAGCATGGGCGCGGCCTGGGTATCCGCGCCGCCGTAGAACACCGCGTCGACGTTTGCCTCCTTGATCTTCGTGAGAATCGCGCGGAAGTCCACGGCCTTGTCGCTCGTGTATTCCTGCGCGACCACGGTGGCGCCCGCCGCCTTCGCGGCCTTGGTGAACTCTTCGGCCACGCCCTGGCCGTAGGCGGTGCGATCGTCGACGATCGCGAGGCGCTTGAACTTGAGGCCCTTCACGGCGTAGTCGCCGAGCACGCTGCCGAGCTGCGTGTCCGAAGTCAGCAGGCGGAACGTGGTGGGCAGGCCGAGGCGCGTATAGGTCGGGGCCGTGGCCATGGCGATTTCGGGAATGCCCGCCTTCGCGTAGATCGGCGCGGCCGGGATGCTCGTGCCCGAGTTGTAGTGGCCGATCACGGCGACCACGCCGTCGTCCACGAGTTTTTGCGCGACCGTCGTGCCGGTGCGCGGGTCGGCCTGGTCGTCCTGGGCGTCGAGCACGAAGTGCACGGACTTGCCGCCGATCACCGGGTTGGTCGCGTTCATGTCCTCGATCGCGAGCTGCACGCCGCTGCGGAAATCGGCACCATAGTGAGCCTGACCGCCTGTGAGCGGCGCGGCGAAGCCGATCTTCACTTCGACCGGCGCGGCGGCAAAGGCGCTCGATGCGCCTGCCAGGGTTGTACCCAGGATGACGGCGGCGGCTATGGCTGTGGTACGGAACTTCATTATATTTGTGCTCCTCAATGATGGATCGTGCAGTACCTGCACCCCTGACGGTTCTGCGGGCACCTGCCCCTCGCGTTCCGGTTCTCGCGGTCGGCTTTGAGCAATATAAGAGTCCAAAAGCTGCCGGGTCTTGCAGGAAATAAACAGCGGCGATGCCGAATTCGGCATAGTCGGACAGCCGCCGGCTTGTCCGGCAATCCTGGTGGCGGGGCTTTGCGAGGCGAAAAAAAAGCGCCCGCAATGGGCGCTTCTGCATACAGGCTGGAAGGCGGGAGATCAGGCGCGCTTGCCGCGCTGGTCCGCCGGCGTGAAATCGAAGCTCGCGAAGCTGCCGCCCTGGTAGCGCTGCGCCACCGCGTCGAGCGGATTGTCTCGCGCGAGAATCCCGGCTGCCCAGTCTTCCGAATTCTGCTTCGGCTCGTAGCCGAGGCGCTTTGCGTCGTCGTGCGCGCCTTCCTGAATCCAGTAGCTGCGCGTGTTGTTCGACACGCCCCACACCACGGCGAAGCCGATCTCATCGACGTTGATCACGCGATCGACGAGATGGAACAGGTCCTCGTGGCCGAACCACGTGCTCAGGTGGCGGAACTCAGTGGGCTTCGGCAGGCAACTGCCGATGCGCACGTTCACGGTCTCGATGCCGTGCTTGTCCCAGTAGAGGCGCGCGAGCGATTCGCCCCACGCCTTGGAAAGGCCGTAGAAGCCGTCCGGGCGGAACGCGCAGTCGAGCGTGAGCTTGTCTTCCACCGGGTACATGCCGATCGCGTGGTTCGAGCTCGCGAACAGGATGCGCTTCGTGCCGTGGCGGCGCGCGCCTTCGTAGACTTCGACGAGCCCGCGCAGATTGTTTTCGATGATCTCGGGCAGGGGGCGTTCCACGCTCGTGCCGGCCATGTGGATCAGCACGTCGACGCCGTCGAGCAGGCGGTCGACCACGTCGGGCTGACGCAGGTCGCCGTGCATCACGTCCTCGCCCGCGAAGAGCGGTTCAAGCGGCTTCGAGCCGGCGGCGCATCGCAGGTTCACGCCGCGCTCGTGCAGGCCTTTGCGCAACACGGTGCCGAGCTGGCCGGCCGCGCCGGTCAATGCAACTTTCTTCACGGTGATTGTCCTCACATGGAAATGCCGAAAGCCGGCGCCCTCGCGGGCGCCGGCCAGTGATGATGTCGATCAAGCCTTCACGTTATGCGAGGGCTGGAGTGCGGGACTGGCCGCGTTGTCCTTCTGTTCGTTCGAGATCAGGCGCCACGCCACGCAGGCGCCGATGATGTCGAACAGCATCAGGCATACGAACAACGGGTTATAGCCGATCGTGCTGGCCACTGCGCCGACGATGAGCGAAAACACCGTCGCGCCGAGGTAGCCGAACATGCCCGAGAGACCCGTGGCGGTGGCGACTTCGTGCTGGCCGAACACGTCGGAGGCGAGCGTGAACAGCGCGCCCGAAATCGTCTGGTGTGCGAACGTGCCGACGCAGAAGAGGGCGATGGCGGCGTACGGGCTTGCCACGAGCCCCACGCAGGCCGGGCCGACCATCAGCACCGCGCCGGTCGTGATGACGAGCTTGCGCGAAGTGATGAGCGAGCAGCCGAACCAGCGGATGAAAAGCGGCGCGAGGTAGCCGCCCACGAGGCAGCCGAGGTCGGCGGCGAGGAACGGCATCCACGCGAACAGCGCGATTTCCTTCAGGTTCATGTGTCGCACGGTGACCATGTACAGCGGAATCCACGCGCCGAAGGTCTGCCATGCCGGCTCGGCGAGCATGCGCGGAATGCCGATGCCCCAGAAGCGGCGCGTCTTGAGCACTTCCTTGAACGAGGCGCGGCGGCCTTGCGTGGACTTCTGCGCTGCGGTCTGGCCTTCGCGGATGTACTCGGCTTCTTCCTGCGAGAGGCGCGGGTGCTCGGCGGGCATCTTGAAGAACACGAGCCACAGCGCCACCCAGATCAGCGCGACGCCGCCCGTCAGCACGAACGCGAACTGCCAGTTGAACTTGAGAATGCACCACACGACGAGCGGCGGCGCGAGCATCGCGCCGATCGACGTGCCGGTGTTGAGCCAGCCGGTCGCGACCGAGCGCTCCTTGGCCGGGAACCATGCGCTGATGGCCTTCATGCCGGCCGGGAAGATCGCGGCTTCGGTCAGGCCGAGCATGCCGCGGAACGCGGCGAGCGCGGGCCAACTGCCGGCGAGGCCGTGCAGCATGTTGGCGATGGCCCAGCCGAACGCGAAGATCGCGAAGCCGATCTTGATGCCCACGGAGTCGAGCACGAAGCCGGCGATGGGTTGGGCGAGGGCATAGCAGGCCTGGAAGGCCGTGACCACGTACGAGTACTGCTGCGTGGTCATGTGAAGCGTTTCAGTCAGCGTGGGTGCGGCCACCGCGAGCGAGCTGCGCGCGAGGTAGTTGAAGATGGTGCCGATCATGATGAGGCCGATGATCCACCACCGCACCCCCTTGATTGTCTTGCGTTGCACTGCTCGTCTCCTGCTGTTGGCGGGCTCCCCTTCCGGCGCGTGGCCGTGCCGGAAGGGGAGCCCGAATGGATGTGTTTCTGTGCGTGGCGCCCCGTGCTGGCCGCTGGCTGCTTGTGCCGCTGGTCTCCTGCTGGCCGCGAGGAAGGGTCGTGCCGCGCGTGAACCGGACCCTTCATGTAAGACATCATTCTATTTGCGGTAAAGTTGTAAAGCAAATCCTGATGCGCTGGGGATTTCCCTGGTGCCGGATCGGGGTCGGACGCCCGGCGCGGCCTCTGCTCGGGTTGGCTCGATGTTTATTGATCTATCGCACGTTTTTCGCGGACGATTTTTACGATGGTGCGGCTGGCGCGCCCGGTCGTTTCGGCACCGAGTCGTCATACATCCGAGGCTCGCCCGCAGCGCAATGGCTGGTTGACAATTTTCGTGTTGTATTACAACAATGCGATCCATCTGCTCGACAGTTTTTCGAGCCGCCTGCTTGCGCCACGCGCACCACGACACACGACAACGGACGAGACACGATGAATTCCCCCGCCATCCCCGTGAGCGACGCCGCGCTCGAACAACTGCGCCACGTTTCCAACGCCACGCTCACCACGCAACTCTTCAAGCGCGGCCTGCGCAACGTCTTCCTGCATGGCGTGAAGCCGCTCGCCGCACCGGCGTCGGGCGCGCCCAACCTGGTCGGGCCGGCCTTCACGATGCGCAATATCCCGGCGCGCGAGGACCTCGATCAGTTGAGCGCGTTCCAGAACCCGGAGCATCCGCAGCGCAAGGGCGTCGAGACCGTGCCCGCGGGTGCGGTGCTCGTGCAGGACTGCCGTGGCGTGACCGATGCCGCTTCGATGGGCTCGATCCTCGCCACGCGCATGAAGGTGCGCGGCGTGGCGGGCATGGTCTCCGACGGCCCGGTGCGTGACAGCGCGACCATCGCCGCGCTCGGCATTCCGGTCTTTTGCGCGGGCGCCTCCGCGCCGCTCAATCTGTGCAAGCACCACACCGTGGATCTGAACGTGCCGATCGGTTGCGGCGGCGTGGCCGTGTATCCGGGCGACATCATCGTGGGCGACGCCGATGGCGTGGTCGTGATTCCGCGTCATCTGGCCGAGGAAGTCGCGCGCGACGCGACCGAGCAGGAAACGCTCGAACGCTTCATCACCGAGCGCATCGAGGCAGGCGCGGCGCTGCCGGGCACGTATCCGCCGAACGAGGCGACCCTCGCCGCCTATCAGGACTGGAAGAAGGCACAACGTTGAGCACGCAAGCCATCATGAGCGACGTGGGGACGATGGCGGCGCGTGCGCTGGAAACGCGCGATGCGCGCCGCTCCTCGGTGGGCGAGTGCCCCGTGTGGCGCGCCGGGGAAAACGCGCTCTACTGGGTCGACATACCTGCGCAAACGCTCGTGCGCTACGCGCTCGATACGTCGCGCCGCACCGAGTGGGCGCTGCCCGAGCGCATCGGCTGCTTCGCGTTCGCGCGTGACGGCGCTGTGCTCGCGGCGCTCGAAACGGGACTCTTCGCGGTCACCTTGCACGAGCCGGCAGCCCACGCGCGGACGGGCGAGGTGAGCGTGCATGCGCTCGCGGGCGTGGCGCACGACGCCGCGAACATGCGCTTCAACGACGGCCGCTGCGACCGCCAGGGCCGCTTCTGGTCGGGCACGATGGTGCAGGACGCCGCGCAACCGCATCCGGCGGGCAAGCTCTATCGCTACACGGCGCAAGAGGGCTTGTCCGCTCCCGTGGTCGAGGGCCTGTGCACGCAGAACGGCCTCGCGTGGTCGCCGGACGGCCGCACGATGTATCTGTCCGACTCGCATCCGTCGAGCCGCGTGATCTGGGCGTTCGATTACGACATCGACGACGGCGTGCCGACCAACCGGCGCGTGTTCGCCGATCTGCACGACTACACGGGTCGGCCCGACGGCGCGGCCGTGGATGCCGATGGCTGCTACTGGATCTGCGCGAACGACGCGGGCCGGTTGCTGCGCTTCACGCCCGCCGGGCGGCTGGAGCGCAGCGTGTCCGTGCCGGTTGCGAAGCCGTCGATGTGTGCGTTCGGCGGTGCGAACCTCGACGTGCTGTACGTCACGACGATCTGCCCGCCGCAACCCGGCGCGCAGGACGGCCTGGTGTTCGCCATCGACGCGGGCGTGCGCGGCTTGCCCGAGCCCGATTTCGCGGGCGCGCTGCGCGCGGCTGTCTGATTCCTTCCGATCGAGCGAACCATGCCGCAGTTTCAGAACCAGGATGTCATCGAACTCGCGCGCGGCGCTTCGCGGCTGCTCGTCGCGCCGCAGGCGGGCGCGCGTCTGCTCTCGTGGACGATTGGCGGCGCGCCCATCATCCATTGGCCCGATGCGCCGGACTGGAGCCGGCCGGGCTTGATCCGCGGCGGCAATCCGCTGTTGTTTCCTTTCATCGCGCGGCATTGGGTGGACGGCCGCATGGGCCGGTGGCGCGACGCGCAAGGCGTCGTGCGCGACGTGCCGCTGCACGGCTTCGCGCGCGACCTGCCGTTTGCCGCCCAGGTCGCGCCGCAAGGCGACGGCGTGCGCATGACGCTCACCGATAACGCCGCGACGCGTGAGGTCTACCCGTTCGGCTTTCGCTTCGAGGCCGCTTACCGGCTCGAAGACGAATCGACGCTCGACGTGGAATTGACCACGACAAACACCGGCGACACGCCTTTGCCGTACTACGCGGGCCATCACTTCTACTTCGCGCTGCCGCACGGCCAGCGCGGCGAGACGACGATCACGCTGCCGCGCAACGTCCATCGCCGCCAGTTGCCGGACGGCGCGACGACCGCGCCCGCACCGGGCGCAACGCACTACCGTTTCGACGACCCGCAGATCATCGACCGCTTTCATTGCCTCGACGGCGAGCCCGATGCGCCCGTGCGCATCGACATGCCTGCGCAGCAACGCGCGATCGAAATCGATCTGCGGCGGCCCGGTTCGGCGTCGTGGTATGCGGTCACGACCTGGACGCTCGCGCCCGATTCGGACTTCTACTGTGTCGAGCCGTGGCTTGGCTTGCCCGACGCGATTCACACGGGGCTTGGCCTGCGCTGGCTCGCGCCGGGCGAGACGCAAACGGCGGCGCTGCGCATGCGCGTGAGCGCGCAAATTGGTAAAGCGGCTTAAAAACACGCCCGAACGGGCTGCAACAGGCGTAAAACGGGGCTGGACGGGGGCGCGGGCGCGCTACCGGCTCGCCATATGACTTACAATTGACGACACTCCTGACAACCCAAAGTGCACCGTCCGATCATGTCTGAGCAGAAAGCGCCGAATATGCCGGCGCGGATTTACAGCGACATCCTCAATCGCATCATCGAGGGCGAATACAAGGAAGGGGAGCGCCTGCCGACCGAGCACATGCTCGCGGAGCGCTTCGCGACCTCGCGCCCCACGGTGCGCGAGGCGCTCGCCCAACTGCGCGCGGACGGCATCATCGCCACGCGCCACGGTTCGGGCACGACGGTCATGCGCAGGCCCGATCCGGACGTGCGCCGCTTCGCGCCGCTCGAAACGTTGTCGGACATTCGCCGCTGCTACGAGTACCGCGTGGTGGTCGAATCAGGCGCGGCGTCGCTGGCCGCGCAGAAGGCGGAGGACGACGACATCGCCGCGATCCGGCGCGAATGGGACAACCTGCAAACCATCATCGAAACCTCGGGCATCGGCGCGAAAGACGATTTCGCGTTTCACATGGCCGTGGCGCGCGCCTCGAAGAACCAGTTCTTCATCACGGCGCTTTCGGGCATCCAGGAGCAGATGGTGTTCAGCATGAACCTCTCGCGCAATCTCTCGCTCGTGAAGTCGATCGAACGCCAGCGCCTCGTGCAGCAGGAACACCTCGAAGTGCTCGAAGCCATCCAGGCGCGCGACGCCGAGCGCGCCGCGACGGCCATGCGCGCGCACCTGGAGCGCGCCGTCAATCGCATGTTCGGTTCCTGAGCGTCCGCGCTTTTCTTGCACAGACGGCGCGTGTGTGCCGTCTGTTTGTCTGCCTTTTGCGGCGAGCGCCTCCATGCGTTTGAATGTCCTGCGCTGGCTGGTTATCGCGACCGCTCTGGTCGCTGCGACGACATCGGTGCAGGCGCGGCCGCTGCGGCCCGTCGACGCGATCGCCGACGCGCGCCTCGCCATCGACACCCCGCAAGGCCACGCGCAGTTTCCCCTTTATCTAAGCGCGGACTGGAACGTGCCGCAGCCGGACGTGCAACGCGCCGTGGTCATCGTGCATGGCAGGCTGCGTAACGCCGATACCTACTTTCACACCGCCCAGCACGCGCGGGAACTGGCGGGCGTCGATGCCGCGAGCACCTTGCTCGTCGCGCCGCAATTCCTGAGCGGCGCCGACGTGCGCGCGCACGACGCACCGGGCGATCTCCTGAGCTGGAAGGGCAATGCGTGGATGGCCGGGGCGAACGCCGCGAGCGGCGTGCCGGTGAGTTCCTACGCTGTGCTTGACGATATAGAGCGGCATCTCGCCGACCGGCGTCTCTTTCCCAATCTGAAAACGATCGTGTTCGCCGGGCACTCGGGCGGCGCGCAGGTGTTGCAGCGCTATGCGATCGCGTCGCGCGCCAACGCACTTGCGGCGCAGGGCATCGACGTGCGTTTCGTGGTGGCGAGCCCTTCGTCGTATGCGTATTTCGACGGCCAGCGCCCCGATGCGAATGGCGCGCCCGCGGCCTTCGACGCATCGCTTTGCCCGGGATTCGACCGCTGGAAATACGGCATGGAGGACCGGCCCGCGTTCATCGCCGGGCGCAGCGCCGCTCAGCTCGAAGCGGACTACGTGAAGCGCCGCATCGTCTATCTCGTGGGCGGCAATGATCACAACCCGGCCTCGGCCTCACTCGACAAATCGTGCGCCGCCCAGGCGCAGGGCGCGCAACGCGTGGCGCGCGCGCAAGGTTTCTTTCGCTACCTGCAAGCGCGCCACCCGGGCAACCTGAACCAGACCTTCCATATCGTTCCGGGCGTGGGGCACGACGGCGCGCGCATGCTCACGTCGGGCTGCGCGCTGGCGACGATGTTCGATACGCAAACCTGCGAGCGCTGACCGGGCGCCGCGCGCGCACCAAAGACAAACGGGCGTGAAGCCTCGTATTGCACGAGGCCCACGCCCGTCTTGGGACCGGCAGGCGTTGCCCGCCGGCGGCAAGCGACGCTTACGCTGCCTGCTTGGCAACGCGTGCCGACGCTTGCGCGACGGCCTTCGTCGCGGCCTTGCCGGCGGCGTCGAAGTTGCTTTCCGCGAATTCGACAGCCTGCTTGGCGGCCTTGTTCACCGACGAGTAAGCGCTGGTGGCGGCGTTGAGCGCCGACTTCACGGCGGCGACGGCGGCTTCCGAGCCGGCCGGGGCGTTCTTCGCGGCGCTGTCCACGAGCGTTTCGAGCGTGCGTTGCTGCGTTTCGTACTGCGCCTGGGCGGCGGCGGCGAACTCAGCCTGCGTGGCCGAGACGATGCCGTACACGCTGCGGCCGTAAGCGAGCGCCTTTTCGGCGGCGGGCTGGGCGAAGCCGGCCTGGGCGGCGAAGAAGCCTTGCGGGTCCTTGGCCGACAATGCGCGGTGGGCTTGTTCCTGGCTTTCCGCGAACGCCGAGCGGGCCGTTTCGATGTTGAGTTCGGCGAGCTTGATCGCGCCTTCAAATGCCTTGCTCGTCAGGCCGAAGAGGGTTTCGAGGCCGGCTTTCTGGGTTGCGGCGAACTGTTCGGGGGTCGGCAGAGTCATGTCGTCTTTCCTGTAGGGACGCTACGCGTCGGTTTCGTTACGAAAAAGAGAAAACTTTCGGATCGATCACCGGTTCGCGCAGAGAAGGTTTTGTGCGATGCAGCAATCGAGTTCATATTAACGCAACCATAATTCGTGTCAAGAACTTTTTGTGCGTCGCAACAATTATGTAAACGCCTGATTCTGGGTGGAAATTTTCAAGCCGACGAACGCCTTCGCCGCGCGCCGGTCCGCGCTTGATCCTCTTAAGCGCAGCGCTTTGCCAGACGGGGCAGAATGGGCGTTCGCCCGGGCGGCGAAAGCGTCACACAAGCGGCCCGGGTTGGTCCCCCAATCTAGCGGTGGTGGCGCTTGCGCTCGGCGTTCGCCGAGGCAATCGACCCGGCGGCGCACGCGCGGCCGCCACCGCGAATCCTCTGGAGAGTGGTAATGGGTGCTTCGAACGACAAGTCCCTCGGTCAATCGACGATGAGCACGGGCGCGCCGGCAGTGAGCGACCGCAACTCGCTGACCATCGGTCCCGACGGCCCGATCGTGCTGCACGATGTGCATTTCCTCGAGCAGATGGCGCATTTCAACCGCGAGAAAGTGCCGGAGCGCCAGCCGCACGCGAAGGGCGCGGGCGCATTCGGTGAGCTCAAGGTCACGGAAGACGTTTCGCGTTACACCAAGGCCGCCTTGTTCCAGAAAGGCGCGTCCACCGAAATGCTGGCGCGTTTTTCGACCGTCGCGGGCGAAATGGGCAGCCCCGACACGTGGCGCGACGTGCGCGGCTTCTCGCTGAAGTTCTACACGACCGAGGGCAACTACGACCTCGTGGGCAACAACACGCCTGTGTTCTTCGTGCGCGACCCGATGAAGTTCCCGCACTTCATCCGCAGCCAGAAGCGCCTGCCCGATTCGGGCCTGCGCGACGCCGAAATGCAATGGGACTTCTGGACCAACAATCCCGAGTCGGCGCACCAGGTCACGTACCTGATGGGCGAGCGCGGCCTGCCGAAAACCTGGCGCCACATGAACGGCTACGGCTCGCACACCTATATGTGGGTGAACGCGCAGGGCGAGAAGTTCTGGGTGAAGTACCACTTCCACACGAAGCAGGGCATGCAGTTCTTCACCAACGCCGAAGCCGCGGCCAAGGCGGGCGAGGACGCGGACTTCCATCGCCGCGACCTGTTCGAGGCGATCAAGCGCGGCGAATTTCCGGCATGGGAACTCTCCGTGCAGGTCATGCCGTACGCGGAGGCGAAGAAGTACCGCTTCAACCCGTTCGATCTCACGAAGACGTGGTCGCACAAGGACTATCCGCTCATCAAGGTCGGCACGATGACGCTCAACCGGAACCCGGAGAACTTCTTCGCGCAGATCGAGCAGGCCGCGTTCTCGCCGGGCAACACGGTGCCGGGCATCGGTCTCTCGCCGGACAAGATGCTGCTGGGCCGCGCGTTCGCCTATAACGACGCGCAGCGCGCGCGCATCGGCACGAACTTCCATCAGTTGCCGGTGAACCGTCCGAAGGTGCCGGTGCAGACCTATATGTTCGACGGCAACATGGCCTACGAACATAGCGGCAACGCGCCTACCTATGTGCCGAACAGCTTCGGCCGCCCGTGGGCGGACACGACCGGCGCCGCCGACGACGGCTGGGAAGCCGACGGCGACCTGGTGCGCAGCGCCTACACGCTGCACGCCGAGGACGACGACTTCGGCCAGCCGGGCGATCTCGTGCGCAACGTCTTCAACGACAAGCAGCGCGAGTCGCTCATCGACCAGGTGGTGGCGAGCCTGAGCGGCGTGGGCAGCCCCGTGCGCGAGCGCGTGTTCGACTACTGGAAGAAGATCGACGAGGCCGTGGGCGCGCAGATCGAGAAAAAGGCGGGCAGCGGGAAGTGAGCTGCCGACGGCGCGCGGCGGTCGCACCGCACGCGCCGGTTTGACGCGATAGCGATGGAAAAAACCGGAACGGGGCTTGCGCACCGTTCCGGTTTTTTCATGTGCGCTTCATGCACGTTTCATGCACGTTTCATGCGCGTTTCATGGGCTTTGCCGTTGCATGGCGGCGCGCCGGCGCCGAACGCGTCGTTACCGCTGCGAAACTGGCAGGCCTGCCATCTGGCGGCTTCTGCGGCGTCAGGCGCAAGAGCGCATAATGCGCGAGTCGCCTCGGGGCCGCATCGCGCAGGCCCGGCGGCAGGCGTTGCGCGGCGGGAATAAATTTGCCGCGCGCCGCGTTATCCCTACTGTCCCGCTACCGCACGCTCACGTGAAAACTTCCCTTTCCGCCGAATCCGCTTTCGCCGATGCCGCCGCCGGCGCGCAGAAGTACACGCGCGTCGCGGTGCTCCTGCACTGGTTGATCGCGCTGCTGATCCTCACGAACGTCGCGCTCGGCCTCACGGCCGCGTTGCTGCCCGACGGCACGCTGTCGGACACCGCCATTCGCTTCGTGATCGACACGCACAAGTCGATCGGCATCACCGTGCTCGGGCTCGCGATCCTGCGCGTGCTGTGGCGTCTCACGCATCGCCCGCCGCCGTTGCCGCGCGAATTTCCGGGCTGGGAGCGCGCGGCGGCGCATGCCGCACACGTCGCGCTCTATGTGCTGATCTTCGCCATGCCGCTCTCGGGCTGGCTGCACGACTCCGCGTGGGTTGCCGCCGCCTCGCATCCCATGTATCTGTTCGGCCTCGTGCAATGGCCGCGCATCGGCTTCATCATGAATCTCGATCCGGCCACCAAGGAGCAGTTGCACAACCAGTTCGGCGCGCTGCATACGGCGTGCAGCTATGCGCTTTACGGCGTGCTTGCGCTGCACATTGCGGGCGCGCTCAAGCATCAATGGATCGACCGTCATTCGGTGCTGCGCCGGATGATGCCTTGAGCAACACGAGAAGGGTACGACTTGAAAAACACGCTTCAAGAGGCGCTCGCGCGCACGTCGCCGCGCCTCGCGCCGCCTCCTACGCCTTTGGCGAGCATCGTGATTCATCTCAGTGTCATGGTGCTCTGGTTCGTGCTGTTCGCGCGCGCGTTCTTCCTGCAAGGCGTGGTCGCGTGGTCGACCGGCATTGCCTATGTCGTCTACGACACGGTGTTGCTGTTGTTCGTCGCGTGGAAAGCGCGCGTGCTGCTTGCGCCGCCCGCGAACGTCAGTGCCGTTAGCGTTGAGAAGCTGCCTGCGCTCGGCGTGATCGTCGCCGCGCACAACGAAGCCGCGGTGCTGCCGATCACGCTCGACGCGCTGTTCGCGCAAACGCGCGCGCCCGCGCAGATCGTGATTGCCGACGACGGCTCGACCGACGGCACCGCCGCGCTGCTCACCGGCCGCTATGGTCTCGCCGATCCCGGCGAAGGGCGGTTGAGTGCGCCTTCGCCGCAATACCCGAGCTTGCGCTGGCTGAGGCTCGCGCACGGCGGCAAGGCCCGCGCGCTCAACGCCGCGTTGCTGGCCATCGAAACCGAAACGGTGATGACCGTGGACGCCGACACGCTGCTCGAACCGGACGCCTGCGCCGCGATGTCGAGCGCGTTCGGCAGCGAGCCCGAACTCGTGGCGGCGGCGGGGCTGCTCACGCCGGTTTGCGACCATACGTTGAGCGGACGCTTTTTCCAGTGGTTCCAGACCTACGAGTACATCCGTAATTTCATCTCGCGCTTTGCGTGGATGCGAGCGGACAGCCTGTTGCTCGTTTCCGGCGCGTTCGCGGGTTTTCGCCGCGACGCGGTGATGACCGTGGGCGGCTTCGATCCGCATTGCCTCGTGGAGGACTACGAACTGATCCACCGCCTGCGCCGCCACTCGGCGCGCGAAGGTCTTGGCTGGGACGTGCGCGTGCTCGGCACGGCCCGCGCACGCACCGACGCGCCCGGCACGCTCGCGAGCTTCCTGCGCCAGCGGCGCCGCTGGTTCGCGGGCTTTCTGCAAACGCAGTACTGGTATCGCGACATGACCGGCAATCGCCGCTATGGCAAGCTCGGCCTCATGATGTTGCCGGTCAAGGCGTTCGACACCGTGCAGCCGATTTATGGTTTGACGGCGTTTGCGCTGCTGCTCGGCTTTCTGTTCGACGGCCGCTTCACGATCGTGCTGCCCGTGCTCGGCGTGATCGTCGGCAAGATCGCCATCGATCTCGCATTTCACCTGTACTCAGTCCATCTCTACCGGCGCTGGAGCGGCGACCGCGCGCATTCGAGCTTCGGCATGGCGCTGCTGGCCGCCATCTTCGAGCCGTTCTCGTTCCAGTTGATGCGCCACAGCGGCGCGGCGCTCGGCTGGCTGCACTTCCTGCTCGGGCGGCGCAAATGGGGTGTGCAGCGGCGCACCGGCCTTGCGGCGGCGCGTAATCGCGAGGGCGCGGCGTCTCAGTGAGCCCGCGCCAGCGCGGCGCGCACTTCGCGCATCAGGCTCCCGGCGAACAGCGTGTCGGGCACCGTCGCGAGACCTGCCGAGCGCAATGCGTGCGCGCTCCACGTGTTGCAGGTGTGGAAGGCGTCATAGGTCGCCGACGCCGCGAAATAGAGGCTGCCGTCATCGGGGCCGTTGTCGAGCCGTTGCGGCGCGCCTGCCGCGTCCGTTGCGAACGAGGCGCGTAGATAGCGTTGCAGGCCCTCCAGCCCGGCGTCGTCCACGGGCACTTCCACGACGTTTTGCACGCCGAATGCGCTCTCCGGCGTGGCGCGCAGCACCGTCATCTGCATGGCCGCTTCGCTGGGCGTGAGCGTGCCCAGCATCGTGAGCGGATCGTGGCGGCCTTCGACCATGAAACGCTTTTCTCCGAAGCCAAAGCACAAGAATCGCGCCTCGTCGAAGCCGCGCGCGAGCGCTGCGATCCAGGCGTTGGCGTCGCCTTTCCTCAAGCAGATATCGGTGTGCCACTCGCCTTGAACCACGGCGATAGCGGTGCGCGCCGGTGTGTCGGTCGGCGGTTGCGCAGTCGCGAGCGGCGCGGCGCGCGAAACAGGGCGCGCGGCGAGCGCGAACGCGAGCATCAGTGCGAAACTCGCTCGCCAAGCCGCGATGCGCAGTGGGCGTGGGCGCGTAGCGCCGGTTCCGTTCATGTCAGGGTGCACCACCTTGAGGCGCGCGCGTAGCCGCTCACTGGCGCGCGCCGTTTCGATACAGCGATCATGCCCGAGTTGCACCAATTGGGCGCATCCATGACGGCTTGCGCGATGGCATATCAATTGCTTTTTCGTTTGTACCGCAGCGCGCAGGGCATCTCGTCGCAATGTCACGAAATTGACGAAATGCCGGGCGACACTGCATTCACGCGCGAGAACGAACCGATGCAAGTCTATGACGAGATGCGCGACGAGGGCGCGGTGCGCCCGCACTACGAACGCTTCCAGCGCTGGCTGGCAAAGCAGACTGGTGAGACGATGGCGCGCAAGCGCGCCGAGGCGGACCTGCTGTTCAGGCGGGTGGGCATCACGTTCGCGGTGAACGGCGACCTTTCGGGCACCGAGCGGCTGATTCCCTTCGACCTCATTCCCCGCATTTTTCCCGCAGACGAATGGGCGTTGCTCGAACGCGGTCTGCGCCAGCGCGTGCAGGCGCTCAATCTGTTTCTGCATGACGTCTATCACGAGCGCAACATCGTGCGCGCCGGTGTGATTCCCGCCGAGCAGGTCTATACCAATGCGCAGTACCGGCCGGAGATGCAGGGCATCGACCTGCCGCTCGGCGTGTATGCGCATATCGCGGGCATCGACATCGTGCGCGACGGCCGAGACGGCGCGTTCTACGTGCTAGAAGACAATCTGCGCGTGCCTTCCGGCGTGTCCTACATGCTGGAAAACCGCAAGATGATGATGCGGCTCTTTCCCGAACTGTTCGTGCAGCACAAGGTGGCGCCGGTCGCGCATTATCCCGATTTGCTGCTCGATACGCTGCGTTCGGTCGCGCCCGATGGCGCGGACGACCCGGTCGTCGTGCTGCTCACGCCCGGCATGTACAACTCGGCGTATTTCGAGCACACGTTTCTCGCGCAGCAAATGGGCGTCGAGCTGGTGGAAGGCAAGGACCTCTTCGTAGAGGATAACTATGTATTCATGCGCACGACGCAGGGGCCGCGGCGCGTAGACGTGATCTACCGGCGCGTGGACGACGACTTTCTCGACCCGCTCGCGTTTCGCGCCGACTCGGCGCTCGGCGTGCCGGGCTTGCTCACGGCGTACCGCGCGGGCCGCGTCGCGCTCGCCAACGCGATGGGCACGGGCGTGGCCGACGACAAGTCGATCTATCCGTATGTGCCCGACATGATCGACTTCTATCTGGGCGAAAAGCCGATCCTGAAGAACGTGCCGACCTGGCAATGCCGGCGTCCCGACGATCTCGCGTGGACGCTGGAGCATCTGCCGGATCTCGTGGTCAAGGAGGTGCACGGCGCGGGCGGCTACGGCATGCTGGTCGGCCCGGCTTCGACGCGCGAGGAAATCGAGGCGTTTCGCGCGCGGCTCATCGCGCGGCCCGGCAACTACATTGCGCAGCCCACGTTGTCGCTTTCCGCTTGCCCGACCTTCGTCGAAGCGGGCATCGCGCCGCGCCATATCGACCTGCGTCCCTTCGTGCTCTCGGGCAAGACGATCCAGATGGCGGCGGGCGGACTGACGCGCGTCGCGCTCAAGGAGGGCTCGCTCGTCGTCAACTCGTCGCAGGGAGGCGGGACCAAGGACACCTGGGTGCTCGAATGATTTCATTGCCTGTGATTTCGCTGCCTACGCCGCACGCTCAAGGAGAAGAGGTCCGATCATGCTGAGCCGCACTGCCGATCATCTGTTCTGGATGGCCCGTTACATGGAGCGCGCGGAGAACACCGCGCGCATGCTGGACATCAACCTGAAGGCGCTGCTGCTGCCGGGCAGCGCGGACGCCGAGGCGCGCACGCATCGCGCGATGCTGCGTATTTCCGAACTGGAGCCGGCCTTCGACGCACGCCACGAAGAAACGACGAGCAGCAACGTGCTCAAGTTTCTCGTTGCGGACCCAACGAATCCGTCGAGTATTTATTCGTGCCTGCAAGCGACGCGCGAGAACGCGCGCGCGGTGCGCGGCACGCTCACGACGGAATGGTGGGAAACGATCAACGACACCTGGCTGCAATTCGTGGAGCGTTTGCGCAGCGGCGAGCTCGAATCGCATCCGGACGCGTTGTTCGAATGGGTGAAGTTCCGCTCGCATCTCTCACGCGGCGTGCGTCTTGGCACGGCGTTGCAGGACGACGCGCTGTTCTTCACGCAGCTCGGCACGTTCCTCGAACGCGCCGACAACACCGCGCGCATCCTCGACGTGCGCTTCGTCGAAGTGGAGAACGCCGACTCGCGCTCGGCCGCGCGCCAGCTCGAAGACTTCTACTACTGGACCTCGATTCTCAGCTCGGTTTCGGCGCTCGAAATCTATCGCAAGGTCTACCGCGACGTGGTGACGCCCGCGCGCGTGGTGGAGTTGCTGATCCTGAACCAGCAGATGCCGCGTTCGCTGCTCGCCTCGCTGGACGGCGTGTGCGCGAATCTGGCCATGTTGCGCACCGGCACCTCGCGCGAAGTCGAGCGCACGGCGGGCAAGCTGCGCGCCGAACTGCTCTATGCGGATTTGCGGCAGATCTTCTCGATGGGCGTGCACACGTATCTCACGCAGTTCCTCGCGCGCGTGTACGAACTGGGCAATCAGGTCGCGCGCACCTATCTGATGTTGCCGGTCGGGTAGGGCGGTTGAGCGCTGACCGATACGGCTGACCGATATGGCTCATCGATATTTCCATCGTCTTGTTGGAGGAAAACCGTCATGCAACTCGCAATCCGGCACGACACCGTGTACCGCTACGAAGCGCCCGTGCACTATTCGATCCAGCAGTTGCGGCTTTCGCCGCTCACCACGTCCACGCAGATCGTCACGCAATGGCATGTCGATGCGCCGGGCAAGCTCGACGCGGGCCGCGACGCCTACGGCAACGCGCTGATGACGCTCGTGCTCACGCGTCCGCACACGGAAATCCGCCTGCGCGTGCGCGGCGAAGTGGAAACCATGCCGCTGCCGGACGGCCGCTTGCCCGAAGGCGAGGGGCCGGTGCCCATGCATCATTTCACGTCGCCCACGCGACTGACCGAGGCCGACGCGGCCCTCGCCGAATTCGCGCACAGCCTGCCGCCGCTCGACGACGCGGCGGCCATTCTCGACGCGGCTTCGCGCGTGACCGAGCGTGTGCGCTACGAGTCGGGCGTCACGGACGTGACACACACGGCGGCCGACGCGCTCGCGCTAGGTCGTGGCGTGTGTCAGGATCACGCGCATGTGATGCTGGCGGTGTGTCGCGCGCGCGGCGTGCCGGCGCGTTATGTGAGCGGCTACCTCGACCCGGGCGACGTGCCCGAGATGGCGAGCCACGCATGGGTCGACGTCTGGCTCGACAACGGCTGGGTGACCGTGGACGTCACGCACGCGTGTTTCGCCAGCGAGAAGTATTGCCGGATCGCGGTGGGGCGCGACTACGAGGCGGCCGCGCCGGTGCGCGGGCGGCGCGTGGGCGGTGCCGCGGAGACGCTGGACGTCAGCGTGCAGGTGAGCGCGCAGGCGTCGCAACAATAGTTTTCCCGATATAACGAAGACCGCGCGTGGCCGGACGGATGTGAAACGGCGCGCGGCAGAGGAGGCGCATGACGTACTGTGTGGCAATGGCGGTGGAGCAGGGGCTCGTGTTTCTTTCGGATACGCGCACGAACGCGGGTGTCGATCACATCAGCACGTCGCGCAAGATGGCCGTGTTCGAGACGCCCGGCGAGCGCGTGCTCGTGTTGCTCGTGGCGGGCAACCTCGCGATCACGCAGGCGACGCTGCAAGTGTTGACCGAGCCCCAGGACGCGGCGCGCCCGACGATCTGGAACGCGCCGACCCTGGTCGAAGCCGCGCGCGTGGTGGGCGAGGCGGTGCGCGAAGTGCACCGGCGCGACGCCGAGGCCCTCGAGCGCTTCAACGTCGATTTCAATTGCAGCTTTATCCTGGGCGGCCAGATCGGCAACCATCCCATGCGGCTCTTTCAGGTCTACGCGGCCGGCAATTTCATCGAGACGTCGAGCGTCAATCCGTATTTCCAGATCGGCGAGTCCAAGTACGGCAAGCCGATCATCGACCGCGTGCTCACGCCGCGCACGCCGCTCGACGAGGCCGCGAAGTGCGCGCTCATCTCCATGGACTCGACGCTGCGCTCGAATCTTTCCGTCGGCCTGCCGCTCGACCTGCTCGTGTACGAGCGCGACTCGCTGCGTGTCACGCGCTATGCGTCGCTGGATTCGTCGAATGCGTATTTCCAGATGATCCATTCGACGTGGGGCGAGCGGCTGCGTCAGGTGTTCGGCGAAATTCCCGATCCGCTCTGGACCGACGAAGGCAACGTGCCGCGGCACGAGCGCGCGGATTTGCCCTGCGCGCCGCGCGCGGCGCACGATGGCCAGGCGCCCGATCCACGCCCCGCGCAAACGCTCGCGCAGGCGCAGCCAAACGCGGCGGCGATCGTGCCGCGCATGCCGCGCGACGGCTGAAACGCAATCATGCGCGGCGGCGTGGGCAAACGTCCCGAGTGACTTGGCGGCGAAGGAACCGGTATCCTCCTGCGTAGTATTCGCGGTACGCCGCGCGCCGTGGCGCGCGTCCCCCCGATAAGACATGGAGGCAGGCTGATGAAGCACGACGACGACCCGCAAGCCGGGCGCCCCGCAGACAACGCCATTTCCACCGGCCCTTCCGGCGCGGCGCCCACCCCGGGCCCGGATGACCCCGCGCGCCGCCGCGTGCTCGGCGGACTCGCCGCGGTAGGCATGGGCCTTGCACTGGGCGGTTGCCAGACACCGGAGCAGAACGCGTCGGCCGCGACCCGCAGCGCCGCCGACGCGCGCGTCGATGCCGCGCTGCGCGACCAGGTGCGCCAGATCGTGGTGATTTACGCGGAGAATCGCAGCTTCGTCAATCTGTACGGCAACTATCCCGGCGTCCAGACGCCGCTTGCCAGCGTGAGCGCCGAGCGCTATGTGCAGCTCGATCGCGATGGCAAGACGCCGCTGCCGCAACTGCCGAAGATCTGGGGCGGCCTCGTGCCTCAGGCGCAGGAACTGGACGGCAAGCGCTACATGATCGACGAACATGCGCATCCCAGCCTCGCGAACCAGCCCTTTCGTATCGTGGACGCGCACGGCGAGCCGTTGCCGAACGGCATCATCACGCGCGACCTCGTGCATCGCTTCTATCAGAACCAGATGCAGATCAACGCGGGCCGCAACGACCAGTTCGCCGCGTGGGGCGACTCGGGCGGACTCGTGATGGGCTACTACGAGAATTCGGCGCAGACGCTGCGGCTCTGGAATATCGCCCGGCAGTACACGCTGTGCGACAACTTCTTCATGGCCGCCTTCGGCGGCTCGTGGCTCAACCATATCTTCCTGATTTCCGCGCAGGCGCCGTATTACCCGGACATCCAGGCGGGCGCCGCGAAGCATCTCGCCTCGGTCGTGGAGGGCGACGATCCCACGGGCACGCGCCTGAAGACCGCGCCGAAGTCGCCGGCGTCGGCGCTCGACGGACCGCCGAAGTTTGTGAACGACGGACTCTTCACGCCCGACGGCTATGCCGTCAACACGATGGCGCCGCCGTATCAGCCGAGCAATGTGCGGCCCGCCGAAGACGGCAATCCGGCGCTGGCCGATCCGTCCAACCCGTGCGTGCTCACGCCGCAAACCTACGCGACGATCGGCGACCGGCTCTCGGCGAAGGGCGTGGACTGGGCCTGGTATAGCGGCGCGTGGCAGTTCGCGCTCGATCACCGCGACACGGGCGCGGTGCCCGACTTCCAGTATCACCATCAGCCGTTCAACTACTTTGCGAATTTTGCGCCGGGCACGGCCGCACGCGCCCGCCATCTGCGCGACGGCGGCACGGGCGACGATCCGTCCACCAACCGCCTGCTCGCGGACATCGACGCGGGGCGCTTGCCCGCCGTCACGTTCTACAAGCCGCAGGGCAACCTGAACATGCACGCGGGCTACGCGGATGTGGAATCGGGCGACCGTCACATCGCCGCCGTGATCGAGCACATCCAGCGCGGCCCGCAATGGGCGAACACCGTGATCGTGGTGACGCACGACGAGAACGGCGGCTGGTGGGATCCCGTTGCGCCGCCGGTGGGCGACCGCTGGGGGCCGGGCTCGCGCATTCCCGCGCTCGTGATCGCGCCGTTCGCGAAGAAGGGCTACGTCGATCACACGTTCTACGACACGGCTTCGATCCTGCGCTTCATCAGCCGCGTGCACGGCCTCGCGCCGCTCGACGGCGTGGCCTCGCGCGATCAGGCGTTCGCCTCGCGCGGGGACGTGCCGCCGGGGGATCTCACGGCCGCGCTCGACCTCGCTTGAGTGGCTGGAGCGCGGTGGGCCGTGGGGGGCTCCGATGTGGCGAAGGCGGCGCTTGTTGGGAAACTTCTCGCGCCGCCTGCGCATCGCTTGCCGGACTGCTCACAGGAAGCGCAAATTGATGCAAGCGCGACCGAAGCGATGAACTCTCCGTGGGATCAATGAGTTGGCGCGATCCCCAGGCGGTTATCAACAGGTTTGTCACCAAAAACTGTGGACAACCTTGTTGCGCAAAAAACGTGCATCTTCCGTGTCGTTTGCAGGCTTCGTCTTTCCAATCAGGGACTTGGCGTAGCTATCCAGAAGTTGCTCACAGGGCTGTCACCAAAAACTGTGGAAAAGCCCACGCGCGTTTTTCCTCGCAGCGCCGCCGCTGCAACAATCCGCGACGTTGCGCACAAAACGAATCGCATCAAGCACTTGAGCGCGTCGTCCCAGGGTTACGCACAAGCCTGTCCACCAAAGCTGTGGATAGCGCACCCAGATGTTGGCCGTGGCGGATACAACCTTGCACAGTGTGGGAGTTCCGCCCGATAATCGCCGTCGATGTGACCGTCGCGTGGCTGCACGCGCACGGCAAACTCACTTCTCGCCACTACCCGCCGCGCCGTGCTCAAGAACTCGCGCTTTGCCGGTCTTTTGCGTATTCCCGGTTTCCTGCCGCTCGCCGCGGCCACCTTGATGCTGGGCGTGGCGATGTCCTTCACCGCGCCTTACCTGTCGCTGTTCGGCGTCGAGCGCGCCGGCATGACGCCGTTACGGCTGGGCGTGTTCATGACCGCCATCGCCACGAGCGGCGTCATCGCGAGCACGGCGGCGGGGCGCTGGAGCGACGCCACGGGCAAGCACAAGCTGCTGCTGCTGGTGTCGTTGTGCGCGGCGACGCTCGGCTATCTGTGTCTGTGCGTCGTGCGCGACTACCGGCTATTGCTCATCGTCGGCATTGCGTTCATCGGCGCGGGCGGCTGCGCGCTCTCGCTCGTGTTCTCGTTCAGCCGCGCGGCGCTGCCCGCGCGCGACGACGCCGAGCGCACCTTCGCCAGCGCAACATTGCGCACGATTCTTTCGGCCGCCTGGGTGTTCGGCCCGGCGGTCGGCGCGCTCGTGCTCGCGGCCACGAGCTTCTATGGTCTCTTTCTGTTCGCGGCGGCGAGCTTCGCGGCGTGTGGCGCGATCGTCTGGCGCATGCGCGAGCCGCGCGCCGACGAGCACGCCACGCAGCATTGGATGGCGCGGCCCACCTCGGGCGAAGTCGAGCGGGAAATGGCGGAGGAGGGCGCGGCGCAGTACGAAGGCCAGCCGCTCACGCAGGCCGAGGTGCAGCCGGGCGCGCCGCGCGACTCCGCTGCGCTGGCCGCGCCGTCCGTGAAGTCAAAGTCGGATTCAAGGACAAAGGCCACGGCCACGCGCAAAGCCAAGGCGCCGCTGCCGCTTGCCGCCGAGGGCTCGCAGAAAGACATCATGCGCGCGATCGTTGCGCTGACACTCATCGGCCTCGCCGCGAACGCGACGATGATCGTGCTGCCGCTCTACATCGTGCACGGTCTGCATGGCACGCGCATCGACGTCTCGATCATGCTCGGCCTCGGCGCGTTCATGGAGATCCCGATGATGCTCGCGCTCGGCGCGCGCGCCTCGGTGCTCGACAAGCCGTGGTGGCTGGCGGCGTGCGCCGTGGTGCACGCCGTGTACTTCGTTGCGATGTCGGTGGCGCCCGGCGTGCAGGCGCTGATCCCCATGCAGATCCTCAATGCGTTCGTGGTCGCCGTCACGTCGTGTCTTGGCATGACCTTCGTGCAGGATCTGATGCCCTCGTCGCCGGGGCGGGCGACGGCGCTGTTCTTCAACGCCGCGCGTCTCGGCTCGATTCTCTCCGGCGTGCTCTCGGGCCTGCTCGTGCAGGCGTTCGGCTATCGCGGCACGTTTGTCTTTTGCGCCGTGCTCGCGCTGTGCGCGCTCGTGCTGTTCGCCGTGCCGGGCGAGCAGTATCCGAAGATGGCGCGCGCCGTGCGGCGTTACTGGCGCGAGCGCATGAAGGCGCGCAAGTAGCTGGCAAGTGGACGCGCCCCGGCGTTATTGCACGGTCTCCGCGGCGTGTCCGGCGTTGGCGCGCACCGGCGGCGCGGCGTCGAAATCTTCCGCGTCGACGTCATAGCCCGACGGCTCCCAACGGATGGCCAGCAACGCCGCGAGGCCCGCGAGCGGCGCGATCGCGATGATCCAGAACACGCGCGTGTTGAGCGCGGCGGCCAGCACCGGGAACAGGAACAGCGAAACCGTGGAGCTTGCGCGCATGAGCGTCTGATTGAAGCCCACGCCCACGCCGCGCAGCGACGTGGGATAGCCGAGCGAGGCGAAGGTCATGCTGTGCGAGCCCGGGCCCACGCCCTGGCCGAACAGGAACGCCGCGAGCAGGGCGACGGCGCTCACGACTTCGGGGCCGCTCGACGGCTTGCCGACGATCGCGAGGCCGACGAGCGCGGCGAACTGGATCGTGTAGCCCCACACGGTGAGCTTCCACGCGCCGAAGCGCGGCACGGTGCGCACGGCGATCAGCCCGCCCACGAAGGCGAAGCCGAGATTGAGCACGAGCGAGGCGAGGATGGTCGTGAGCATCGATTGAGCCAGGAAGCTCGAGATGATCACGGGCAGGCCGAACGCGACCGCGTTGTACGCGAACGAGGAAGCCACGCCGATCACCGTGGCCAGGATCGTGCGCCGCGTATAGACGCCGCGCAGCAGCGCGCCGTAGTTCTTCCACGACGCCACGCGCGCGGGCTTCGCCCCGGCGTTCGCGGTGGCTTCGGGCGCGAGCTGCGCGTCGATGCCGTACGAGCGCTTGAGGATGCGCGCGGCGCCCGCGAGATCGCCTTGATTCGCGGCCCACACCGGCGACTCGCTGATATAGCGGCTGCGAATCGCGATGATGACGAGCGCGGGCACCGCGCCGAAGCCGAGCGTCAAACGCCAGAGCAGGTGCGAGTGCGAGGCGGGCAGGCTCGCGTAGAACGCCAGCACCAGCAGGTACGAAACGCTGATCGCCGCATACCAGACAGGACACCACATTGCCACGCGCGCGGCCTTGTTGCCGCGGCCCTGAAGCCGCGAGAACTCCGCAAGAAAGGCCATGGCCACGGGCAGGTCGATGCCCACGCCCAGCCCCATCACGAAGCGCGCGCCGCCGAGCACCCACGCGTTGGGCGCGAGCGCGCACGCAATGGCGGCCACGACGAAGAAGAACATGTCGGCCATGAACACGCGATAGCGCCCGATGCGATCGGTCAGGAAGCCGCCGAGAAACGCGCCGACGATGGCGCCGAACGTGATGGCCGAGGCGACGAAGCCGGTCCCCGCGGGCGAAAGCGAGAATTCCCGCGCCACGTCCTTGAGGCCGAAGGCGAGGGCGCCGAGATCGTAGGCGTCGAGAAAAACGCCGCCCAGCGCGATGGCGACGACGATGCGCGCGTTGCTGCCGATGGCCGCCCCGGCGTTGACGAGCCGTGAGACGTCGGCGGCGCTGCGGATCACCGGGCGGCCGGACGTGTTGTGCGAAGAAGGAGAAGCAGGGGCGGACATGCGAGGCGATGCGCTCGGGCGCGCAGATAGCGGAAAGCGCGAGATGCTACCGGTCGCGCGGCCCGCGCCCAAATCGTTTTTGGTTATGAGCTCATGCGCCGCGCCCGGTATGGTCAGTGTGCGATCAGTGCATATAGGTGACGCGGCGTGCGCGGTCGCTCAGTTGCAGGCCCGCGTCGAGCAGCGCGATGGCGAACCAGCGTGCGGTCTTGAGCATGCCGCTCACGCTCGGCATGGGCAGCCAGTCGTTGAGCAACCGCACAGCGGCCTCGCTGCGCGTGGATTGCAGGAGCGCGATCACCTGCAACAACGAGCCTTCGTCCTTCGCGAGTTCGGAGGCGCAGCGGCAGCGCGTGTCGAGCGGTCGGCACGAGGCGCGGCGCAGCGTGCCCATCAGCAGGTCGAAGTGGCCGATGCCGTCCACGCCGAGTCCTGCGTCGGCCAGCACGCCGCGCCAGCTTTCCGCCTTGCCGTAGGCGTCGCAGTGCGGGCGCAGCCAGGTGCGCACGGCGCGCAGCACGGTTTGCTCGACGGTGTCGGGGTGCTGGACGAAGGTGTCGTCGATCAGCGTGTCATTTCTTGCGAAAGGGGCGGTGTAGTTCATGGAGCCTCCTGTCGGCCGCAGTCGGCTGCTCAAGCAGTGACTCCGGCCCCTTGCAGAGCTGGCGAACAAGGAATCGGGGCGCCAGGGCGCCGCCGCGTTCATTCAGGTTGTGCCGGGCGTTTCCGGCATGGGCTCCATTCTCGGGCAAATTCTCCGTAAATGCAAATGATTCTCATTTGTGAATTGGTGCGATGAATCGGGTCGAGGTGGCGCTGGCTTCGCGCGACCGGGAAAGGACTGTTCCAGGCCGCGCGCTTAATTGCGGGAACATAAGGCGCTAAAGTGCCGCCATGCGTGTGTTCCAGTTGCCTGGCGCATCGTGAGAGTTGGCCCCGGCCCCACAACGGCCGGGGCTTTTTTTTTGCGCCGCGCAAACGTGCCGCACATGGGGCTGGCACGGGGTTTGGAGGACGCCGGGGGCCGCATCCTGATGCATAAGTCATTGAACCGAAAGAAACAAGTAATGTATTATTCAGCCCGCGCAGCGCGACAGCCTGCCGCGCCCCACGGCGCCCTGGCGGTCGAAAGCGTGGTTTTCGAGGTCAAAAATGGGCCGAGACGGCCTGTTTGTTGTTTTTTCTCTTAGTACGTTTCTGAATAAAAACAATGACTTGCATCAATCTTCGATCCGGCCCGTGTTGTTGCGCTGCAAAACTTCCGTATTCCGTTTACCCTCGTTAACCCTTGAACGTGTGTTGCATTTCGCCTCGTCGCTGACAAATACATTACAGCCAGCCTGGTTCGATTTTCACCCCGCGTCAAACTTTCAAGTTGCTTGCGCACCAGAGCGTGCGCTGTCGAAGCTATTTGCTCCGCATTTTTAAGGTCCTGTTGAAATGCAATCCGTTCCATTCCTGAGTCTGGCGATCTGGATTCCCATCCTGTTCGGCGTGGCCGTGCTGCGCCTCGGGTCTGATCGTCATCCGCAGCGTGCCCGCTGGCTGTCTCTCATTGGCGCCATCGTCGGCCTGCTGCTGACCCTCCCGCTCGTTTCCGGTTTCGATAATCATCAGGCCGGCATGCAGTTCGTTGAGTTCCGCGACTGGCTGCCTGAATTCGGCGTGGCGTGGCGACTCGGTATCGACGGTATTTCGATGTGGCTCGTGGTGCTCACCGCGTTCACGACGCTCGTGATCGTGATTGCCTCGTGGCAGTCGATCACGGTGCGCGTCGCCCAGTACTTCGGCGCGTTCCTGATTCTCTCGGGCCTGATGGTCGGCACCTTCGCGGCGACCGACGGCATGCTCTTCTTCGTGTTCTTCGAAGCCACGCTGATCCCGCTGTACCTGCTGATCGGCACGTGGGGCAATGCGCGTCGCACCTACGCCGCGGTGAAGTTCTTCTTCTTCTCGCTGGCCGGCTCGCTGCTCATGCTGGTGTCGATGCTGTACCTCTACAGCCAGTCGCACACCTTCGACATGTCCGTGTGGCACAACCTCACGCTCGGCTTCATCCCGCAGATCCTCGTCTTCATCGGCTTCTTCGCGGCCTTCGCGGTGAAGGTCCCGATGTGGCCGTTCCACACCTGGCTGCCCGACGTCCACCTTGAAGCGCCGACCGGCGCGACGGTGATGCTGGCCATGCTCAAGCTCGGCGGCTACGGCTTCCTGCGCTTCACGCTGCCGATCACGCCTGACGCCGCGCACTTCTTCGCGCCGGCCATCATCACGCTCTCGCTCGTGGCCGTGGTCTATTCGAGCCTGCTCGCACTCGCGCAGACCGACATGACCAAGCTGCTCGCGTACTCGACGGTCGCCCACATGGGCCTCGTCACGCTGGGCCTGTTCCTCTTCAACCAGATCGGCACCGAAGGCGCGATCGTGCAGATGATCTCGTACGGCTTCGTCTCGGGCGCGATGCTGCTCTCGATCGGCGTGCTGTTCGACCGCACCAAGACGCGCTCGATCTCGGCCTATGGCGGCGTCGTCAACGTGATGCCGCGTTACGCGACCTTCATGATGCTGTTCTGCATGGCCAACCTCGGCCTGCCGGGCACGTCGGGCTTCGTGGGCGAGTTCATGGTCATCATGGGCGCGATCCGCGTGAACTTCTGGATCGGCGCGATTGCCGCGACGACCGTCATCCTGAGCGCTGCGTACACCCTGTGGATGTACAAGCGCGTGATCTTTGGTGCTGTGGCGAACAAGGGCGTCGCGAAGCTGGCCGACATCGGCCGTCGCGAAACGCTGATCTTCGCTTCGCTTGCAGCGTTTGTGCTCGCGATTGGCCTCTATCCGAAGCCAATGACCGACGCGATCGAGCTCTCGGCGGCGAACCTCGTCACCCAGGCCCTTCGCAGCAAGCAACCCGTCGACGACGGCGCACCTGCCGAGGCAGTTCGCGCGGGCACGGACGTTCGTGCCGCGCAGCCGCCGCATTCGCCGACGTGATTGCCAGAGATTGACGACGCAACAACGCGCCGCACCGCTCACAGGCCGTGCGGCGCGTTGCTGTGTGTAAGGGTTTTCGAATTCTGAGATTCGAAAAATAGCCGCGGCGGGCCACTGTCAACACGAGAGTGGGGCGCGACGTGCGTGTGTTTCCGAGGCGCGACAAACCTCGCGAACACATGCGACAAAGTGTCTCAATCGCGTTTTGACAAAGGTCATTTTCCACATTCATTGATTGCGAAATATCAAAGCGGCTGTATGATGCGGGCGCGCTTCCTTTGCTGGATGTCAGGGGATGTGCCCGGAACTATTCAATGAATGAAATTCAGGCAAACGTGATGAAAAGAACAACCTTGCAAAGGTTATTGCTTCCAGTCAGCGCCGGATTGGCCATGTGTCTTTCCGGCTGCAACATGGAGCTCCTCGACCCCAAAGGTAGCGTGGGCGTGGCGGAAAAGCAGCTGATCGCGACCTCCACCTGGGCCATGCTGATTGTGGTGATCCCCGTGATCATCCTGACGCTCTGGTTCGCGTACCACTATCGTGCGTCGAACCGTAACGCCACCTACGCACCGAAGTGGTCGCACTCGACAGCCATCGAAATCGTCGTCTGGACGATCCCGACGCTGATCATTCTCTTCCTCGGCGTGCTCACGTGGAAAACCACGCACGAGCTCGATCCGTACAAGCCCCTCGAATCGAACGTCAAGCCGATCAACGTCGAAGTCGTGGCGCTCGACTGGAAGTGGCTGTTCATCTATCCCGATCTCGGTATCGCGACGGTGAACCAGCTGGCCGTGCCTGTTGGCACGCCGGTGAACTTCAGCATCACGTCGGACTCGGTGATGAACTCGTTCTTCATCCCGCAGCTTGGCACCCAGGTTTATGCGATGGCTGGCATGCAGACGCGTCTGCACCTGATCGCCGACCACGCTGGCGACTACGCCGGCCTTTCGGCGAACTTCAGCGGCAGGGGCTTCTCGGACATGAAGTTCCGTACCCTCGCCACGAGCCAGCAAGACTTCGACGCGTGGGTCCAGAAGGTGAAGGCGTCGCAGACGCAGCTTTCCATGGATCAATACGCAACGGTCTCGCAGCCGAGCGAGAAGGCTCCGGTTGAGTACTTCTCGACGGTCGACCCGAAGCTCTTCAACAACATCATCGCGAAGTACAACAACGGCCACGTCACGAATTTCAGTGACCCGTCGTGTGTGACCAAGGGGTAAGCCAAGCATGTTCGGAAAACTTACACTGGACGCCATTCCGTATCACGAGCCGATTATTCTCGGCACGATGATCGGCATGGCAGTCATCGGGGCATTGGTCCTCGGTGCAGTCACTTACCTCGGTAAGTGGAAATATCTGTGGACGGAGTGGCTGACGAGCGTCGACCACAAGCGTCTGGGCGTGATGTACATCATCCTCGCCCTCATCATGCTGCTGCGCGGCTTCGCCGACGCCATCATGATGCGTACCCAGCTCGCGCTCGCGTACAACGCACCGGGCTATCTCCCGCCGCATCACTACGACCAGATCTTCACGGCGCACGGCGTGATCATGATCTTCTTCATGGCCATGGCCTTCATGGTCGGCCTGATGAACATCATCGTGCCGTTGCAGATCGGCGCACGTGACGTCGCGTTCCCGTTCCTGAACTCGCTGTCGTTCTGGATGACCGCGGTCGGCGCCATCCTGCTGATGATCTCGCTCGTCGTGGGTGAGTTCGCGATGACGGGCTGGCTCGCGTATCCGCCGCTTTCGGAGCTTGCGTACAGTCCGGGGGTAGGGGTCGATTACTACCTGTGGGCGCTCCAGATCTCCGGTGTCGGCACGCTGCTGACCGGCGTGAACTTCTTCGTCACCATCATCAAGATGCGTGCCCCCGGCATGACGATGATGAAGATCCCGGTCTTCACGTGGACGGCGCTGTGCACGAACGTGCTGATCATGGCCGCGTTCCCGATCCTGACCGTGACG
This sequence comes from Paraburkholderia unamae, assembly GCF_003096875.1. Lineage (NCBI taxonomy): Bacteria > Pseudomonadati > Pseudomonadota > Betaproteobacteria > Burkholderiales > Burkholderiaceae > Paraburkholderia > Paraburkholderia unamae. The sequence continues at coordinate 370,310 of NZ_QEOB01000005.1, forward strand.
CTCGCGCTGCTCGGCCTCGACCGCTACATCGGCACGCACTTCTTCACGAATGACGGCGGCGGCAACGCCATGCTGTACCTGAACCTGATCTGGGCCTGGGGTCACCCCGAGGTGTACATCCTGATCCTGCCGGCGTTCGGTATTTTCTCGGAAGTCGTCGCGACCTACGCGAAGAAGCCGCTGTTCGGCTACAAGACCATGGTCTACGCGACCTGCTCGATCATGGTGCTCTCGTTCCTCGTGTGGCTGCACCACTTCTTCACGATGGGTTCGGGTGCGAACGTCAACGCGTTCTTCGGCATCATGACGATGATCATCGCGATCCCGACGGGCGTGAAGATCTTCAACTGGCTGTTCACGATCTACCGCGGCCGCCTCGAGTTCACCTCGCCGGTGCTCTGGACGATCGGCTTCATGGTCACCTTCACCATCGGCGGCATGACCGGCGTGATGATGGCGATCCCGGGCGCGGACTTCGTGCTGCACAACTCGCTGTTCCTGATTGCTCACTTCCACAACGTGATCATCGGCGGCGTGCTGTTCGGCTACCTCGCCGGCTTCAACTACTGGTTCCCGAAGGCGTTCGGCTTCAAGCTCAACGAAAAGCTCGGCAAGCGTGCGTTCTGGTTCTGGCTCTCGGGCTTCTATGTCGCCTTCACGCCGCTGTACGTGCTGGGCTTCATGGGCGCAACGCGCCGTCTGAACCACTACGACAATCCGGCATGGCATCCGTGGATGATCATCGCGTGGGTTGGCGCCGTGCTCGTGGCGATCGGCATCGCGCACCAACTGCTGCAACTGTATGTCTCGATCCGCGACCGCAACCTGCCGGAAAACCGCGACCTGACGGGCGATCCGTGGGGTGGCCGTACGCTGGAATGGTCGATGTCGTCGCCGCCGCCGTCGTATAACTTCGCGATCATTCCGCACGTGAGCGAACTCGACGAGTTTGCGCACCTGAAGGAAACCGGCCGCGAAACCGTGGACGTCGCGAACACGAAGTACACCGACATCCACATGCCCTCGAACACGAGCGCTGGTGTGTTCATCGGTTTCTTCAGCCTGGTGCTCGGCTTCGCTGGCATCTGGCACATCTGGTGGCTCATGATCGTTGGCTTCGTCGGTATTCTCGGCACGGCCATCGCCTACAGCTTCCAGAAGAACGAGGGTTACTACATCCCGGCCGCCAAGGTCCGGGCAGACGAAGAAGCGCGCAGCCGCGCACTGGTCAAGGCGTTTGAAGACAAGCAACGCCGTGGCAAGGTTGAAGCAGCCCTGGAGGCCAACTGATGTTGACGAAAACAAGTGCGGCCGCACTCGCGGAGCACGATCACCACGATCACCCGCCGTCACACTCGGTGTTCGGCTTCTGGCTGTACCTGATGACGGACTGTATTCTGTTCGGCTCGCTGTTCGCAGTGTTCGCCGTCATGCAGAACCAGTTCGCAGGCGGCCCGACGGGCAAGGACCTGTTCGACATCAATGGCGTCGCGATGGAAACGGCAGTGCTGCTGCTGTCGTCTATCACGTACGGCTTCGCGATGATCGGCGCGCACAAGCAGCGCAAGGGTCAAGTGCTGTTCTGGCTGGCGATCACCTTCCTGCTGGGCGCGACGTTCCTGTACTTCGAACTCCATGAGTTCGCGAACATGATCGCCGAGGGCAACGGCCCGCAACGCAGCGCGTTCCTGTCGTCGTTCTTCACGCTGGTTGCCACCCACGGTATCCACGTGACGATGGGCATGATCTGGATGATCGTCCTGATGGTTCAGGCCGTGAAGGCGCCGACGCTGGGCGAGCGCGAAATCCGCCGCCTGACGTGCCTGAGCCTTTTCTGGCACTTTCTGGACATCGTCTGGATCTGCGTGTTCTCCTTTGTTTATCTTGCGAGCGTGATCTAAATGAGTGCTCATTCCATCCATGAAGAAGAAAGCCATGGCAGCGTAGGCAGCTACGTGGCCGGTTTCGTCCTGGCGGTGGTGCTCACGGCCGCTTCGTTCTGGCTCGTGCTGCACGGCGGCTTCCCGCGCGAAACCGCGCTGCTCGGCCTCGCCGCGCTGGCCGTGGTGCAGATCGTGGTTCACCTCGTGTTCTTCCTGCACATGAACACGTCGTCGGGTCAGCGCTGGAACGTGACCGCGTTTGGCTTCACCGTATTGACCGTGTTGATTGTCGTGGTCGGTACGCTGTGGGTCATGCACAACGTCAGCATGAACATGATGTCGCGTTAAGCGCATCGCGCCGCTAACGGCAACGTTTCGGCAAACGCCGCCGCGCCTTCGGGCCGGCGGCGTTTTTCTTTTTGCGGCTCAGGTTTGCGACTCAGGCGCCAAAGCGTTGGCGCACGACTTCGGCGACGGCCTTGCCGAGCCGATGGTGTTGCGAGGCTTCGTAGTGAATGCCGTCCGTGGGGCTGACCGCGGCGAACTCGCCCGCATCGAGAAACGCCGAGCCGTACTTCACGGCCACGCGCTCATAGAGCGGGGCGAGCAGGCGCGATTTGGCCGCGCCGCCCGCGAAGATATCGCCGAGAAAGCCGATCTCCTCGATCGGCACAGGCGACATCAGCAGCACATGCGGCGTCGAGCCGCCAGGGCCCGCACGGCACGCCACGAGCGTGTCGAGCAGCACGTCCACCGAGTTCGCGATGTCGGTGGGCGTGACGGAAAAGCGCGTCTTGAGGTCGTTGGTGCCGAGCATCAGCACGACCACGTCCACCGGCAACTGGCTTTCGAGGCAAGGGCGCAGATAGGCGTGCCCGTTCTTGTGCCGGCCTTCGATGGGATCGTCGTGAACCGTGGTGCGCGCGGGCAAGCCTTCCTCGATGACGGTCCAGCCCGGCCCGAGATGCTCGCGCAGCACGCCGGGCCAGCGGTCGGCGGGGCCGAATCGCTCGGATACGCCGGGTACGGTCAGCGGCTTCGTGCCGTGCGTATTGGAATCGCCGTAACAGAGCAGGGTGCGTGACGTCATGGTTGCCTCTCTCGAATGGGGTGAGGTTGCGGAGTTGCCGATGTGAAACTCCGGCCGGACTGCAATGCCACTACTCAGCATGGGAGATTACTAGACGACTGGTCTAATCGGTCTGTAACATGCCACCCCATGAATGCAGCGGCCGCCGTCGAAGTACGGCAACACATCCTCGATACCGCCATGCCCATCTTGCTGGGCAAGGGCTTCTCGGCAGTCGGACTCAACGAGATCCTCGCGGCGGCCGGCGTCCCGAAGGGTTCGTTCTATCACTATTTCGGTTCGAAGGAAGCGTTCGGCGAGGCGTTGCTCACATCGTATTTCGCTGAGTACGCGGAGCGCCTCGACGAACTGCTGGTGCGGCAACCGGGCACGGCCGCCGCGAAACTGATGCGCTACTGGGACGAGTGGCGCCAGATCCAGTGCGCCGACGACCCCGTAGGCAAGTGTCTCGCGGTGAAGCTGGGCGCGGAGGTGAGCGACCTTTCCGAGGCGATGCGCGAGGTTCTGCGGCGCGGCACGGACGCGATCATCACGCGCATTGCCGCGTGCATCGAGGAAGGGCGCGCCGACGGTTCGCTCGCGAGCGTGAGCGACGCGGCGACCACGGCGGTGACGCTCTACGAACTGTGGCTGGGCGCCACGCTGCTCGAAAAAATCCATCGTGACCGCAAGCCGCTCGACTCGGCGATGACGACCACGCGAATCTTGTTGAACCTGCCTCCGGGCAACTGATCGAACGCGAAGCAGCAGCGGGAGCGGCCCCGAAGTCTGGCCGCGAGCGCCGCGCATTGTGTGATTCTACTAGACGACCGGTCTAATAGCCGATGCGGCCAGGACCGGTTTTCACGGGGTGCGCGAGCACCCGAACCTCACCGATAAAGGAACGCCGATGAAGGTACTGATCGTTTTGACCTCGCACGAAGACCTCGGCAACACGGGCAAGAAAACGGGCTTCTGGCTGGAGGAGTTCGCCGCGCCGTATTACGCGCTGCGCGACGCCGGCGCGGACCTCACGCTCGCTTCGCCCAAGGGCGGCCAGCCACCGCTCGATCCGAAGAGCAGCGACCCTTCGGCGCAAACCGACGCGACGCGCCGTTTCGCATCCGACAAGGATGCACAGGCGGTGCTTGCCAATACGAAACGTCTTGCCGACATCGACGCGAGCGCGTTCGACGCCGTGTTCTACCCCGGCGGCCACGGCCCGCTGTGGGATCTGGCCGAAGACCCCGTTTCGATCGCGCTGATCGAAAAGACGATTGCGGCGGGCAAGCCCGTAGCTGCCGTTTGCCACGCGCCGGGCGTGCTGCGTCACGTGAAGGGGGCGGACGGCAAGCCGCTCGTGGCGGGCAAGTCGGTCACCGGTTTTTCGAATGACGAAGAAGCGGCCGTGCAGTTGACCGACGTCGTGCCGTTCCTCGTCGAGGACATGTTGAAGGCGAGCGGCGGCCAGTACACCAAGGTCGCCGACTGGCAGCCGCACGTGGTCACCGACGGGCTGCTCATCACCGGGCAGAACCCGGCGTCGTCGGAGCCGGTTGCCGAGGCCCTGCTCGCGGCGCTGCGCCAAGGCTGATCGCGCCGCCGATCCGCACCGCAACGCGGGCAAGCGCGCGTCACGTACGTTTGCCCGCCCGCAGTCCCTATTTCCTTTTCCTTTCGGCAACGCTGCGAGCACCGCTCGCCGCGGCTGCGCGGCTGTGTGTTGCCGCGAGGAAATCCCGTTTTCGCCAACCGGCGCAGGCCGCGCGCAGCGCGACGTGCGCCAGAAAGGAGTGCTGTAGATGTCCGCATTGTTTGAACCGTTCAAGCTCAAGGGCGTGTCCCTGCGCAACCGCATCGCCGTGCCGCCGATGTGCCAGTACATGGCCGTCGACGGCGTGATCAACGACTGGCACCACGTGCACTACGCGCAGATCGCGCGCGGCGGCGCGGGGCTCGTGATCGTCGAGGCCACGGCGGTTTCGCCCGAAGGCCGCATCACGCCCGCTTGCGCGGGGCTGTGGAACGACGCGCAGGCCGAGGCGTTCAAGCCCACCGTCGCCGCGATCAAGGCGGCGGGCGCGGTGCCCGGCATCCAGATTGCGCACGCGGGCCGCAAGGCGAGCGCGAACCGTCCGTGGGAAGGCGACGACCATATTCCCGAAGGCGACGCGCGCGGCTGGCAGACCATCGCGCCCTCGGCGATCGAGTTCGGCGCGCATCTGCCGAAGGTGCCGAAGGCCATGACGCTCGATGACATCGCGCGCGTGCGCGAAGACTTCGTGGCGGCCGCGAAGCGCGCGCTCGACGCGGGCTTCGAATGGCTCGAACTGCATTTTGCGCACGGCTATCTCGGCCAGAGCTTCTTCTCGACGCATTCGAACCAGCGTGACGACGCCTACGGCGGCAGCCTCGAAAACCGCAGCCGTTTCCTGCTGGAAACGCTGGCCGCGGTGCGCAAGGTCTGGCCGGAACACCTGCCGCTGACCGCGCGTTTCGGCGTGATCGAATACGATGGGCGCGACGAGGAAACGCTCGCCGAATCGATCGAACTCGCGAAGGGCTTCAAGCGCGAAGGGCTCGATATGCTGGGCGTGAGCGTGGGTTTCTCGACGCCCACCGCGCAGATTCCGTGGGCGCCCGCGTTCCTTGCGCCGATCGCACAAAAGGTGCGCCGCGCGGCCGGGCTGCCGGTGTCGTCGGCGTGGGGCATCGGCACGCCGGAACTGGCCGAGCGCTCGGTGGCGAAAGAGCAACTCGACCTCGTGATGGTGGGCCGCGCGCACCTCGCGAATCCGCACTGGCCGTACTTCGCGGCCCAGGAACTGGGCGTCGAGCGTGCGGCGTGGACCTTGCCCGCGCCATACGCGCACTGGCTCGAACGCTACAAGGTCGGCTGAAACACGCCGAATGTTGCCGATCGGCAAAACCGCTAACGATGAGGGAATCCCGATGACCGTCTATGTGTTCGCGAGCCTCATGCCCAAGGCCGGGCATGTCGCTGAAGTCGAAGCGCTGATGCGCGAGATGGTTTCGCACACGCGCAAGGAGCCGGGCAATCTGCGCTACGATCTGCTGCGCCGCGCCGATGGCGCACCGGGCTTCCATCTGTACGAAGCCTATGTCGACGAGGCCGCTGTGCAGGCGCATCGCGACAGCGCGCACTTCATTGCGTATCGCGCGAAGATCGGTGCGTGGGTGACCGAGCCGCCAGAAGTGAAGGTGCTCTCTGGCGTGGACGTCGCGGACTGAAACCGCGTTTGCGTGCTGGCCGGCATGTCGGCCGGCGCAGGACGCCGCTTCGCCGCGGCGTCCTGCTTTTACATCGAGTGCCGCTTAGCTCGCGAAATCGAGCACGACGCGGCCTTCAATTGCACCGCGCTCCATGCGCGCGAACACGTCGTTGATGTTCTCCAGCTTGTCGGTGGAAACGGTTGCCTTGACCTTGCCTTCCTGCGCGAAGATCAGCGACTCTTCGAGATCGAGGCGTGTGCCGACGATCGAGCCGCGCACCGTGACGCCGCCCAGCACCATGTCGAAGATCGGCAGCGGGAAGTCGCCGGGCGGCAGGCCGTTGAGCGACACCGTGCCGCCCCGGCGCACCATGCCGAGCGCCTGTGAAAACGCAATGGGCGAAACGGCGGTGACGAGCACGCCATGCGCGCCGCCGATTTCCTTCTTCAGATACGCGGCGGGGTCGGTGGTCTTCGCGTTGACCGTGACGGTCGCGCCGAGCCGCTTCGCGAGTTCCAGTTTCGCATCGTCAACATCGACGGCCGCGACATTGAGCCCCATTGCGCGCGCGTATTGCACGGCCATGTGGCCGAGCCCGCCCACACCGGAAATCACGACCCAGTTGCCGGGGCGCGTGTCGGTGACCTTGAGTCCCTTGTAGACCGTCACGCCGGCGCAAAGCACGGGCGCGATCTCGATGAAATCGACGCCCTTCGGCAACAGGCCCACATAGTTCGCGTCGGCCTTTGCGTATTGCGCGAAGCCGCCGTTGACCGAGTAGCCGGTGTTCTGCTGCTGCTCACAAAGCGTTTCCCAGCCGCCGAGGCAATGCTCGCAATGGCCGCACGCCGAGTAGAGCCACGGAATGCCCACCCGGTCGCCTTCCTTCACGTGCTTGACGCCGGCGCCCACGCCCACCACATACCCCACGCCTTCGTGGCCGGGAATGAACGGCGGCTGCGGCTTGACCGGCCAGTCGCCATGGGCGGCGTGCAGGTCCGTGTGGCAAACGCCGCACGCCTCGATTTTCACGAGCAGTTCGCCCGGACCGGGCGTTGGGACAGCCACCTCCTCGAGAACGAGGGGTTGACCAAACGCGCGGACTACGGCTGCTTGCATCGTCTTGTTCATCGTCGGGCTCCTTGTCGATCCAGAGTCTGCGCTTTCATGCTCGCTCTGGACACATGCATGGTTGAGTGGCGGCGTGCGACCGGATGCGTTGCGCATCGCGGTGTCGCCGTGCGTTCGCGGCTGGCTTTCAAGTGTGAGGGAAACCCGTTTCGCCTGCGATGAGAATGCGCAAATTCTGGTCGCCCTGGCCGGAAAGGTTTCGAACGATCTTCGGGTAAGTTCTGGTGAACACCGGCAAATGAAGAAAGGGCGTTGAGCCCTATCCCTGGCGGAGCCTCGTGCACCGGGGGCGAGACATGTGCGACAGCCGGTCACAGCACGATTGCCGCACAGGTTCTGGGGTTATGACGCTATCGATTCGGCCTCCGAAATAAATGCGCTGCCGACGATTTGGCGCGTGTGCGCTTTGCGCCGGTCAGGCCGCGCGAGGCATATCTGCGAGGGCACGCGGCATCGAGCACGGCGTAGGAGGGCATGTGGCACGCGGCGGCGCGATGAAGCGATCTGGCGCGTAAATCCGTCCGATTTCGTGCCCAATGCGCCGCCAGTCACGCGTCCAGCGGCCTGTATAAATATACAGTAGAATCTGAGGCTGACAGCCAGGGCCGCGCGGCGAACTTCCCGTGCGCCGCGCTGCAAGCTGCCGGGCCGCGCCTATGCCCCCAATTCGCGCGCCGTCCGGCCCCACGCGTGTGATCCATCCGGAATGCCAGCGCAAGTGAGCGATAACCGATCTATCAGAATCCGCGGTGCCCGCCAGCACAACCTCAAGAACCTCGACATCGACCTGCACACCGGCGAAATGACGGTCGTGACCGGGCCTTCGGGCTCGGGCAAGTCGAGCCTCGTATTCGACACGCTGTACGCGGAAGGCCAGCGCCGCTACGTCGAAACCTTCAGCGCCTACGCGCGCCAGTTCCTCGACCGCATGGACCGGCCGCAGGTCGATCGCGTGGACGGCGTGCCGCCCGCCATCGCCATCGACCAGACCAATCCCGTGCGCAGCTCGCGGTCCACGGTCGGCACGATGACCGAGCTGAACGACCATCTGAAGCTGCTCTACGCGCGCGCCGCGAATCTGTTCGACCGCGTGACGGCGCAGCCGGTGCGGCACGACACGCCCGAAACGATTTACGCCGAGTTGATGGCGCGCACGGCCGTGGGCGATCCGCGCCTCGTGGTCACGTTTCCGGTTGAGTTGCCCGACACCACCACCGAGGACGAAGTCACGCAATGGCTTTCGGCGAGCGGCTATACGCGCGTGCAGGCGCAGCGCGAGGTGAAGACCGCCGAAGGCACGCGCAAGCTGCTCGACGTGGTCGCCGACCGCTTCCGCATGCAGAACGTGGAGAAAAGCCGCGCGGTGGAGGCGATCGAAGCGTCGCTCAAGCGTGGCAGCGGGCGCGTGAATGTCTACGTGATGGCCGACAACGATGAACAAGCGCCTGCCGAGCCGCAGATCTGGCGCTTCTCGACCGGCCTGCATTGCCCGGACAGCGATTTGCGCTATGCGGACCCGCAGCCCGCGCTGTTCTCGTTCAATTCGGCCTACGGCGCGTGTGAAGTGTGCCGCGGTTTCGGCCGCGTGATCGGCGTGGACTGGGGGCTCGTGATTCCCGACGAGCGCAAGTCGCTGCGCGGCGGCGCGATCAAGCCGCTGCAAACGCCGGCGTGGAAGGAGTGCCAGGACGACCTGATGCGCTACGCGGCCAAGGCGGGCATTCCGCGCGACACCGCGTGGTCGGAGCTGACTGAGCCGCAACGCGACTGGGTCATCAACGGCGCGCCGGACTGGAAGGGCAGTTGGCAAACGCAGTGGTACGGCGTGAAGCGTTTCTTCCAGTATCTGGAATCGAAAGCGTACAAGATGCACATTCGCGTGCTGCTGTCGAAGTACCGCAGCTACACGCCGTGCGAGACCTGCGGCGGCGCGCGCCTGAAGACCGAAGCCTTGCAGTGGCGTCTCGGCACGCAGCAGAACGCCGACGAAGTGCTCGCGCCTTCGGGGCGCTTCCTGCCGCATGGCGTGGACTGGACGCGCGCGCAGCTCGAAGCGCTGCCGGGCCTCACGGTGCATGACGTCATGCTGCTGCCGATCGAGCGCATCCGCCGTTTCTTCGACAATCTTTCGCTTTCCTCATCATTGCTCGACGACGCGCTCAAGCTGCTGCTCGAAGAAGTGCGCACGCGTCTGAAATACCTGTGCGACGTGGGGCTCGGCTATCTCACGCTCGACCGCCAGAGCCGCACGCTCTCGGGCGGCGAAGTGCAGCGCATCAACCTGACTACGGCGCTCGGCACCTCGCTCACGAAAACGCTGTTCGTGCTGGACGAGCCGAGCATCGGCCTGCATCCGCGCGACCTCAACCGCATTGTCGAGGCGATGCATCGCCTGCGCGACGCCGGTAATACGCTCGTCGTGGTCGAGCACGACCCTTCGGTCATGCTCGCGGCCGACCGTCTCATCGACATGGGCCCTGGCCCCGGCGAGCGCGGCGGCACGATCGTCTACGACGGCACGCCCAACGATATTCGCACCTCGGGCACCTTGACGGGCGAATACCTGGGCGGCCATCGCGCCGTTGCCGACGCTTCGCACTGGGAGCGCCGGCTGGTCGATGCGTCCACGCCGAACCTGCTGCTAGAAGGCGCGAGCGAGCACAACCTGCGCGATGTGACCGTGCAGATTCCGCTCCAGCGCCTCGTGTGCGTGACGGGTGTGTCGGGCTCGGGCAAGTCGACGCTCGTGCAGGACGTGCTGTATCCCGCGCTCGCGCGCCATCTGGGCAAGGCCACGGAAGCGCCGGGCACGTTCCGCAAGCTGAGCGGCGCGGAGCAGATCAGCGACGCCGTGTTCGTCGATCAGTCGCCGATCGGCAAGACGGCGCGCTCGAACCCGGCCAGCTACGTGGGCGCGTTCGACGAGATCCGCAAGCTGTTCGCCAAGGCCACGCTTGCGAAGCAGCGCGGCTACACAGCCGGCATGTTCAGCTTCAACTCGGGCGAAGGGCGCTGCCCGACCTGCGGCGGCTCGGGCTTCGAGCATATCGAAATGCAGTTCCTGAGCGATGTGTATCTGCGCTGCCCCGATTGCGACGGCAGCCGCTATCGCGCGGAAGTGCTGGAGGTGAAGATCGAGCGCGGCGGCCGCACGCTGTCGGTGGCGGACGTGCTCGACCTCACCGTGAGCGAAGCGGTGCAATGTTTCGCTGAGGATGCCGAAGTATTGCGCGTGTTGCAGCCGATCGTGGACGTGGGCCTCGAGTACGTGAAGCTGGGGCAGCCGGTGCCGACGCTGTCGGGCGGCGAGGCGCAGCGCCTCAAGCTCGCGGGCTATCTCGCCGAAACCGCGCAGTCGCGCGGCAAGGAAGGCGGCGGGCGCCTCTTCATGTTCGACGAGCCGACCACGGGTCTGCACTTCGACGACATCGCCAAGCTCATGCGCGCCTTCGGCAAGCTGCTCGCGGGCGGTCATTCGCTGCTCGTGATCGAGCACAATCTCGACGTGATCCGCGCGGCCGACTGGCTGATCGATCTCGGCCCCGAAGGCGGCGATGCGGGCGGCGAAGTGGTGTGCGTCGGCACGCCGGACGACGTGATCGCGTGCCCGCGCTCGCATACGGGCGCGGCGCTTGAACGCTACGAAGCGGCGCTCGGCAGCAGCGCCGAGTTGCTCGCCGAGGAAGAGGGCGTGGCGCTGCAAACCGCGCTGCGCGCGGCTCAGGCGCGCCGCGAAGTGCAAGGGGAAGATGTCGTGCGCATCGTGAACGCGCGCGAGCACAACCTCAAGGCCCTGGACGTCGATATTCCGCACGGCCGCTTCAACGTGATCACCGGTGTGTCGGGTTCGGGTAAATCCACGCTCGCGTTCGACATCCTCTTTCACGAAGGGCAGCGGCGTTACCTCGAATCGCTCAATGCGTATGCGCGTTCGATCGTGCAGCCCGCGGGCCGCCCCGAAGTCGATGCCGTGTACGGCATTCCGCCGACCGTCGCGATCGAGCAGCGTCTTTCGCGCGGCGGGCGCAAGAGCACGGTGGCCACGACCTCGGAGGTGTGGCACTTCCTGCGTCTGCTGTATGTGAAGCTCGGCGTGCAGCACTGCGTGCATGACGGCGCGCCCATTACGTCGCAAAGCGTCGATGCGATCGTCGCGCAGTTGTTGCGCGAGCATCGCGGCCAGCATGTGGGCTTGCTCGCGCCGCTGGTCGTCAATCGCAAGGGTGTGTACACCGATCTCGCGAAGTGGGCGAAGGCGCGCGGCAATACGCATCTGCGCGTGGACGGCGAGTTCGTGCCCGTGGCGCCGTGGCCGAAGCTCGACCGCTTCCGCGAACACACGATCGAGCTGCCCGTGGGCGATCTCGTGATCGAGCCGGAAAACGAGGCGCAATTGCGCGCGATGCTCGACGCGACGCTCGAAGCGGGCAAAGGCGTGGTGCATCTGCTCGCGCCGCTCGACGGCCTCGATCACGCGCTCGGCAACGGCGGCTCGACGTCGCGCATCGGCACGGTCAAGGTGCTTTCCACGCGGCGTGCGTGCCCGGTGTGCGGCACGAGCTATCCCGAACTCGATCCGCGCATGTTCTCGTACAACAGCAAGCATGGCTGGTGCACGACCTGCGTGGGTACGGGCCTCGCGCTCACGCGCGAACAACGCGCGGCCTACGACGACACGATCGTCGCCGAAGACGGCCGCGGCCGCGAGCAAACCTTGCCTTCCGAGGAGCAGGAACCCGAAGGCGTGGTCGACGAGCCGTGCCACGATTGCGGCGGCACGCGACTGAATCCGGTGGCGCGCGCCGTGACGTTCGACGAGCACGCGATCGTCGATGTCGCGCAATGGACGGTGGCGGACACGCGCCGCTGGATCGACACGCTGAAGCTCAATGGCCGCGACGCGCAGATCGCGCGCGACGTGGTGAGCGAAATCCGCAGCCGCCTTCAATTCCTTGAAGAAGTCGGGCTCGGTTATCTGAGCCTCGATCGCGCCGCGCCGAGCCTCTCGGGCGGCGAGGCGCAGCGCATTCGTCTCGCGGCGCAACTGGGCAGCAACTTGCAGGGCGTGTGCTACGTGCTCGACGAGCCGACCATCGGCTTGCATCCGCGCGATAACCAGATCCTGCTCGACGCGTTGCGCAGCCTCGGCGAGAAGGGCAATACGCTCGTCGTGGTGGAGCACGACGAGGACACGATCCGGCGCGCCGATCACATCATCGATATCGGGCCGAGCGCGGGCAAGCGCGGCGGCCGCGTGGTCGCGCAGGGCAGTGTGGCCGATCTCGCGGCGCAGGCCGACTCGATCACGGGCCGCTACCTCGCGCAGCCGATCGTCCACCCGCTGCAACCGCGCCGCGAAGTGCGTCCGGCGCGCGCGGGACGCGAGGCGGTGCCGGGCCAGTGGCTCACCGTGCACGGCGGCAAGCTGCACAACCTGCGCAACGTCACCGCGCAGATTCCGCTCGGGCGCCTCGTGGCGATCACGGGCGTGAGCGGCTCGGGCAAGTCGACGCTCGCGCGCGACGTGCTGCTGTCCAACCTGCTCGACGCGGTGGGGCGCTCGGTGCTGTCGTCGCCTGCCGAGCGCCGCGCGCGCAAGGCCGTGAAGGAGAAAGCGCCGAGCGCGGCGGAGCGCCGTTCGAGCGTGCTCGCGCGCACGAGCGCGAAGCCGAAGCTCGAGGTTTCGCATACGTGGCAGGGCTGCGATTCGATTAGCGGATGGGAAACCATCGACCGCGTGCTCGAAGTCGACCAGACGCCGATCGGAAAAACGCCGCGCTCGTGCCCCGCGACCTATATCGGCGTATGGGACGCGATTCGCCGGCTGTTTGCCGATACGCTTGAGGCGCGCGCACGCGGCTATAGCGCGTCGCGCTTCTCGTTCAATACCGGCGACGGGCGCTGCCCGGCGTGCGAAGGCCAGGGCGTGCGCACCATCGGCATGAGTTTCCTGCCCGACGTGAAAGTGCCGTGCGACGTGTGTCACGGCCAGCGCTTCAACCCGGAAACGCTGGCGGTCACCTGGCGCGGCCGCAATATCGGTGAAGTGCTGACGATGGAGATCGACGAAGCCGTGGAGTTCTTCGCGGCGATCACGAGCATTTCGCATCCGCTGCAACTCATGAAGGACGTGGGCCTCGGCTATCTCACGCTCGGCCAGCCTTCGCCCACGCTCTCGGGCGGCGAGGCGCAGCGCATCAAGCTCGTGACCGAGCTTTCCAAGGTGCGCGACGACGTCACGCGGCGCGGGCAGAAAGCGCCGCACACGCTCTATGTGCTCGACGAACCGACCGTGGGTCTGCACATGGCCGATGTCGCGCGCCTCATCAGCGTGCTGCACCGGCTCGCGGACGCGGGGCATAGCGTCGTCGTAATCGAGCACGATCTCGACGTGATCGCCGAGGCTGACTGGATCATCGACCTCGGGCCGGAAGGCGGCGTGGGCGGCGGCACCATCGTCGCCGCCGCCGACCCCGAAGCGCTCGCGAAGGTGCGCGCGAGCCACACCGGCGCGGCGCTCGCGCCGGTGCTGGCACGCCGTCCAGGCGAGCCGGCGCCGGCGGTTCGGAAGCCGGAAGAAAAGCGGCGCGCAACGGGGTCGGCCGCCGCGCACTGACCGCGCGCAACGGGCCGCAGAGGCCCGTTGCGCCTTGAAACCGCTTGATCTGTGCCGCGCGCGCAAGGTATCATGGGTTCCGCTTGCAGCAAACGTTCGCTCACCTGTAGCGGCGTCACCTGGCGAGCGGAGCAGCGGACTGCCATCCCCTCCGAACCGGTCACGGGTTTCACGCCCGAACCACCTCATCAGTGCAGCAAGGCTTCGCAGTCTGTTAGCGCGAAGCCTTTGTCTTTTCAGGAAAGTCGATTCGATGCTGATCGTTGCATCGGCGTCTTGCCCTTGACGAAGCGAGAGGAATTAATCGATGTTCGACCTCGATGGAGAGGCGCGCGAACGGCTCATCGTGTGGATTCGACGCCGCATGGAAGAGTACGGCATTACGCTCGAAGAGCTTGAAGCGTCCATTGCCGAAAGCGAAAAATTACCGAAGTACCGCGACGCATATGGCAATAGCTGGAATGGCGAGGGTGAAATGCCAGCCTGGCTCTTGCGCTATAAGCATGCGGGACAGGATATCGAGCATTTTCGCTGTTAGCCATGACGGCGCCCGAGTGTGCGTGAAAACGCGCGCCGGCGTTGCCGCCCGGCCGTTCGCGACGCCTGCTGTAATGCCCGCGCAATGCCGCGGTGTAAGGCATTTTTCAGTGTAGTTTTAAAATACCTTTCAGCACGACGTGGTATTAATCGTGCCGACTAATCGCGCGCGCCCGTTTGGTCCGCGGCGATTTACTATTGCGCTTTTGCAGCATTCACATGCGTGTAATTCGTCAGCCTTTTTGAAATCGCCGGTTGGCCGCGCGGCCAGGCTGCGAGACAATCTCGCCCATTCCCATCTTGCTGCGGCAGGGAGGTTGTCATGGCGATACTCGTGCTGGGCCTCGTGATCTTCATCGGCGTGCATTCGATCCGCATCGTGGCCGCCCCGTGGCGCGCCGCGCAGATCGAGCGCTTTGGTCCCCATGCGTGGCGTGGCGCGTTCGCGCTGCTCTCGATCCTCGGCATCGTGCTCACCGTGTACGGCTACGGCCTTTCGCGCCGCTATCCGGTGCCGATCTGGCTGCCGCCTTTCTGGACCGCGCACATCACGGCGCTCCTCACCGCCATTGCCTTCATCCTCATCGTGGCGGCCTACGTGCCGGGCAATCACTTCAAGCGCGCGCTCGGCCAGCCGTTCGTGAGCGGCGTGGCGCTGTGGGCGTTCGCGCATCTGCTCGCCAACGGCACGCTCAACGACATCGTTCTCTTCGCGGTATTTCTGGTGTGGGCGCTGTTCGAACTGCGCGGCGAGAACCGTCGCGAGCGCGAAGCCGGGGTCGTCTATCCGCCGGGACAGGTGTCGCGCGACGCGATCGTCGTGGTGGTCGGCCTCGTGGCCTGGGCCGTGTTCGCATTCTGGCTGCACGGCGTGCTGATCGGCGTGCGCCCGTTGGGCTGAAGCTGATGCGCGCGTAGCTGGAACGCGCCGCGTGCCGCAAAAAAGAAGCCTGCGCATGGCAGGCTTCGCAAGGTACAGCTCGGAGTTCCGCGATCAGATCGCAGTGACGCGATGATAGGGCGCGTTCGTTAAACCCGCGTGAAAGCTGCGCGAAAGTCCAGACGGTTTCAACTGCGCGCCCCGCGATCCATCACAGGTCGAAGAACACCGTTTCGCGTTCGCCTTGCATGTGAATGTCGAACGTGTAGACGATGCTGCCGGCTTGTTCGCTACGGCGTGCGATGAGCGTGTCGCGGCGCGCGGCGGGCACCGACGAGAGCACCGGGTCGGCGGCGTTCGCGGCGGCTTCGTCTTCGAAGTAGATGCGCGTGAAGGTGTGCGTGAGCAGTCCGCGCATCAGTACGATCACGTTCACGTGCGGTGCTTCGCCGGCGTTCTCGCTGCCCGGCTTCACGGTGCGCACGATGAAACGCTTCTGCGCATCGGTGCCGGTGCCCACGCGCGCGAAACCGCGGAAGCCGTTTTGCGCGATGTCTGCGCGCGAGGCCGGATAGCGGCCGTCGGCATCCACCTGCGAAAACTCGAGCATCGCGTCGAACACGGCATTGCCGTCGCCGTCGATCACGCGGCCGATCAGCGTGATGTGTTCGCCCGGCGTTTCAGGCCCGACCACGTGGGCGGTAAAGAGGCTCTTGTAGTCGAAGTCGTATTGCTGCGGACACAGGCCGTATGCGAAGTACGGGCCGACGGTTTGCGAGGGCGTTTCCTTGAGTGCCATGGTTCAACGCTCCGTGGGAGTTTGGTTCGGGCCGCGCAGCACGATGTCGAATTCGTAGCCGAGTGCGAAGCCTTCTTCGGTGGTGTCGAGCGAGAAGCGCGAAATCATGCGCTCGCGGGCGTCTTCGGGCGTGCCTTGGTAGATCGGGTCGAACGCGAGCAGCGGGTCGCCGGGGAAATACATTTGCGTGACGAGACGCGAGCCGAAGTAGTCGCCGAACAGCGAGAAGTGGATGTGATTCGGACGCCACGCGTTCGGGTGATTGCCCCAGGGGTAGGCGCCCGGCTTGATGGTCAGGAAGCGATAGCGGCCGTCGTTGTCGGTGATCGCGCGGCCCGCGCCGAGGAAGTTGGGGTCGAGCGGCGCGTCGTGCTGGTCCTGCTTGTGGACGTAGCGGCCGGCGGCGTTGGCCTGCCAGATTTCGACGAGCGTGTTGCGCACGGGCTTGCCGCCTTCGTCGAGCACGCGGCCCGTCACGATGATGCGCTCGCCGAGCGGTGCGCCGTTTTTGGCCGCGTTGCGCGTGAGGTCGTGATCGAGCGCGCCGAGGTCGTCGGTGCCGTATACGGGGGCGTGCTGGTTGCGCAGCTTTTCCTTCAGCGGAATGAGCGGGAGCGTGGGGCCGCGTTTGACCGACGAGCGGTACGGCGGATAAACGTACGCGGGGTGCGAGTCGAAGTCGCGCGGCGACAGGATGGACTCGTCCATGGGGTGTCTCCTGAGTGGATTATTGGGGGAACGCCACGCGCCGCCTTGAGGGGTTGGGGCGACGCGAGCCGATGCAGCCACTTTATCCAATGCGAAAAGTTATGCAAAATGATGTTTTTTCGTATCTCGTATAACGAATCGTTATGCAAAACCGGCTCGCGGACGGACGCGTCAAATTCCGTCATCTCCAGTGCTTTCTGGCTGTGGCGCAGATGGGCAGCGTGCAGCAGGCCGCCGCGAGTCTGTCGATCACGCAGCCCGCCGTCTCGAAGACGATCGCGGAACTGGAACTGGTGCTCGGCGTGAAGCTGTTCGAGCGCGGTCGCCACGGCGCGGTGCCCACGCGCGAAGGGCAGCTTTTCATGCCGCACGCGAGCGCCTGCGTGAGCGCGCTGCGCCAGGGCGTGGCGCTGCTCGCGCGCGACGAAGGCGCCGTGGCCGCGACGATCGATATTGGCGTGCTGCCGACGGTGGCGACGGCCTTGCTGCCGGGGGCGTTGCGCCACTTCGCGGCGGAGTGGCCGCGCGTGAGCGTGCGCCTCGTGACCGGCTCCAACACGGAATTGCTGGAGCGGCTGAAGACCGGCGCGATCAGCTTCGCCGTGGGGCGGGTGGCCGACCCGGAGCGCATGGTCGGCCTGAGTTTCGAGCAGTTGTACAACGAGCCGCTGGCCGTGGTGGTGCGTGCGGGGCATCCGCTCGCCCAAGGCGCGGGCCTGCCCGCGCAGCTCGCGACGTTTCCGCTCGTGCTGCCGCCGTTCGGCACGTTGATTCGCCAGGCGGCGGACAGCCTGCTCGCCGCCTGGGGCGCGCCGACGCTGTCGGCGTTCGTGGAGTTGCTCTCGGTTTCGGTGGGGCGCGCACTGGCGCTCGAGAACGACGCAGTGTGGTTCGTGCCCGCGGGCGCCGTGGAATATGACCTGCGGCGCGGGACGCTCGTGCGGCTGCCGTTGCCTTCCGCGGGCGGCGAGGAGCCGGTGGGCGTGATTCAGCGCACGGATACGCAGCCCACGCCCGCCGGGCGCGCGTTGATCGAGGCTGTGCGGCGCGCGGCGCGCGAACGCGACGTGGTGCCGGAAGGGGCCGCTACGCCGCGCTCGCGGCGCGCCAGAGCGGCTGGCGGCGGCAAGCGCCCGAGCGGCGCACAGAGCTGAGCCGCCGGGCGCGCTCGCGCGTTCAGCGTGCGGGCAGCTTCGCCTTGGCGCGCGGCACTTTGGACACGGGCTTGCCCTCCGGGACGACGCCCGCCAAGCGGGCGCTCGTGGCCATCCACAGCACTTCGGCGTCTTCCTCGCTCGTGGAGATCGCCGCATGGCCCGTGCGGCTGTCGAAGTAGAGGCTGTCGCCGGCTTCGAGGTAGGTGGGCGCGTAGAGCTCCGAATACAGGCACACGCTGCCGCTGATCACGTAGAGAAACTCTTCGCCTTCATGGCGGCCCCAGTCGTCGAAGGCATCCAGCGAGTGCGCGGTGATACGGATGCGAAAGGGCAGCATTGCCTTGTGGGCGAGATCCGTGGCGAGCAGCTCCATCTGATAGCCGCGGTACGCATGGCGCTGGCCCGCGCCGCTGCGCGTGAGCGCGCGGCGCCCGCCTGCGTTGAGCTTGGGCGTGGTGCCGAACAGCTCCGCCAGATCGATTCTCAGGCCGCCGACGATCTTCTGGAGCACGTCGAAGGTGGGCGACATCAGCCCGTTTTCGACTTTCGACAAAGTCGAGCGCGAGACGCCGCACAGGCGGCTGGCCGTATCGAGTGTCAGATCCTGGGCGACGCGCGCGGCGCGCACGCGGCGGCCGAGGTCGGTGGTCGCCGGGCTGGCGGATGGGTTGAGCGTGGTGTCCATGGGCGACGTTGGGAGGCTGACGGCCAGCGCGGGTGGCCCGCGCATGGTGTTTCCGATCATATCAAACGCTTGCCCATGCGAAACCCTGGCCGGATGGCCGGGGCGTTGCGCCGTCACCGGTTCCTGGACGCCTTTGGTGCCAGAGTCGAAAATGGAATGATAATCAATCGATTTAATTTAAAGATATTTAAAGATTGATTCCGACGATTTTACAGATTTTAAACTTTACTCGTCTATTATTTTAGAGTAATTCTTCAAAATGCGTCCATGCGTCGCGCAATTCATAAAGCTTTGACATTTATCATTGAAATCAGATGATATAAAGCAAGCTTGGAGGGAAAAATGCACGACGAACGACTTGAATTACTGCTGCTGATCGCGCGAAGGACGCTCGGCATTGAGAGCTTCGAACTGACGGGCAAGCCCACGGCCGACGCGCACGTGGTGAGCGTCGAGGACCTTGGCCGCGCGCTGGAATCGGCATATGACGCCGGCCTGCTCGTCGGCTACCGGATGGGCCGCGCGGAGTGCGAGCAAGACGCCTGATTACCGTTTGAGGCGATTGGGAGGCGGCGTTCCTTAATCAGGGCGCCGCTTTTTCATTGGGTCTTTATTAAAACGATAAGAAACATATCCGGATTAATTCGGCCGATACTGGCGTGCGCCAGGCATTCTGTTAATTGGCATTTTGCATGGGTGGCGGGCTATTGGGCTTGCTGCCAGGATGCGAGCGTTTGTATCCGGTTTGAATCGGGTTTGCGGCGGTCTTTTGTGTTACAAAGTTCGCGAACATTTCCACGGAGCACGGTGCTACCGGTAAGATGCCGGCGCGGAACGCCGAATCCCGCCCGCGTGGGGTTTGTGTTGCCGACATGGCCGCCCGAGTCCGGGCGCGTCGGTCCGGCCGTTCGCTGTGCGACCAGATTGTGTATGGGATTTCGATATGTTTAAACGGTTGTTGGCGGTGGGCGCGCTGGGCTCGCTGGCGGGGTGTGTCGTTGGGCCGGGTTATGGCTACGCCGACCAGGGTTACGCGACGGCGCCGGTTTATGGCGCGGCGCCCGCATACGGCTATGCGCCGGGGTATGGCTATGGCCAGGTCGATATCGCGGTGGGCAGCCAGCGCGACGGCCGCGATTATCACGGCTATCACGACGGCCCCCCGCGCGGCGACTGGCACGGCTCGCGCGACGACGCGCGCGCCGCACAGCAGCGAGGCTACGACGGCCGCCGCCCGCAACCTGGCCAGACGACGGCCGCGAACGGCGGGCGCGATCCGAACGGGCGCGGCGGCTATCCGGGTGCCAATCAAGGCACAAATCCAGGCGCCAATCCGGGTGCGGGCGGCGGACCGGGGCAGCAGGGCCGGCAGGGCGGAGGAGGCCACCAGGAAGGCGGCGGTTCGAACGGAAGATCGAACTGGCAGGGCAACGGAAACGGCAACGCGAACGGCAACGCCCGTTGGTGAGGTGTCGGCGAGCGTCGTTGGCGCTCGCCTGAACCCCGCGGCTTTCGTGATGAGCGCGAGCCGCGCTGATCAACGGCAATCGCCGCAACTCAGGCGTCGCGGTATCGATTACCTGGGATACCTGACGAACTAAACAAATCGACTCAGCGGTCCGAGCGACCACTCACGCGGCACGCCGTGCACGGCGAAAAACCAGGCCGCCACCCAGGACGCGGCGACGACAACCAGATCGCATCGGCCACTGCGCCACCAGTTCAGCGAATGTCGTTGCAGGATCCACGGTACGCCAAGCGGGTTGGGCCAGTCGGCTAGCAGGTGAATCACACCGCCGCATGCAAAGCCGAACGCCGGCGCGGCAATCGCCAGATGCCCGAGCTTGTGATAAGACCACACGAGCAACGCAATCCAGCCGATGCCCCAGTGCGTGATGGTTCGATGCGTGACCCAGAGGCGCCGCTTCTTGCGCCACCATGCGACTTCGAGCCAGTCGGGCGCCGATCCGCCCGCGACGCCGGCCACGAAGGCCAGCGCGGCGTAGAGGTGCCATGGGCTGTCCGCGCCCTGATGCGTGACGATTGCGGCGGCGATGACGCCGGCGGCCCAACCGGTGGCGTGATGTGCGGTGCCTGATGCCATGAAGCGGAGTGATGCGAAGTCGAAGGGGCGCAATCTTCGCAGATGTGTCGCCTTTATGACAGGGGGCGGCACACGGTTTATCGTGCGGCGTGCGCAGCCTCGAACGCGCTGCCGCCCGTCATGAGGTCGGCGTCTCAGGTCGTGCAGCGCGCGACGTCGAAGCGCAACTCTTCTTCAGGCGGATCGTTCGATGCCGAAGCGCCATGCGTCACGCGTATCACGGAGCCGTGGCCATTCGGCGTGAGCGTGACGAGGTAGGACGCGTCCGAACGCGAGCCCACACTCAGCTCCGTTGCGTTGCCGTCGCGCGAGGTGTGCACGTGCGGCAGGCGGTCTTCGAGACAGTTCGCGACCGAGGACGTCGAACGTGCTGACGACGCGTAGATCATCGGCTCGCCATTGTCGGCGGAGCTGGAAGGCGGCGTCGATCCGCAAGCGGCGACGAGTGCGAGCGCAGTGGCGGCGAGGAGACGTTGCGTGAGCGTTTTCATAGGCGGCGTGGCATGAGCGATGCAGCGGAATGTGCCAATGAGTATACGCACGCCGATCTCAATCGAGCCCCTCGCAGACGTAAAAAGATGCAACAGCGAGTACCCGCTGCACGCTACGTTGTCCGCCTCGCGCGCCGCATCGAATGTTGCCGTTACGAAAACAGAAAAGAAGCGCACACGCGCTCGTGGCACGTGTGCGCTGTCCCGTTTTCGCAAATTCGTAAAGGAAAGGCAAAGGAAAGATAAAGGCCGCGCGGCGGATCGCGCCGCGCGCCTGCCAGGCCGATCGATCAGAAGCGGTGACGCAGACCGATCGTTGCGGCGACCTGGTTGTTCGTCGAGGAGGGCGAGAGCGTGTTGATCGCCGCGACATTCGAGATGCCCGAACCGTCGGCGTTGTAGCCGAGGTTGCCCGAAGCGTGCTGATAGACGCCGGCGAGATAGACGTCCGTGCGCTTGCTGAACGAGTAGTCGGTGCCGAGCACCACGGTGTGCCACTTCGGGCTGTTGTTGCCGTTGCCGGTGCCCGTGACGGTGCCGTCGGTGAACGTGTAGGAGCCGACGAATGCGAGTGCCGGCGTCAGATGGTAGGCGCCGTTGATCTCATAGTTGTCCAGATGCAGGTTGAGTCCCGAAAGGCCGGGCAGCGGAACACTGCCGCCGCTCGACAGGCTCTGCATGCCGTCGATTTGCGAGTGCGTCCACACGAAGCCCACCTGCGCCGGGCCATAGGTGTAGTTCACGCCCGCGCCGAACGAGCGCTGCATGCGTGCCGAGATGTTCTCGTCGGCCGAAGCGGCGCTGTTGGCCGCGCCAAGGCCGCCGGAATTGTTCAGTTGCGTATAGGCGGCGGCGAAGTTCAGCGGGCCGGTGGCGTAGGACGCGCCCACGCTCCATGCGCGGCCGTTCGCGAAGCCGTTGGCGTCGTTGCTGAAGCCGTACAGGCCGCCGAACTGGAAGCCCGCGTAGTTCGCGCTCGCGTACTTCACCGAGTTCTTGATCGAGTAGCTCTGGGCGAGGTTGTCGTTATCGAACGGGTGGCCCGCGAGATTGTTGCCGAAGCCCGCGCCGGCCTCCGCGAGCGGCGAGAGATAATCGACCATGGAGTCGTACTGCCGGCCGAGAGTGAGCGTGCCGTACTGGTCGCTCTTCAGGCCGACGTAGGCCTGGCGGTTGAAGCCGTTGTCGCCGTTCTTGTAGCCGCCGTTATTGATGTTGAAACCGCTTTCCAGAGTGAAGATCGCTTTCAGCCCGCCGCCCAGGTCTTCGGCGCCGCGCAGGCCGAAATAGTTGTTCGACAGGGCGCCGCTGCCCTGCGCCCACAGGCTGTGGCCGCCCGCGTTATTGGCGTAGACGATGCCGGCGTCGAGCGAGCCATACAGTGTGACGGTGCTTTGCGCATGGGCGCTCATTGCAAATGCACTTAGGACACCTGCAAGAATGAGGGTTTTTTTCATGCTTTTCTCCGGTCAGTACCTGGGTATTTCACGGCCGAATTCGGAAAATCGGTTTCGTGTTCGAGTGATTCGCTACGCAGTCTAAGCCTGTGAATTCGACTCTTGACGTTAATTACCGCAACAATGTCTATATCTCATTTCAGTATCAGCACTAATTCTCGTAACATGATGCATATAAAGGGATTTTTCTTGTGATTAACGACTGCGACAAAATGTGCGTTCTTAAAAATCCGTTGTACGCTTGCGACGGTGCGACAAAGCCGCGCGGGGCGGGCCATAGCGCGGTTTCGCGTCGTTTTCAAGTTCGATTCTGGTAATTTTCTGGAAGGTACTGTTCCAGATTAAGCGCTGAACACCGATGCGGTGTGGCGATACAATTTGCACAGCCCTCGACCAAGGGTGGTCTTTTTTCATCTGTTTTTACGCGGCTCTCGGGCCGCGTTTTTTTTTGCTCCCCAGAAAATCGCTTCAATTAATCGCATATTGCGGAATGGTGCGTTGCAAAATTCGCAATGATTAAGCCGTGACGCGAATATGAGTCGGGTATTGCGCCGGAATGAAAATTCCACGGCGCGATAATCGGCATCGAGGGCGCGTGCGGGCGCAATGTCCGGTGCGCGGCGCGATGGGGGTAAAATCTTGCCCTTGCCCGGCAACGGGCAGGCCTCGCAGAACCCGATGAAAAACCCGCCATGACCGATTCCTCGCCCGCTGTCGATCCCGATTTCCCTGCCGATGACCCCGCCGCCGAAGCCGAAGCCGAGGTGATCCAAGAGCCGCGCCTGTGGCGCAAGGACGGCTGGACGGCGCGCGTGATCAAGAACGAGGACGACGACGGCTGGGCCGTCGAAATGATCAAGGACGGCGAGCCGGAGCCCGCGCTCGTGGGCCCCTGGACCATGGGCCGCGACAAGAAGAATCCCAAGCCGCTCGACACGGGCGCGTTCAATACGCTCGTCAAGACCGCCTCGGAGGTGCTGCGCCGGCACGAGCAGCAACTGCGCGCGCTGCTGCACAAGCGCGTGAGCGTGCAGACCGGGGAGGGCGACGTGGACGTGACGCTCGACATCGTCCCCGACGAGTACGAACCTTATGCACTGCTCGGCGCATTCGACGTGTTCGGCGAGAAACTGGCCGAGGCGCGCGTCGCGCCGAACTTCAAGCTCACGAAGGCGCGCGCCGAAGCCTGGGCCGAGGGCGGCTTCGGGCGCATCGAATAACGACGAGTAGCGTCAACGAGAAGAATCAAACGGCGGCGCCCCGAAACCGGATCGGCGCGCGCCGCCGGGCGCTCAGTCCTGCTGGCAGAAAATCGCGGTGAGCAGCGGGCCGGCGTGGTGGACGATGGCGTTGTTGCCCGCCGCCGTGAGCGCCGCCTGAACCTTGGCCTGCGTGGCGACCACGACGGCGCCGTAGGCCGAAGGTGCGATGGGCTTGCCGTCGCCGGTGCGAAAGAGCGGATCGTCCTTCTGAAAGCCGACCACGGCGAACACGCTGAAGCCGTACGCCGTCATATGCTGGCCCTGCGCGGGCCAGAACGCGTTGATCGAATTGCTTTCCACCCGCATGGGTTTCGGCTGGATCAGTTTCTGGTCGATGAGCGCCGAGATGAAGTCGTGCGCGGACTCCTTGCAGGTCAGGGAGTCGTCGATGACGACGGCGCGGGCGTTGTTCGCGAAGCACGCGATAGCAGTGGCGAAAAAGACAGCGACGGGGAAACGTTTCATTGCAAATAAGGCGCGAAAAGTGCGTGCGCGGATGCCGGAATGCGGCGAGCGCACAATGCCCGGTCCGCTGCGAAGGCATGCACTCTACGCGGGTTCTGGCGATTTCGCTTGCGGCGCTGCGGAATGGGGTTCGGCACAAATATTACATTGCGTAAGGTGATTGAGGCTTGAACGTCGGAAAACCTGCAAGTTTTCTGGAAGCCGTATATATTGCGAGGTTATGACTGGAAAAGACAAACCTGAGAAAGCGGCCCCGCGCGCGGCGCCGCTTCCGCGCACCTGGGACGCGCGGGCCGCACGCTGGCTCGTGACGCCGCTCGTCCCCACGCCTGTTACCCCGAATCACCTGACCACCCTGCGACTGCTGATCGGACTCGCCGGTGCCTTCTATCTGGCGCGCGGCGACTTTCTGCACGCCAATATTGGCGCATTTCTGATCGTTTTGTCGAATTTTGTTGATCATACCGACGGCGAACTGGCGCGCATCAGCGGCAAAACCAGCCGTATCGGGCATTTCTACGATCTCGCAGCCGACGCGCTCGTGACCGTCCTGCTGTTCTTCGGCATGGGTTACGGCCTCGGCGTCGTGGCCGCCGCAACGGGCGCCGACTGGCGCGTGCCGCCGGCCGTGCTCGGCGGCGTTGCGGGTGTGGCCGTCGCCGTGATCTTCTTCCTGCGCATGCGCATCGAGGAAATGGCCGGCAAGGCCGGTACGCAACAGGCGTTCGCGGGCGGTTTCGAGACCGAAGACGTGCTGTATCTGCTACCCCTTGTCACGCTGACGGGCGTCGCCTCGCCGTTCATCATCGCGGCTTCGATCGGGGCGCCGTTGTTCGCCGTCTGGGTGGTGCTCGACTATGTGCGCGTCACGCGCCGCATGCGTCCCGGCAAGGAAACCAGTCAGGTGTGGATCAGCCGATGAGTGTGCAAGCAGAAGAAGAACAGGTTGTAACGTCTCCCATCCCGTCGTCAGCCGGCCTTTCGAGGGCCGCGGCCGGGGACCCGGAGGGCGCGGTTGGCCGCGCGCTGCGCCCGTTGAATTCGGGCCGCCTGCGCGAGGAGTACCAGAGCCAGGGCTCGTTCCTGTATCTCTCCGAATTCCTGCCCGCGGACGCCACGCAGCAGTTGATCGACGCAGCCAACGCGCTGCTGCCCGAGGTCAACCGCAATTATCTGCCGGGTCACAAGGCGGGTGGCAGCGTGAGCCGCCACACCATCGACCGCCTCGCGCCGTATATCGCCGAGCTGTACCGCTCGCCGCAACTGATCGCGTGGCTCGAAAAGATCACGGGCGACCGGCTCCAGCTTTCGCCCGAAGACGACCCGCACGCTTACGCGCTCTATTACTACACGCGCGCGGGCGACCATATCGGCTGGCATTACGACACGTCGTACTACGACGGCCGCCGCTATACGGTGCTGCTCGGCGTGATCGACGAGTCCTCGTGCAAGCTCGACTACGAGCTGCACACGAAAGACCCGAACAAGGCGGACCTGCCGGGCTCGGTGCAATATCCGCCGGGCTCGCTCATCGTGTTCGACGGCGACAAGTTGCGCCACCGCGTGACGCCGAGCCTCGACGGCGAAGTGCGCGTCTCGCTCACGCTCGAATATGTGACGAACCCGAACATGCGTCCGTGGCGGCGTTTCATCTCGAACATGAAGGACGCGATTGCGTACTTCGGCTTCCGTCAGGTGTTCCGCAAGGCGTTCGGAGGCAAGGTGTGAGTCGTGCCGCCATCCTGCTGCTGTCGATAGGCACGGCACTTTTCATCGCGCTGCTCGCGTGGCAGGGCCTCGGCTCGGTAACGGGCGCGCTCGCGGCCGCCGGCTGGGGGCTTGCGCTCGTCGCGGCGTTCCACGTCGTGCCGCTCGCGCTCGACGCGGGCGCGATCGCCGTGCTGTTCGGCAAGGGCGCACGGGTCGACCAGCGCGACGCGCTGCTCGCGCGCTGGACCGGCGAATCGGTCAACAGCCTGCTGCCGGCCGGTCAGATCGGCGGCCCGGTGGCGATGGTGCGCCAGCTCGCGCAGCGCGGCATGTCGATGCGCGACGCGGCCGCGGCCATCACCGTGAGCACCACGCTCCAGGCCGTCGCGCAGATCGTGTTCGCCGTGTTCGGCATCGTGCTGTTCTCGGCCTATGCCGCGAACGGCGCGCCGCGCGATCTCGGCGTTGCGGCGATCATCGCGACGTTCGTTCTGGGCGGCCTGATCGCCTTGTTTTATGTCGCGCAGCGCCGCGGCCTGTTCGGCCGTGCGATGCGCCTCGCTTCGAAGGTGTTCGGCAAGCACGACTGGTCTTCGCTTGCCACGCGCGCCGACGCCGTCGACGCCGCCGTCAAGTCGCTCTACGACCAGCGCGGCCGCGCGGCGGCCAGCTTCGCGCTGAGTCTCGCGGGCTGGCTCGTGGGCACCGCGGAAGTGTGGCTCGCGCTGCACTTTCTCGGCCATCCCGTGGACTGGATCGACGCGCTGCTGCTAGAGAGCATCGGCCAGGCCATTCGTGGCGCGGCCTTCGCCATTCCCGGCTCGCTGGGCGTGCAGGAGGGCGGCTATCTGCTGCTCGCGCCGCTCGTGGGCCTGCCGCCCGAGGCGGCGCTCGCGCTCTCGCTCGCCAAGCGCGCGCGCGAAATCCTGCTCGGCTTGCCGGGCCTGCTGTATCTGCATTTCAGCGAACGTAGCTGGCAACGCCGGCGCGCCGTGAGCGTGCCCGCTGTCGAAGTCGCCGATTGACCTTTTTTCTCCCAAGGAACGCTTGCGCATGCGCGCCATCATTCTCGCGGCAGGCCTTGGCCTGCGCCTTCAGCAACGCGCTGGAGAACAGTTTCCGAAATGTCTGCTGCAATTCGAGGGCGTGACGCTGCTCGAACGCCATCTGCAACTGCTGGATGAGGCGGGCGTCACGGAGGTCGTGCTCGCGCTCGGTTTCCAGCCTGAGCTGGTCGAGGCCGAACTCAAGCGCATCGGCTGGCCGCACAAGGTCGAGGTCGTGATGAATCCGCGCTTCGATCTGGGCAGCGTGCTCACGGTGCATCGCACGGCCGAGGCGCTCACGCGCGGCGGCGACGTGCTGCTCATGGACGCCGACGTGCTTTACGACGAGCGCGTGTTCGCCCCGCTCGTGGCAGGCGAGGCGCCGGCCAATCGTCTCCTGATCGACCGCGACTTCGAAGCCGGCGACGAGCCCGTGAAGCTGTGCCTGCGCGAAGGCGTGCCGGTCGAGCTGCGCAAGCAACTCGCGGTCGGCCTGCAATACGACACGATCGGCGAGTCGGTGGGCTTCTTCCGTCTGAACGAGGCGACGGCGAAGCGCTTCGCGCAGATCGTCGAGGGCTACGTCGATACGGGCCGCGCGAACCTGCCGCACGAAGAGGCGCTGCGTGACTTGCTGCTCGAACGCGGCAACGAGTTCGAGACGGCCGACGTGACCGGCGCGCCGTGGATCGAGATCGACTTTCCCAATGACGTGACGCGCGCCGCCGAACAGGTGCTGCCGCAACTGCGTCCGGTGGTGAGCCGCATGAAGCAGACGGCAGTCTGATCGACGCGTCGGGTTTTGCATGACGAGGCCGCGAGGCCCGCCGCCGCGCATGCGCGGCGGCGGCCTGCGCGGCCTTCGCTTTTGCAGCCCGCGCAAATGCGTGCGCGGCTTCATCTGTTGCCGGGTTCCTGTTTTCCGCAACACGGTCCATAATGGCAGCTTTACGCCATCAGCCACGCTGATCGCCGTTTCTGCCCATGCCATTAGCCCTAGGCACATTCATCGTTCCGCTCATTGTCGCGTGCTCGATGTTCATGGAGAACGTGGACGGGACGGTCATCGTCACCTCGCTTCCCGCGCTGGCCCGCGATCTCGGCCAGGACCCCATCACACTCAAGCTGGCCGTCACGAGCTACGTGATCGGTCTGGGCGTGTTCATTCCGATCTGCGGCTGGGTGGCCGATCGCTTCGGCTCGCGCAACGTGTTTCGCACGGCCATCGGCATCTTCATGGCGGGCTCGCTGCTGTGCGCGGCCTCCACCTCGCTCGGCATGTTCGTGGCCGCGCGCTTCGTGCAGGGCATCGGCGGCGCGATGATGGTGCCGGTGGGCCGCATCATCATCTTTCGCTCGCTGCCGAAGTCGGACTTCATCCGAGCGGTTAACTATCTCACCGTGCCCGCGCTGCTAGGGCCGGTCGTCGGGCCGCCGCTGGGCGGTTTCATCACCACGTATTTGCACTGGCGGTTGATTTTCTTCATCAATATTCCGATCGGCGTGCTCGGCATCTGGCTCGCCAACCGGCATATCGCGAACATGCACGAGGAGCATCCGGGGCGGCTCGACTGGGTGGGCTTCGTGCTGTCGGCGGGCGGGGCGTCGCTCTTCATGCTTGGCCTCTCGCTCGTGGGCGGCGAACTCGTTTCGAACGGTAAAGCCGTGACGATGTGCGTGATCGGCGCATTGCTGCTGGCGGCCTACTGGTTGTATGCGCAACGAGTCGAGCGGCCCGTGCTCGACCTGAAGTTCTTGCGCATTCCCACCTTCAACGCGAGCGTCGCGGGCGGGTCGCTCTTTCGCATCGGGCTCGGTGCCGTGCCGTTCTTGTTACCGCTCACGCTTCAGGAAGGCCTGGGGATGACCGCGTTCGCTTCGGGCGCCATCACGTGCGCCTCGGCGTTCGGCTCGATCTTCATGAAGGCGATCGTCTCGCGCGTGCTCGGGCGCTACGGCTTTCGCCGCACGCTGGTCGTGAACGCGGCGATTGCGGGCGCGGCCATCGCGATCTGCGGTTCGTTCTCGCCGGGCATGCCGGTGTGGCTGATCTGGCTCATCGTGCTTGCGGGCGGGATCTTTCCTTCGCTGCAATTTACCGGCCTCAATTCACTCGCCTATGCCGATATTCCGACGCGCGACATCGGCCGTGCCACGAGTGTGGCGAGCGTGATCCAGCAAGTGTCGCTCGGTCTTGGCGTGACGATCGCGGGCCTCGTGCTGCAAATTTCACATCGGGTACAAGGGCACTCGTCCATCGTCTGGTCCGACTTCTGGCCGGCGTTCCTCGTGGTCGGGCTGTTTTCGGTGGCGTCGATTCCGGTGACGATGCGCCTGCCCGCGAATGCGGGAGAGGAAATTGCGCGTGGCCGGCGTGGCAAGGCGTGACTTCAACGCTACGCACGCGCAGGCGTGCAGCCATGGCCGATAAACCGAATCATGGGGGTGCACTCAATGGCGCTGGTAGAAAAAACAAAAGTTTCCGCTGCGGCTCTCGCACTATTCTCGCTTTGCACGTTTTCCACGGGTTTTCTCGAAGCCACGCCGGCCTTCGCGAAAGACACTCAGCATCGCCCGGCGGTTCTGAATGCATCGGCGGTGGCCGTTGCCGATCAATACGCGGCTGACACGGCCGAACGCATCTTCAAGGAAGGCGGCAACGCGGTCGATGCGAGCGTGGCGATCGCATTTTCGCTGGCCGTGACCTACCCGGAAGCCGGCAATATCGGCGGCGGCGGTTTCATGACGCTCTACATGAACGGCAAGCCGTACTTTCTCGACTATCGCGAACGCGCGCCGCTCGCGGCCACGCGCACGATGTACCTCGACGAGAAGGGCGACGTGATTCCCGGCAAGAGCCTGTACGGCGTGGATGCGGTGGGCGTGCCGGGAACGGTGGCGGGCATGTGGGAAGCGCACAAGCGCTTCGGCAAGCTGCCGTGGAAGCAGGTGCTCGCGCCCGCCATCGAATACGCGCGCAACGGCTTCGTCGTGGACGAACAACTCCAGAAGCGCCGTGAGGCCGCGCAGAAGGACTTCGCGGGCAAGACCAACTTCGACGAGTACTTCGGCAACCTCAAAGAAGGCGAGACGTTCAAACAGCCCGAACTTGCCGACGCGCTCACGCGCATTGCGAATCAAGGACCGAAGGGCTTCTACGAAGGCAAGACCGCCGATCTCATCGCTACGCTCATGCAGAAGGACCACGGCCTCATGACGAAGCGCGATCTGCGGGAATACAAGGCGGTGTGGCGTCAGCCCGTGGAAGCGAAGTGGAACGGCTACGACGTCATCACTGCGCCGCCACCGAGTTCGGGCGGTGTCGGCCTCGTGCAACTGCTCAAGATGAAGGCGATGCTCGCGCCGCAGTTCAAGGACGTGCCGCTCAATTCGGCGCAGTACATCCATCTGATCGCGGAGATCGAGAAACGCGTGTTCGCGGATCGCGCGCAGTACCTCGGCGACCCCGACTTCTACAAGGTGCCGGTCGCCCAACTGACCGACGACGCCTACCTCGCGAAGCGCGCCGCCGAAGTCGATCCCGACAAGCCTTCGGACACGAAGAGCGTGCAGCCCGGACTCGGCACCTCGATGCCCGAGAAAGCGGAAACGACGCACTTCTCGGTGGTCGACAAATGGGGCAACGCCGTTTCGAACACCTACACGATCAACGGTTACTTCGGGTCGGGCGTGGTCGTGCCGGGCGCGGGCATCGTGCTCAACGACGAAATGGACGACTTCTCGTCGAAGCCCGGCGTGCCGAACATGTTCGGCGTGGTGGGCAGCGACGCGAATGCGATTGCGCCGAAGAAACGCCCGCTTTCCTCGATGTCGCCGACCATCCTGACGAAGGACGGCAAGGTGGCGCTCGCGGTGGGCACGCCGGGCGGCTCGCGCATTTTCACCATGACCTTCCAGGTCATCACCAATCTCTATGACTTCAGGATGCCGTTGCCCGACGCGGTCGCGGCGATGCGATTCCACCATCAACTGCTGCCGCCGAACACGATTTTCTGGGAGCCGACGCACCCGATCACAGGCGATCTCGCGAAAGCCCTGGAGGCGAAGGGCTATGTGCTCAAGGGGCAGGACATCAGCGGCGATATTCAGGCTATCCGTGTCGAAGGCGAGACGCCCGAAGCGGTTTCCGATCCGCGCGGCCGTGGCGTGTCGCGCGTGATCCCTTAAAGCGCGCCGCCGGCACGAAACCTTGCGCCGCGAATGACGGCCATGCGTTTCGCATCGGCAACGTCCTGTAAGGCTGTGAAAGTTTGCATGTGATGATTGTTTGTCCTCAATTCTGGGGATGCAGCTTCGTTTTTCATCGCGTAGTATGCAACTTCCGGCGGAAGACAGCCCTTTGCCGGCGTGTGTTTTTGTTGGGGCGGCGTTTGCCGCCCCATTTTCTTTTCGGCATCAGCGTTTCATATTGAGTTCGTCAGACGAGATCATTAAGCTCTGACGATTGCGCCAGGAGCCCGGCGCGCCCGCCAACATCTCATCGCCCCAAGCCGCATGGACCTGACGAGCAGCGAACTTGCGCAGATCGCCGACGTCTTCAGACTGCTGGCCGATCATCCCTTGCCTGAGGACGTGTTGCGTCTCGAAGTAGGCCGGCGCCTGCTCGACCTCTTGTGCGCCGACGGCCTGCATGCGGGCGTGGAACTATTTGTCTGGTCGGGCGAGGCGGATCTGGCCGATCTGCGCATCCGGCGCGGCAAGCAGCGCGAGCATCTTTCCGGGCGCGAACTGGCTTTGTTCGATCTGGTGCGTCCGGCTTTCGCGGCTGCGCTGGCGCGCTCGCGCGCGCATGCGCCGGTGGATTCCGGCGAGGCCTCGGCCGGGGAGAGCGAAGCCTTCAGCCGCCTGACGCGTCGCGAGCGCGACGTGGTGGCGCTGGTGGTGGAGGGGCTGCTCGACAAGGAGATTGCCGAGCGGTTGGGCATTTCCTATACGACCGTGCGCACGCATCTCGATCGTTCGTTTCAGAAACTCGGCGTCAGCAACCGCTCGCGCCTCGCGCGGCTCGTGCAGTCGGCGCAGCGCTGACGCGCGCTTCGGCCGCCGCGCAGGCGGACGAAGCGCCTCCTTTTATTCCGGCTGCGGCGCGGCGATGTTTGCGCCAGCGGCTTCGATCAAACCCAGGCAGGTTTGCGCGTCGCCGATGCGCTCGATCGCGAGCAGCGCGAAGCGCGCGAGAAAGAGCGGGCCGTTGGCTTCGCCCAGTCCCGTCATGGTCCTGCACAGTTGCGTGTAGACAGTGTCGAGTTCGCTGTCGGTCATGGCTTTCTCCAGATGAACGTGATGGGCCCGCGCTCAGGTGCGCAGCGCGTGGTCGAGGGCGGCGAGCGCCTGTTCGGCCGCACGGGCGGCGTCGCCGTGCCAGCGGCCGAGCACGTGGCCGTCAGGGCGCACGAGATACAGCGTGCCTGGCTGCGCGCCGTACAGGGGGAAGAGGCGCCCCGTATGATCCCAGCCGATCGGGCGCTGCGCGTCGGCGGGCTGGCGCGGCGCGAGCGGTACGAGCGGCACGAGCGCGAACGGCAGACCGCACTGGCCAAGCTGCGCTTCCAGCGCGGCGAGGGGGGCGGGCGTCGCGCCGTCTTCGCTGAAGTAGAGCGCCGTGAAGCGCGGCGCGAGCAGATCGGTCACGTGACCTTCGCGTGCGCCCTCCCGATCGACGATCATCAGCGGACATTCGGGCAGCACCGTGCCCGGCGTGGGACCGAGCGCGAGCGCATCGGAAACGGCATTGATCGGTGAGGTCGTATAAGCGATGGCCGAAGTCTGCCGCGGATTGATCAGCGAGCGCACGGCGGCGTGCTCGCGCGCGAGGCTCAGCACGGCGGTGCGCATGAGGTCGAACGCGAACGACGGCGGCGCCATGAACTCCGTGCTCTTCGTGCCGTAGCTCAGGTTCTCGTGGGCCGCGAAAACACGCTCGTCGGAATAGCTGTCGAGCAAGGCCTCGTTCGCGAGCCCCTTCACGACGAACGCGACTTTCCACGCGAGGTTGTCGGCGTCGTCGATGCCCGAGTTCGCGCCACGCACGCCGAAGATCGGCACGAGGTGCGCCGCGTCGCCCGCGAACAGCACGCGGCCGTGGCGATAGCGTTCGAGCGTGAGCGCATTGGCCTTGTAGATCGTGATCCAGATGGGCGACCACGACGCCTTTTCGCCCATCATGTCGAGCAGGCTCTGCACGCGCGGCATGACGTTCTCGGGCTTGATCGCCTCGTCGGCGTCCTCGCCGTCGCGCAGTTGATAGTCGATGCGCCACACGTTGTCGGGCTGCTTGTGGACAAGCACGGTCGAGCCGGGATTCGACGCCGGGTCGAAATACGCCAGGCGCTCCGTGGGCCGCGGGCTGTCGAGCAGGATGTCGACGATCACGTAACGGCCTTCGTAGCTCGTGCCCTGGAGCTTGAGGCCCAGCGCTTCGCGCACCGTGCTGCGGCCACCGTCGGCGGCGATGAGCCAGCCGGTTTGCGCCGTGTAGTCGCCTTCGGGCGTGGAGAGCGCGAGCGTCGCGCCGTGCGCGTCATGCTGCACGGCCGTCACCTTCGTGCGCCAGCGGATGTCGATGAGATCGGCGTGGCGCTCGGCTGCGTCGAGCAGGAACTGCTCGATGTGGTATTGCGCGAGATTGACCATCGGCGGCAGCTTCTGGTTTTCGTCCTGCGGCATCGTGAAGTGCAGCACTTCGTCGTCGCGATAGAAGCTGCGGCCCCCCGTCCACGGCAGACCCTTCGAGAGGAAGCCGTCGAGCGCGCCGAGGCGCTCGATGATCTCCAGGCTGCGCCGCGAAATGCAGATCGCACGGCTGCCGTAGCAGACCGATTCGTCCGCCTCGATCAGCACCGAGCGCACGCCGTGCTTTGCAAGGCCGAGCGCAATGGCGAAGCCGACCGGGCCGCCGCCGACGATCGTCACGGCGTGGCGCTCCATGTCGCGGCCGCCTTCGAGTTGGGGCAAGCGGGCGGCGTACTGCTTCGCCTCGAACGGATACGGGGTGAATTCGGCGCTCATCGTGTGTTCCTGTCGCGGCCTGCGCGTGCGCCGGCCTCAGAAGAAAGGGCGAAGGGGGGCATGGGGAAATGCGTCTCCGATACGAAAGTCTTGTTTTTGATGGCCCAGGGCGGCGTGCATGCCGTGCGTGGGCCTGCGCCGGCGGCGTTGGGAAAGCGCTGGCGATGGAGGCAGTATGGAGCGAGCAGGGAGGTCCGCTGTCCTCAATTTGGGTACAGCGGGCTTACGGCGGGGAGAGGGGGCGTGCGGACGGGGTTGTTCGCGCCGCTCGGGCGCTTAGCCCTGATCGGTCGCGAGGCACAACGCAAAAAGCTGCCGCTGGCTCGAAATGCCGAGTCGCTGATACGCGCGCTTCTGGTACGTCACGACGCTGCTGGGCTTCACGCCCATGCACTCGGCGATTTCCACCGCGCTGCGCCCTTCGAGCACGCCGCGCAGGGCGTCGAGTTCGCGCTTGGACAGCGTGGGGCACAGCCCTCGCAGCCGCGCGAGCATCAACTGCGGAATGCCGAGCTGGCTCTGGCCGCGGATCGTGTAGTGATGGCGCGCCGACTCGCCGATCAACGGGGCGAGCGATTCGACCAGTTCGACTTCCGCAGGCTGGAAATTGCCCGCGTCGCTTTCGCGGTAGAGGTTCACCGAAAGCCAGATGTCCGCGGCGGGCTGCAAGAGCAGCGAAAGCCGGTCGGAGACGTTGGGGGCGGCGTAGCACGCGGCGCGGTAGCCGTCGTGCGCGATGTCCGCGCTGCTTTGCCAGTGCAGCACGAGCGACGACGAGCCGGGCTTGTCGGCCGAGCCGCCGGTGACGATCTGCTGGTTGCCGTCGAGTGCGTAGAAGAGGCGGGCGTAGGTGTCCGCGACATCGCGCAGGAAGCGCCCGCCGCGATGGTCGGCCACGGATACCGTGCGTGGCCGGTTGCCGAATTCGTAGGCGAACACCGTGCACTGCGTGACCGACGTGGCCGGGCCGAGCATGTTGAGCACTTCGGCGGCGAGCGCGTTGGCGTCGTCGCGTCCGATGGCGGAAACGAGGCTGGTGACGCGCGAGAGGTCGAATTGACCCGCCTGCCTCGGTCGGTCGAGATGCCAGTAACGCATGTTTCTTAACGGAAAGCGGCTGAAAAAAGCAACTTCCACGAGAGTAGCACCGTTTCGCATCGGCGCGAAAGCGGCAACGGCGGGGCCGGATCGCCGGGCCCCATGCCGCCGTTGCCCAGGCGTCGAGGTGAGCAAGGAAACCCGCCTTGCTGTAATCTCCACCCTCGGCTGGCGCGTGCGCGCCATGTTTCCTTACCTGACCCACGCTGCGCGCAGGATATCTCGAAATGTTGACGCTCCCCACCGCGATTCCACCCGATTTCGGCGCCGGAGCGGTCTTTCTCAGCGTGCTCGTCACGCAACTGGGCGTGCCCGTGCCGGCCGCGCCGGTGCTGATTCTCGCGGGCACGATGGCGGCCGGCGGGGAAACGTCGTATGCGAGCCTGCTGGCGGCGGCGGTGATCGCCACGCTGCTCGCCGATTCGCTCTGGTTTGCGGCGGGCCGCATGCGTGGCCGGCGTCTGCTGAACGGCCTCGTGCGTTTTTCCCTGTCGCTCGACACGACGATCCGGATCGCGCGCAACGTCTTCGAGCGTTACGGCGCACCGATTCTCTCCGTGGCCAAGTTCGTGCCGGGGCTCGGCCTCATTTCCGCGCCGCTGCTCGGCACGACCACGGTGGCCGTGCATGTTTTCCTGCTGTGGGATTCGATTGGCGCGGCCCTGTGGGCGGGCACCTGGCTGCTCGGCGGCGCGGCGCTCCATGCGGAAATCGTGCGCTTCGCGGCGTTCGTGCGCGCCAACGGCATGACCATTTTCGACGTGCTGGCCGTGGCGGGCGTGGTGTTCCTCGCCTGGCGCTTGCTGCGGCGCATGCAGTTTCGCCACTGGCTCGCCACCCACCGTATTTCGCCCGACCAGCTCGACGAAATGATGAAGTCGAGCGCGCCGCCCATCGTGCTGGACGCGCGCCCGCAAACCGTGCGTGAGAAGGAGTCGTATCGCATTCCCGGCGCGCGCCCGCTCAACCTCGAATCGAGCGAGGAACTCTCGCCCGAGTTGCTCTCGCGACCGATCGTGGTGTATTGCGTGTGCCCGAACGAAGCGACGGCCAAGCGTATCGTCAGCCAGTTGCGCAACAAGCACATCTATCACGCGCGCGCGCTGCGGGGCGGTCTCGACGCCTGGGAGCGCCACGGCTATCCGGTCGAGCCGCTCTCCACCGAGTTCCATGCCGCGCACGCCTATGCCGATGCCGAGGCGCTCGAAGCGGGCAACGACGAGGAATACACCGTGCGCGCGAGCCTTTCCAAATAACGCTGCGCCGCGCCGGGCCTCGCCTGATGCCCGGCGCTTCTTTCCCTCGCCGCGCGCGTCTCGCTACGCGCGCTGACTGCGCGAGCCGCCGCCCACATTCTGGCCGGCATCGCGCGCCATCCTTGCATAACCCCACACCGAAAGCAGCGTGAGCACGCCTGCGCCGAGGAACGCCAGGCGGAAGTCGTCGAGCGTGAACACGTGGCCGGTCGTTTCGCCGTTGGCCGTCGCCGCCACGCGCAGCGCGAGCGCGCCGAACGCAATGCCGAGACCAATGGTCATCTGCGCCGCCGCGCTCCAGAGCGTGCTGGCGGCGCTCATCTGCGGCTGCGCGACATCGGCGTAGGCGAGTGTGGCCAGCGTGGAAAACTGCATCGAGCGCGTCATGCCATAAACGAACACGACGATCAGCACGATGGCGATCGGCGTGCCGGGCGTGAGCAGGCCGCATGCGATCAGCGAGACGCCGGCAATCGTCACGTCGACGACCGAAACGAGCCGGAAGCCCCAGCGTTCCAGGATGCGCGTGGTCAGCGCCTTCATGCCGAGGTTGCCGAGCGCGCTCGCGAGCAGCAGCAGGCCGGACTTGAACGCCGAGAGCCCGAAGCCGATCTGGAACAGCAGCGGCATCAGATAAGGCGCGGCGCCGATGCCGATGCGCGTGACCGAGCCGGTTACGACCGTCACGGAAAACGTCGGGATTTTCAGCGTGGACACATCGATGAGCGGATGCGGATGGCGTTTCGCATGCGCAAACGCGATCACGCCGATCGCGATGCCCGCCGCCACGATCGCCACCGCGACCCACGGATTCTCGCCCGGCTGGCTGGCGCGCTCGGCCCCGTAGAGGATCGCGGTGAGCGACGCGCCGCTCAGCACGAGGCCCGTCACGTCGAGCGGACGGCGCTGCTCGCCGCGCAGGTTCGGCACCAGCGCGGCGATGGCCGCGAGCACGGCGAGCCCGAAAGGCACGTTCAGCAGAAAGATCCAGCGCCACGACGCATAGGTCGTGATGAAACCGCCAATGGGCGGCCCCACCACGGGCGCGGCAATGGCGGGCCAGGTGATCGTGGAGATCGCCTGCATGAGCTTGCTTTTCTCGGTGCTGCGCACGACCACCATGCGCCCGACCGGCACCATCATCGCGCCGCCTATGCCTTGCAGGATGCGCGCGGCCACGAACTCATCGAGGTTCTGCGCGATCCCGCACAACACGGACGCCAGCGTGAACGTGACCACGGCGCCGAAAAAAACCGTGCGCGAGCCGCAGCGGTCCGCCACCCAGCCGCTGGCCGGAATGAAAATGGCGAGCGCGAGCATGTAGGCGGTCACGCCCAGACTCAGGCTGTTCGGGCCGACGCCGAACGAGCGCGCCATCTGCGGCAGCGCCGTGGCGATGACGGTCGTGTCCAGATACTCCATGAAGAAGGTGGCGGCGACGACGTACGGCAGCCAGCCGATGCCGCCGGAGCGTTGCGCGGGAGCGGTCATCGGACCTCCGCGCCCGCGCGGCGGGCAAGGGTGACGGGGGAGCGTGGGCGGTGCGAAGGGGAGAGGATCATTTGCAGTGAGCAGTGCTTGTTGCCGATCGGAACATGACGGACCGGATAGTGAAGCAGAAAGCGCGCGCGCAAAGGCAACAGTTTCCGTTACGCAAACGCTTATGTACAGCCGCGATGCTGTGCGGGGGCGCGGTGCGGGGCTGCCGCCACGCTCGAATCGATGCGCGTAGACTCGTCGGCTGACTGCATTTCATCGTCAACCTCTCTCTATGTGGAGAATCGGAAATGGAACACCGTTTTCTGGGCGCGTCGGGATTCAAGGTGCCGGTGCTGAGCTTCGGCACGGGCACGTTTGGCGGCAAGGGCGAGTTTTTCGAGGCGTGGGGGGCGACCGATGTCGCCGAGGCGCGCCGCCTGATCGATATCTGTCTCGAAGCCGGCGTCACGATGTTCGATAGCGCCGACATTTATTCGGGCGGGGCGTCGGAGTCGGTGCTCGGCGAAGCGCTCAAGGGCCGCCGCGACAAGGTGATCATCTCCACGAAGGCGACCTTCCGCTTCGACGACGAACCCAACAACGTGGGCTCGTCGCGCTTCCATTTGAAGCGAGCGGTGGACGCGGCGCTCAAGCGCCTGCAAACCGATTACATCGACCTGTTCCAGCTACATGGCTTCGACGCGAGGACGCCGGCCGAAGAGGTGCTGTCCACGCTCGACGAACTCGTGCGCGCGGGCAAGATTCTCTACACCGGGGTGTCGAACTTCTCGGGCTGGCATCTCATGAAATCGCAGGCCGTGGCCGATCGTTACGGCTACCCGCGCTACGTCGCGAACCAGACCTACTACTCGCTGATCGGGCGCGACTACGAATGGGAGCTGATGCCGCTCGGGCTCGACCAGGGCGTGGGCGCGGTGGTGTGGAGCCCGCTGGGCTGGGGGCGTCTCACGGGCAAGATCCGGCGCGGCCAGCCGCTGCCCGGGACAAGCCGCCTGCACAAGACCGCCGATCAGGGGCCGCCAGTGCCGGACGAATACCTCTTTCGCGTGATCGACGCCATCGACGACATCGCGAAGGAAACCGGCAAGACCGTGCCGCAGATCGCGCTGAACTGGCTGCTGCAACGCCCGACGGTCGCGACGGTGCTGATCGGCGCGCGCGACGAGGCGCAGTTGCGCCAGAACCTCGGAGCGGTGGGCTGGAATCTCACGCCTGAGCAGGTGGCGAAGCTCGATGCCGCGAGCGCGGTGCGCCCGGCCTACCCGTACTGGCATCAGGAAGGTTTCGCGGAGCGCAATCCCTCGCCCGTGTGATGCCGTCGGGGCGCGCCTCGCGCAGCGTATTTGGCGGCGAGGCGCGCTCAGACGTCTTCGGCCTGGCGCAGGATCTGGTTCGAGCCCAGATGCAGCGCCAGCGCGTAGAACTCGCGTTCGGCGAGATTGAGCGCCTTCGCGGCGACCATCGCGCGGTGATGATCGTTCGGATGCAGGAACAGCTTCACTTCGATTTTGCCGTGCGACTTCTGTGCGGACTCCATGGACTTGCTCCTTCGGTAATCGGGCGTTCGGCCCGTGACGGGTGAAGTGCCCATTACCGGGCGTCCATACGCGCAAGGGCGCGCGCCGTCTGACGCCACACGAGTGGTGACATGAAAACGGCGATGACGCGGAGTGGGCCTTGGGTTTGCCTGCCATCGCGTGTGCGCGACGACAGGACACGCGTGCAGAACTAGCGCAGCGCGGTACGACGTGAAGCGTCGGTAGTACGGGTGGTACGGGTGAAACCGGGATGAGACGTGTGGCGTAGCGGATACGGCGTGGCAACGTACGGCATGAGCGACCAACCTCCGGAATTATTTTTCTTGTGCGGCAGGACGCCGCATGTAGTACGGGCGGAAGTGTACTCGGGTTTTCACCTAGGTAAAACCCCTAAAATGAAAAGAATTGTTGCCTTAATTGAGAAAATCGCGCGGCAATGCGCGAGCCGCGCCGTTGAACGCGCTTCAATTCATGCGCAATGCATAAAAGAGGGATTGGCAGGGCGGCGAGAACCGCCGCCCCGGCGACGCCCCGTGAGGGCGCCGTGATGATTGGGCGCGTCAGCGCCCGGTCATTCCTCGACGCGCTTGCGCAGGCGCGTGCGCGCCTGGCCGAGCGATTCGAATTTTCCGTGCGCTTCGTCCAGCACGGTGACCTTGCCGTGTCCGATGTCGTACACCCAGCCTTGCAGTTCGAGCTGGCCCTGGGCCACGCGCGCGGCCACCGCGGGGTGCGTGCGCAAGTGCGTGAGTTGCAGGCGGACGTTTTCTTCGACGAGCGCCTGGACGACCTGGCCGTCATCCAGCCCGCGCGTTTTCACCACGCTGCGCGCGGCTTCGGCGTTGCGCAGCCAGGCTTGCACGGTGGGCATGTCGGCGGTCGCTTCGGCGCCCGAGGCGAGCCCCTTCATCGCGCCGCAATCGGTATGGCCGCACAGCACGATCTGCTTCACGTTGAGCGCGAGCACCGCGAACTCCACGACCGCGGAAACGCCGCCCAGCATTTCGCCGTAAGCCGGCACGATATTGCCGATGTTGCGGCAGACGAACAGGTCGCCGGGCTTGGCCTGCGTGATCATTTCCGGCGAGACGCGCGAGTCGGCGCAGGTGATGAACAGCGTGTGCGGCGCCTGGCTATGGGCGAGGCTGTGAAACAGCTCCTTGTTGCCCGGGAACACGTGATGAGTGAATTCGTCCACGCCGTCGAGCAGATGTAGCAAATCGCAGCCGCACGAGTCGGAGTGATCGTCGTGCGAATGAGTGTGGTCTGGCATGGATGTTTCTCTCTTTATCATGAATCGACACTATCGAATGGCAACAGCGTGAGTTTACGCTGAGGCGACCCCTTGCGGATCGGAAAACTGCCAGCCGCACCACGCGAGACACCGGCTCGCCCACACTCCATTCGTCGAACCGACGGGATATGTTGGCAAACAGGCCGAAAAAGCCGCAAAGCACGGGAAAGTGGGCTGGAGCGTGAAGCGCGGGCGCAACATGCGTTTCCGTTCGAAGACGCATTTTCTCACGCCGCGCGCGATTGGCACATTCGGGGTGTCGCCGGTTGAACCGGCATCATGATCATGAGTCACGGGCAAGCCACGACCGGCCAGTCGGTCGGTGCGCTCACCACGCCATGCGCCACGGTTCCGGGGGGATGGCGGGGTTGGAAGCCGTCTCGCTACCGGCGAGCGTCGTCGCTTCGGAGAATTCGGCAAGTATCTCGTTGCGCAGCCGCGCGAAACGCGGATCGGCGCGCTCGCGCGGGCGCGGCAAACCGACCTCCACGATGCGCCGGATGCGGCCCGGACGCGGCGCCATCGTGACGACCCGGTCGCCCAGGTAAATCGCTTCGTCGACATCGTGTGTGACGAGGATCATCGTGATGCGCTCGCGCTCCCAGATACGCAGCAGCTCGTTTTGCAGGCGGCCGCGCGTAAGCGCGTCGAGTGCACCGAACGGCTCGTCGAGCAGGAGCACGCGCGGCCGGTTCACGAGTCCGCGCGCGATCGCCACGCGCTGCGCCATGCCGCCTGAAAGCTGATGCGGATACGCATGTTCGAAACCGTTAAGCCCCACGAGCGCGATGTGTTCGGCCACCGCCTGGTCCTTCTGGCGCGCGGACAGCGGCGCATTGCGAAGCGCCGCGAGGATGTTCTGCGCGGCCGTGAGCCACGGGAACAGCCGGTGATCCTGAAACACGATGCCGCGTTCGAGCGACGTGTCGCGCACGCGCTCGCCGCCCATCATGATCGCGCCGCTGTAACCGGCGTCGAGGCCCGCTATGAGGCGCAGCAGCGTGGACTTGCCGCAACCGCTCGCGCCGAGCACGCTCACGAATTCGCCGGGGCGCACGTGCAGCGTCACGTCGTCGAGCACGACGAGCGCCGAGTCGCCCGCACCATAGCGTTTGCTCACGTGAAGGATGTCGATTCCTTCGGGTTCCAGGGTACTCATCGGGCGGTCTCTCTCAGGATCAATTGAATGGCAGTACGAATCATTGAATGGTGACGTGAAGGCGGGCCAGCACGGCGCGTTCCACGAACCGCGCGAGCGCGTTGAGCGCCCAGCCCGTGACGCCCACCACGACGATGCCGAACAGCACGAGGTCCATGCGGAACTGCTCGCTGCCGTCGATCAGCAGATTGCCGATGCCGCTGCCCGCCACGAGCAGATATTCCGCGCCGAGCGTGGCGAGCCACGAATAGATGAGCGCGAGATAGAGGCCCGTGAAAATGGAGGGCAGCGCGGCGGGCAGCAGAACGTAGCGGATCAACTGGACTCGCGAATAGCGCAGCGCGTGCGCGAGTTCCACATATTTGCGCGGCACCGCGTGAATGCCGTCGCAGGTGTGCGCGGCGACCGGCAGCAAGGCCGCGAGCGAAAGAAAGACGACCTTGGCGGCGTCGCCCAGTCCGAACCACACGGAGATGAGCGGAATCCACGCGAACAGCGAGACCTGCTTGAAGGTGTCGAAGCTCGGACCCACGATGCGCGCGGCAACGCGCGAAAGCCCGAGCGCGCCGCCCAGCAGCAAGCCTGCCGAAGCGCCGATGGCGAACCCGCACGCTTCGCGGGCGAGCGAGGCCGACAGCGCGCGGATCAGCGCGCCGCTCTCGATCTGTTCCAAAGCAGTGCGAAATACGTCGGCGGGACTCACGAGCAGGCCGCTCTTCACGAGATGCGCGGCGCTCACGGCCCACCACAGCGCAATGGCCGCGACGGGCAGTGCCGCGCCGCGAAAATCGACGCGACGCCGTGGCGTTTCGACTGTCGCTTCACAGGAGCAAACGGGGGGCGCGTCTTTGCGCGCGAGCGAAAATCTCATGACGATTTCTCCTTTCGACCATGCGCAGCGAAGGCAATCAGCCGCGAAACGCCGAGGGCGTGCCGCGCCGCAAGCGCTTTTCCAGCGCGTCGAGCAACCGGTTGATGACAAAGCCGACCGCGCCCACCACGACCACCGAGGCCATCACGAGGTCGAGCTGAAAAAGTTGCCGCCCGTACACGATCAGATAACCGAGCCCTTCGGACGACGCGACGAGCTCGACCACGACGAGTGCGAGCCATGCCTTGGTAAACGCGAGGCGCACACCGGTTGCGAGCGTTGGCACGGCGGCCGGCAGCACGACCTTCACGATGCGTTGCCAGCGCGTATAGGCAAGCACGCGCGCGACTTCGTCGAGCGCCGCGGGCGTTTGCCGAAAGCCCTGCATCGTGCTGAGCGTCACGGGCACGAGCGCCGCGTGGCCGATGAGCAGATACTTGAGCGGCTCGTCCACGCCCACCAGCAACAGCAAAAACGGCAGCCAGCCCAGCACGGGAATCTGCACGATCGCATTGAAGCTCGGCAGCACCCACGCTTCGAGCGTGCGCGAGAGTCCGAGCGCCGCGCCGATCGCGAATCCCAGCAACGCGCCGCCCGCGAAGCCGAGCAATACCCGTTGCAGGCTGATCAGCGTGTTGCGCGCGAGTTCGCCGCTTTGGGCGAGATCGACGAGCGTTTCATACACGCGCTGCGGCGCCGGCAGGATTTGCGGCGCGATCCAGCCGCGCGCGCTGCCCACGCTCCAGAGCAGGAATAGCAGTGCGGGCAGCAGCCAGGGCG
This sequence comes from Paraburkholderia unamae, assembly GCF_003096875.1. Taxonomy (NCBI): domain Bacteria; kingdom Pseudomonadati; phylum Pseudomonadota; class Betaproteobacteria; order Burkholderiales; family Burkholderiaceae; genus Paraburkholderia; species Paraburkholderia unamae. The sequence goes on from NZ_QEOB01000005.1 coordinate 414,069, forward strand.
CGAGACGCCACGCGCAGGCACGCAGCGCGCTGCGCCAGCGCGAGTTCGCATACGCGTGCGGAGCGGTCGCGTCGCTGCGCGAAGCGACGGCCCGTGGCGTGTCGGATGAGATCGTGATCGCGGTGTCGGTCATCTCGCCTGTTTCCTTGCGTGCTCAGCCGAGCGGCTTGCCCGCCGCGTCGTAGCGGGGCCAGTAGTGATCGAGCTTTTGCGCATGCAGTGCGTTGTCCAGGTAGCGCGGCTCGAACCACGAATCCACGTCCACGGGCTGGCGAATGAGCTTCAGGCGCAGTGCGTCCTGCGCGACGGCCTTGTAGCGCGCCACGATGAACGGATCGATGAGCGGCGAATTGCGGTCTTTCAAACGCTGGTCGGCGAATTCGGCTTGCCACGACGCGTAGCTCACGCCGCTTTTCGCCCAGAGCTTGAAAAGCGCGTCGCGATTCGCTTCGTCGGACGACCATTGCGCCGCCTGCACGAACACGTCCACCACGCGCTGCACGATGTCGGGGTGCGCTTTCTCGAAGCCGTCGAGCACAAGCAGATGCGACTGACGCGTGAACTGCGGGCCATCACGCTGCGACTCGTAGACGATGCGCGCGAGCCCCTGGTCGCGCAGCCGGTAGAGGTGATAGTCGTTCACCGAAGCGTCGATGCCCTTCGAGGCGAGCGCGGCGAGCGAGCTGGCGGTGTCGAGGTTGATCACGCGAAGCGCGTGCTCGTCGAGCTGGTTGGCGGCGAGCGAATTGTCGGCCACGAGTTGCAGATTCGTGCCGCGAAAAATGGCGACGCGACGGCCCTTGAGGTCCTTGATCGAATGGATGTCCGAGTCGGGCGGCACGCCTATCTTCACGCCCGAGCGCACGCCGGATTCGAGCAGGATGCGGGTCTTGAGCCCGTTGGCGCGCGCGAGCACGGCGGGCAGGTCGCCCTGAAACGCGAAGTCGAGCGCATTGTTGGCAATGGCCTCGTTCACGGCCGGGCCCGCGCCTTTGAAGAACAGCCATTCGACCTTGATGCCGTCGGCGGCGAAGGCCTTTTCCAGCAACTGCTGGTTTTGCACGGTGGCGGCCGGGGAGCCGCCGAAGGTGGGCGGATCGCCTGCGCCTTGCTGCGCGACGCCGATACGGATCACGCTGGGCCGATCGGCGGCGGCGTGCAGCGACGCGAGCGAAAGCGCGGCGCAAAGCAGGTACTGCAAGACGCGATAGGAACGCATGGGCAGGTTCGGACAGGAGTGACAAAGCGAGGGGCACTCCAGCGAGCCGTGGCTGGCCGTCGTTGCCCGTGGGTCATTCTTTTCCGGACCCGGCGATCAGGACAACCAATGAATCGAGATTTGCTTTTCTCGACCGGGATGTTGTATCGCACGAGTACAGCGCGCGACGCTCGCGCATCCATGTTAGTGGAGCACGGCGCGCGTCAAAGGAAGAAATCGTGCTATCGAAATGAACGCGGGCGCAAAGCCGCGCCACGCAGGCGCTTTATTGCGTTTCGATCGCGTGGCGCGCCGCGCTGGTGCGCCGCGAGGGCATGAAGTACCACACCGCGCACAGCACTTGCAGCACCACAAGGATGGCCCACACGGTTTGATGCGCGACGGCGGGGTAATGGCCGTCGAGTGCGGGCCAGTGCGCGAGCGCGGCGCCGATCGCGATCTGCAACACGAAAATGCCGATGAAGATGACGAGCGTGAAGGTGGTGTTCACGCGGCCGATCAGGCGTGGCGGAAAGTATTCGGCGAGCACCGCATAAGTGAGGATGCCGGTGCCGCCGAGCGCGCCATATGCCGCCCACAGCAGCGTGGCGGGCAGCGGCGCGCGCGCCGCGAGCAGGGCCTGCACGAGCACGAAGAGCGCCATCGTCACGCCGGAGAAAAGGTGCACGCTCACGCCGCGCCGCTCGAAGCCGCGTGCGAGCGCGCCGAAGCCGATGTTGCCGGCAATGAACGCGCCGCCCAGCACGGAAACGAGCGAGGCCGCGCGCGTGCCGATATCGGCGGTGCCGGCCGGCACGACATCGCGCAGGAACGCGCCCACCCACAGCGACTGCATGGCGTAGAACACCGCCTGGGTGAGGCTGGAGAAGGTCGCCGTTTTCCAGAACGCCCGGCTGCGCAGGATGTGGGCGGTGCCCTTGAACTGTTCGAGCACGCTCGCCTGGTGGTGGGTGTCGCGCGTGCGCGGCCCGCCCATCCAGATGATGGCGGCCACGACGGCCGTGAGCACGGCCAGGCCGAGGCTCACCGCGCGCCACGGCGCAATGGAGAGCAGCCACGAGAGCGGCGCGCCCACGGCTACGCCGCCCAGGCCCCCCACGGCCATCACGAGGCCGTTCACGAGCGTGAGCTGCGCGACGGGAAAGTGCTGCGCCGTGGCCTTGAACGCGCCGCCCAGGCACACCGAGACGCCCACGCCGATCAGCAGGCGGCCGACCATCATCGCGGCCAGGTTGTGCGAAACCCCGAAAATCACCGCGCCCGCCGCGGCCACGAGCATGACGCACGCGGTGACGCGGCGCGGCCCATAGTGGTCGAGCAGCACGCCGCCCGGAATCTGGGCACCCGCGAAGCCGAGGAAATAGACGCTCGTGAGTGTGCCGAGGTCGGTGGCGGTAAAGCCCAGTTCGTGCGAGAGAAAAGGCGCAAAGCCGAGATTCACGCCCCGAAACAGGTACGAAATGAAGTAGCCGAGCGCGAATACGGCGAATACGCGCAGTCTGAGTGAGGTCATGGTACGGGTGAAGCCCGAAAGCGGATTGAATGCCTGGGCTCGATTATTGGCGATTGTGGTGCATGAGGCCAGAGAGAGATTTCAAACGGCATTGTGAGTAGAATTTGACGTCATGGCCCGATCCCTCCCACCCTTGCAGGCGCTGCGCGCCCTAGAAGCCGCCGCGCGGCGGCGCAGTTTCAGCCGCGCCGCGGAAGAATTGCATTTGACGCACAGCGCCGTGAGCCACCATCTGCGTGCGCTCGAAACGGAGCTTGGCGTTGCACTGTTCCGGCGCACCGGCAGCCGCATGATTCCCACGGCGGCGGGCGCGCAACTCGCCGAGCGCGTGCGCCGCAGTCTCGACGACCTGCGCGAGGCGCTCGACGCCACGCGCCCCGGCGTGAGCGGCGTGACGCGGCTCGAACTGAGCGTGATGTCCGATTTTGCGTCCGTCTGGCTGATTCCGCGGCTCGGCGACTTCTACGACCGCTATCCGATGGTCGATCTGTCGTTGCGCATGCACGCCGACATCACGCCGCCCGATCCGTATCCGTTCGACATGGGCATCTGGCACCGCCGGGTCGAGGAACCCGGTTTCCAGATCCGCAAGCTGCTGGACGACCAGGTCGTGGCCGTTTGCAGCCCGGCCTTGCTTGCCCGCTATCCGGACTTTCGCATGGAGGATCTCGCGAAGATGCCGCTGCTGCGCTTTTCGCGCCGTTCGTGGCGCGACTTCTTCGACGCCGCGGGTGTGGCGGGCGAGGAGCCCGAGCGGGGCCCCGTGTTCGACGACGCGGGCTTGCTGCTGCAAGCCACGGTGGCCGGGCAGGGCGCGGCCACGGCGCGCCTGCAACTGGCGCGCGGTTTCATCGAGCGCGGCGCCCTGGTGCAACTCGGCCAGGTGCGCATTCCCGCGTCGCTCGACTATTACTTCACATGGCGCGAAGGGCATCCACGCGAAGCGGCCATCCAGCAGTTCTATCGATGGATCAAGGCGCAATTGGCCAATTGAAGCGGCCATGCACTCGCATTGCCAATTGGCTATTCGGGGTAAACCTGTGCTCGCGTTGTCAACGCTGCGAGTGCGATGCGCGTTGCTCGTTCAATAGAGAGGCCGAATACGCCGCAAAGCGCCATTAGCGTCCGTATTCATGTGGCATGCACCAAGGCGGAACACGCTTTAACGCATTGCGCCGAAATGCTTAATAGCCGCAATGTTGGATGCAATGCAGCGCCGGCGAAATGACGCTTGAACGCTTTACAAATGCATTTACGCAACGCGCTTCACTATTTGGGCAAACAGGTCAAACGCCCCATTCGAACATGGAAAGCGATTTGTCTGCTGAAAAGAATGCCAGAGTGTGGCGTGGAATCACGGATCTGGCACGCTTCGCATCAAGAATGAAATTGTTGGAGTATTGTTACTCCCCAACGCGTTTTGGCGCGCGAATGTTTTGTGGTGAATGTGTGTAGTGAACCGACCCGTTCCGGGTCAGCAATAAGACTGTGACAACAGGAGAAACTGCATGAAGGCAATTCAGGTATTCAAGCTGGCGGCAACCACGGTTCTCGTGGCGGCTTCGTTCCAGGTCTACGCACAAGATGCGGCCTCCGCACCCGCAGCGCCCGCGGCAGCCGCCACGGCCAGCGGTCCGACCGCTGCCGCCCAGCACAACGTCAACCAGTCGAAGGCTGCGCTGAAGCAAGCCCGCGCCGCCAACCGCGCGCTCGGCCGCAAGGTCCGCTCGGCCCTCGCCCGTGACAAGCAAATCAGCGTCTCCAACATCACCGTGCGCGCGAAAGACGGCGCCGTCATCCTGCAAGGCACGGTGCCCGAGCAGTCGCAGGTCGATCGCGCAACGGACGTCGCCAAGGGCGTTCAAGGCGTGACGTCGGTGCGCAACGCGCTGACGATCCGCCCGGTTGGGACCTGATCGATCCGCGTATCGCGTGCCGGCACTCGCCTCGCGCCCCTGAAGGTGCGGGAGGCGGCGCCGGAACCGATAAGCTCCGGGTTCGTCCCGAAGGCCGCACATGCCATCCCCTGGTGGATGGCATGTGCGGCTTTTTTATTGCCCGCCGGGCGCGGCTCAGGGCGGCTCAGGGTGCGTTAGGGCGGGTCAGGGCTCTACGTAGTGCATGTGCGGCGATTCGCCCATCAGCAGCGGACGGTTGGCGTCGGCCGCCGCGCGCAGGTAGTCCCACAGCGACGTGATGCGCCGCAACTTGCGCAGGTCCTCGCGGCTGCACAGCCAGAAGCGCCGCGTTACGACGATCTCGTCGGGCAGGATGGCCACCAGGCGCGGGTCGGGCTCCGCCATGAAGCAAGGCAGGATGGCGAGCGCGCTACCCTGCAATGCAGCATGGTATTGCGCGATCACGCTGGTGCTGCACAGGTTCGCCGTCACGTTCGGCGCCGTTCGTTCGAGATAGAGCAGTTCGTGGCTGAACGCCAGATCGGCGACATAGCTGATAAACGCGTGATTGCGCAGGTCAACGGGCGAACGGATGCGCTCGTGGCGTTCCAGATAGGCCGGCGTGCCGTACAGGCGCAACCGGTAGTCGCACAGCTTCGTGTAGACATACTGCCCGCGCTCGGGCCGCTCCAGCATGATCGCGAGATCGGCCTCGCGCTTTGACAGGCTCACGAAATGCGGCACCGGCAACAGGTCGATCGACATGTCGGGATGCTGGCCCGTGAAGCGCGCCAGTTGCGGCGCGAGAAAAAAGCAGCCGAACCCCTCCGTCGAGCCCACGCGCACATGGCCCGAGAGCGACTGCGCGCCCAGCGCGAACTGCTCGCTGGCCGACTGCACTGTGGTTTCCACTGCGTCGGCATAGGCCAGCAGGCGCTGGCCTTCGGCCGTCAGCACGAAGCCGCCTGAGCGCGACTTGTCGAACAGGACCGTGCCGAGCGCCGCCTCCAGCTCACGCACCCGGCGCGCGACCGTGGTGTGATCCACGCCCAGGCGCTTTGCCGCCCCGCTCGCGCGTTGCGTGCGCGCGACTTCGAGGAAGTAGCGCAAATCGTCCCAGTTCAGTGTCTCCATTTTGCTCGTTGTGTTTTTTTGCATATCGGATGGGCTTTTTCATCTATATGCCGTGGATATTCGAGTAACTATACTCGTTGCAGACCGCAACATATACGGTCACGTACAACAAGGATGGAGACAGACGATGCCCATGCAGTCGACCGCCACGCCCGGCGGCAGCGCAACACGCTCGCCTTCAACGCGACTTTCGTTCCCTCGCACGCCTCCATTCCTGTGACGCACGCCGCGCCTGTCTTCGTGTGCAGGCGCTCGTGCGCGCCGCCATTGAAGATTTCGGTTATTCCGTTTTGTCCGGCCCAGGCCGGCCCGTTCGAATCCATCAGGGAGAGTTCAAGATGAATGCAGTGACCCAGGCATCCAATGCTCATGTCTCGACCGTCAAGCTTCTGATCGACGGCGAGTTCGTGGAGTCCAAAACCAGCGAATGGCGCGACATCGTCAACCCGGCCACCCAGGAAGTGCTGGCGCGCGTGCCGTTCGCGACCGTCGAGGAAGTGGACCGCGCCGTGAAGGCCGCGCACGCTGCGTTCGCGACGTGGAAGAACACGTCCATCGGCACGCGTCTGCGCATCATGCTCAAGTTGCAGGCGCTGATTCGCGAGAACATGCCGCGCATCGCGCAGACGCTCACCGCCGAGCAGGGCAAGACGCTGCCCGACGCCGAAGGCGACATCTTCCGCGGCCTCGAAGTGGTCGAGCACGCGTGCTCGATCGGCACGCTCCAACAGGGCGGCTTTGCCGAGAACGTGGCGGGCGGCGTGGACACCTACACGCTGCAACAGCCGCTGGGCGTGTGCGCCGGCATCACGCCGTTCAATTTCCCGGCCATGATTCCGCTGTGGATGTTCCCGATGGCGATCGTGTGCGGCAACACCTTCGTGCTCAAGCCTTCGGAGCAGGACCCGCTTTCGACGATGCAACTCGTTGAGCTCGCAATCGAAGCCGGCATTCCGAAGGGTGTGCTCAACGTGGTGCACGGCGGCAAGGAAGTCGTCGACGCGATCTGCACGCACGAACATGTGAAGGCCATTTCGTTCGTCGGCTCGACCGCCGTGGGCACGCACGTCTACCGTCTGGGCAGCGAGCACGGCAAGCGCGTGCAGTCGATGATGGGCGCGAAGAACCACGCTGTCGTGCTGCCCGATGCAAATCGCGAGCAGGCGCTCAACGCGCTGGTCGGCGCGGCGTTCGGCGCGGCGGGCCAGCGCTGCATGGCGACGTCGGTGGCCGTGTTCGTGGGCTCCGCGCAGCAGTGGGTGGACGAACTCGTGGAAAAGGCGAAAACGCTCAAGGTCAACGCGGGCCACGAACCGAAGACGGACGTCGGGCCCGTGGTTTCGCGCACGGCGAAGACGCGTATTCTCAGCCTGATCGAATCGGGCGTGAAGCAGGGCGCGACGCTTGCGCTCGACGGCCGCGACGTGAAGGTGCCGGGCTACGAGAGCGGCAACTTCGTCGGCCCCACGGTGTTCACGGACGTGAAGACCGACATGGACATCTACACGAACGAGATCTTCGGGCCGGTGCTCGTGGTGCTCACGGCGAACACGCTCGACGAGGCCATCGCGCTCGTCAACGCGAATCCGTTCGGCAACGGCGTGGGCCTCTTCACGCAAAGCGGCGCGGCGGCGCGCAAGTTCCAGAGCGAAATCGACATCGGCCAGGTCGGCATCAACATTCCGATTCCGGTGCCGGTGCCGTATTTCAGCTTCACGGGCTCGCGCGGCTCGAAGCTCGGCGACCTTGGGCCCTACGGCAAGCAGGTCGTGCAGTTCTACACGCAGACCAAGACGGTCACGGCGCGCTGGTTCGACGACGCGACCGTGAGCGATGGCGTGAACACCACGATCAGCCTGCGCTGAGATACGGCCCTGATGAAGATTTGGGATCCTGAACAATAACGGAGACAGGCGCATGAAAATCGGATTCATCGGGTTGGGCCACATGGGCGCGCCGATGGCGCTCAATCTGCTCAAGGCGGGACATGCGGTGTCGGTGTTCGACCTGAGCGCAAGCGCCATGCAGGCGCTCGCCGATGCGGGCGCGCAGAAGGCCGCGTCGGCGAAGGCGGCGGCGAGCGGCGCCGAGTGCGTCATCACCATGCTGCCCGCGGCCGCGCACGTGCACAGCGCGCTCACCGCCGAGGACGGCGTGTTCGCGGGCATCGCGAAGGGCGTGACGATCATCGATTCGAGCACGATCGACCCGGCGAGCGTGAAGGCGTTCGCGAAGCTGGCCGCGGCTCAGGGCAACGCGTTCGTCGACGCGCCCGTTTCGGGCGGCACGGGCGGCGCGGCGGCGGGCACGCTCACGTTCATGGTGGGCGGCAGCGCGGCGGACTACGAGAGCGTGAAGCCCGTGCTCACGGGCATGGGCAAGAACATCGTCCATTGCGGCGAGACGGGCACGGGGCAGGTCGCGAAGATCTGCAACAACCTCGTGCTGGGCATCACGATGGCGGGCGTGGCCGAGGCGATGGCGCTGGGTGAGTCGCTCGGCATCGACCCCAAGGTGCTGGGCGGCATCATGAACACGTCCACGGGGCGCTGCTGGAGTTCGGACACGTATAACCCGTTCCCCGGCGTGATCGAGACCGCGCCTTCCACGCGTGGCTATACGGGCGGCTTCGGCACCGATCTCATGCTCAAGGATCTCGGCCTCGCCACCGACGCCGCGAAGGGCGTGCATCAGCCCGCCTACATGGGCGCGCTCGCGCAGCAGCTTTACCAGGCCATGAGCAGCCGTGGCGACGGCAAGCTCGACTTTTCCGCGATCATCAAGCTCTATCGCGGCGAAAAGGGCTGAGTGTCGTTGTGAGTCGCACAAGGCGCGCCGCGTGGCGCGCCTTTTTTATGGGCGCGTGCTCAGTCGCTCAGGCCTTCAGGCGCACCTCGATGCGCGTGATCAGGCGTTTGAACCAGACACCGAGCAGTGCGTTTGAAGGCGCGAGCGCCGTCGAGCAGGCCAGGATGCGGTAGACGTCGTTGCGCGTGACCTTGGAGGTTTTCGCGGGATCGAGCCAGTCGTGGTTGTCCACGAGCCGATCGAGCGTTTCGAGGCCGATCAGGATGGGCCAGAGGCACGCGAGCCGCAGGCGCACCGAAAGGCGCGGCAGCGCGAACGTATAGTCGATGGCCGCGCGGAAGTGATCGAGCGCGATGCGCACGAGTTCGAGCATGATCGGCCGGGCGCGTGCGGAGGCGCCGGGCTGCATCAGATCCGGCGCGCTGAGACCGGCCTGGGCCAGCATCGAGGCGGGCAGGTAGCAGCGCCCGATACGCAGGTCCTTGCCGCAGTCGCGCAGCACGTTCACCATCTGCAAGGCCTTGCCGAAGCGGATGCCGCGCGCGTGCATGGTTTGCTCCAGCGCGGGCGCGAGCGTGCCGGGCAGATGCATGTAAGTCATCTTCGTCCAGAACTCGCCCACGCAGCCCGCCACGAGGTACGTATAGCGGTCCAGTTCGTCCCACGTGTGCAGCGCGGCCACCTGGCCCGAGCGCTCGTCGGGGAAGGTGCGCAGATCGAATTCCATGCCCTCGGTGAGCGTCGTGACGATCTCGCGTACGGCCTGGCGGTCGGCGTCGTCGAGTTGCGCGAGCACGTCGAGCGCGCCGCCCAGCGACTCGAGCAGCAATTTCTCGTCCGATTGCGTTTGCTGGCCCGCGACCTCGCCCGCGAGATCGGCGAGCAAGCTGTCGTCGTTCGTCGTGCCGTTCACGCGCTCGCGCAGCGCGAGCAGCAGCGCGAGCCGCCGTGGTGGCGGAATGAGCGCGGTGTCGGCGATGGTGTCGGCGGCGCGCGCGAGCAGATAGGCTTCGCCCACCGGGTCGCGCATGCCGCCGGGCAGCACGCGCATGGTGAGGTAGAACGAACGGGAAACGCCTTTGAGCAACGGGCCCAGAAGGAAGGCCCGGGTAGAATTCTGCATGTTGGATAGAGGCAGCGAGGGACGGATCGGACGCAACCGCATTGTATCGTGGACGAGGGAGACGAGGCCCGGTGAGACCCGAACGCGCGTTCTACGACCTCCAGGTGCGCTTCGCGCGCGCGGCGGCGCGCCTGGCGGACATGCCGCTTGGCGCGGCGCTGCTCGATTGCACGAACCTGTACGTGCGCTTTGGCGCGGGGCGGGGTTTCGACGCCGCGCATCCCCTCTGGGAAGCCTATCTCAGCGGCATCAACAGGTATGCAAGCGAGGCCGGGCAGTGCGAGTGGACCTGGCGCCATGTGCAGCGCTGCCAGGCGAACGAGACGCACCGGGCGGGCCCGGCGGTCGTGGCAACGTTCGGCTGCTTTTCTTACGCGCGCGAGCCGCACGGCGGCCTGCGCCTGCACTTCAACGCCCAGGCCGACAACGGCCTGTCGCCGCTAGACATCCGGCGCTTCGACGCGCGGCGCGACGAACTGCGCCGCCTGATCGATCAATTGCGCGCGCATCTGCATGAGAGCGGCGACGCGTCGCGCGACCCGCTTGTGCACGGCACATCGTGGCTTTACAACCTGCCGGCGTATCGGCGGCTCTTTCCTGCTGTGTATGTGGCAAGCGCGCAACCGGTGGCCCGTTTGCGCGCGCTTTCGCTCTGGGGGCAATTTCTCGACCGTCATGGGTGTGTCCGCAAGGACAGCGCTGCGAAGTTGCTCGCCCAGGCCGAACGCGAACGCGATTTTGCTCGCCTCGTGCAGTGCTTTCCTGTGCAAGCGCTTGCGGTGCATGCCCCCGTTTCGGCGTTTCGTGCGGATTTCACCGTGTAGCGCGCCGCTGTCGAAGCGGCACAGTGTCAGGAAACTTGTCTGCTTATCGAAAGCACGCGTAACCGCTCCGGTTACGAAAAATTTTCACGTCATCGCATTCATCGGACCGAAGGCCGCCGGTCGTAAGCCGCTTCACGTGCGTACGGCATTAGCCGCGCGCGCCCGAAGCGTCAGCATTCCACCCGCACGCAATATTGATGAAAGTAATTCGTGTAACGCGTGGGTAACGCCCGCGCCGCGCCCGCGGCACTAGACTCCGCCGATGCATTTGTCACGGAGCGCTGCTCATGTCTTCGTCCCCGGCTCTCGCCATTCATTCCCTGCACGATTTCGAGCTGACTGCGGACGGCCAGTATCTGATGGTGAACGGCAATCAGCCGAACAGCGTCGCGCTGCATTGCTCGGTGATGCACGAACTGCTCGCGGCGCTCTCGAACGCGATTGGCCGCTCCGAGCGCATTCGCCAGAAAGCCGCAAGCGTGAAATTCACCATGCCTTGTGAGGCCTGGGAGATCGGCCGCGAATCGGGCGACGTGCCGCATCTCGTCGTGAGCTTTCGCTTGCCGGGCGGCGCCGAACTGTCGTTCCGGCTGCATCCCGCGCAAGCGGCTCACATGACCGAGGTGATGTCGTTCGCCACGGGGCTGGCGAAATTGCGCCGCCCCGGCGGCGTCAGCATGCAATAGGCGCGGATCGTTCGCCGCGCGTTCAGCCGCATTTGTTGCACTCCTGCTTCCGTGGCTGATGCCGCGCAGCCGGGCTGCGCAGCTTGCGCGGCGGTTGCGTCGGCGTTATTCGCTGGTTTCCATCGTTGGTCTCACTCGTTGGCCTCACATTCAACCTCCCGCATGACGGCATCAACTCACACCGCGCGCTACGCCCGCGCGCTGACCTTCGCCGGGCTTGGCCTCGGCGTGAGCGCGGCGGCGCACGCCACCGAGCCCTTCGTGGTCCAGGACATCCGCATCGACGGGCTCACGCGCATCGAGCCGGGCACCGTGTTCGCGTATCTGCCGATCAAGCAGGGCGACACTTTCACCGACGATAAGGCCTCCGATGCAATTCGCGCGCTCTATGCCACGGGCTTCTTCAGCGACGTGAGAATATCCGCGCAAGGCCGCACGGTGGTCGTGCAGGTGCAGGAGCGTCCCGCCATCGGCACGATCGACTTCGCGGGCATTCACGAGTTCGACAAGGACAATCTCACGAAGGCGCTCAAGTCGGTCGGCCTGGCGCCTGGGCAAAGCTTCGACAAGGCGCTCGTCGACAAGGCGGAGCAGGAGCTCAAGCGCCAGTACCTCACGCGCGGCTACTACGCGGCCGAAGTCACCACGACGGTCACGCCGATCGACCGCGACCGCGTGGGCCTGCTGTTCTCGGTTGTCGAGGGGCCGAGCGCGAAGATTCGCCAGATCAACTTCATCGGCAACAGCACGTTCAGCGAGGGCACACTGCTGGACGAAATGCAGCTTTCCACGCCGAACTGGTTCTCGTGGTACACGAAGAACGATCTCTACTCTAAGGAAAAGCTCACCGGCGACCTGGAGAACGTGCGCTCGTACTATCTCGACCGCGGTTACCTGGAATTCAATATCGATTCGACGCAGGTATCGCTTTCGCCCGACAAGAAGGACATGTACCTCACGGTCGGGATACACGAAGGCGAGCCCTATACGATTTCGAGCGTCAAGATGGCCGGCAATCTGCTCGACCGCGAAGCGGAGTTGCGAAAGCTTGTCGGCATCAAGCCGGGGCAGCGGTTTTCGGCGCAGAAGCTCAAGGACACGACCAAGGCGATCGTCGACAAGCTCGGCGAATACGGTTACGCGTTCGCCACCGTGAACGCATTGCCCGAAATCGACCAGAAGGATCACACGGTCGCGCTCACGCTGCAAGTGGACCCGAGCCGCCGCGTGTACGTGCGCCACGTGAACATCACCGGCAACACGCGCACGCGCGACGAAGTGATTCGCCGTGAAATGCGCCAGCTCGAAAGCGCGTGGTTCGACTCGAACCGCCTCGCGCTTTCGAAGGACCGCATCAACCGGCTCGGCTACTTCACCGACGTCGACGTGACCACGGTGCCCGTGGAGGGCACCCAGGACGAAGTGGATGTGAACGTGAAGGTGGCCGAGAAGCCCACCGGCACGCTGTCACTCGGCGTGGGCTATGGCTCGGGTGAGGGGCCCATCATCTCGGCGGGCATTTCGCAGGACAACGTGTTCGGCTCGGGCAACAGCCTCTCGCTCAACGTGAATACGGCCTCGACGTATCGCACGCTCTCGGTGACGCAGGTCGATCCGTATTTCACCGTGGACGGTATCAAGCGCATTACCGATGTCTATTACCGCACGACCGAGCCGCTTTACTATTCGAGCACCAACGACACGAGCTTTCGCATCATTTCGTACGGTGCGGATATGAAGTTCGGCATTCCGTTTTCCGAAACGGACATGGTGTACTTTGGTCTTGGCATCGAGCAGGATCGTCTCGACATCGACGCGAACACGCCGCAGACCTACAAGGATTATGTCAACGATTTCGGGCGTGTTTCGAATACGGTGCCGCTCACGGTGGGCTGGTCGCGCGACAACCGCGACAGCGCATTGGTGCCGAGCCGCGGTTATTACGCCCAGGCGAATGCCGAATACGGGACGCCGGCGGGAACGCAGTACTACAAGGCAGATGCACAAATGCAGTACTACTATTCATTCGCGCGCGGCTTCGTGCTGGGGTTTAACTTCCAGGGCGGCTATGGCAATGGTCTTGACGGCAAGCCTTATCCGATCTTCAAGAACTACTATGCGGGCGGCATCGGCTCGGTGCGTGGCTACGAGTCCGGTTCGCTCGGCCCGCGCGATGCCACGACCAACGATCCGATCGGTGGCTCGAAAATGGTGGTCGGTAATATCGAGCTGACGTTTCCGCTGCCCGGTACGGGGTACGACCGCACGCTGCGTGTGTTTACGTTCGTCGATGGCGGCAACGTCTGGGGCTCGGAGGGCAGCAGCACTGGCGCGAACGGTCTGCGTTACAGCTATGGCGCGGGTCTGGAGTGGATCTCGCCGATCGGGCCGCTCAAGCTCGACTTGGGTTTCCCGATCGTGAAACATGCGGGTGACCAGTATCAGAAGTTTCAGTTTCAGATTGGGACGTCGTTCTAGGTGGTTGTTTGAGGCTTGAATCGTGGTTTTTTGGGCTTTCGTGTTTCCTTGTTTTCGTGTCGGTCTGCCAGCGTTGCCCCTGTGCGGGGCGGCACCTACTTTTCTTTGCAGCGGCAAAGAAAAGTAGGCAAAAGAAAGCCGCTCAAACCGCTAGTGCCGGCCACCGTTCACCCCGCGCCACCCCAGATAGTGGCTCCGGAGCGTCTGTCATCTCGCACCTTTGAACGTAGTGACAAGGCAGTCATACTTCCCGCTGCTCGCTTCGCGCGCTGCGGAAAGATCCGCAAGGGAAACCCGCCTTGCTTCACGCGGGGTTGGTGGTTTTGGTTATGCCCTTCGGGGCGCGTAGCGCCACCGGAAGGATGAGCCCTTTGTCACTACCGATGAAGGTGCGAGGTGACAGACGCTCCGGAGCCACTGACAAATACGGTGCGGGGTGAACGGTGGCTGGCGCTAGCGGTGTGAGCGGCTTTCTTTTGCCTACTTTTCTTTGCCGCTGCAAAGAAAAGTAGGTGCCGCCCCGCACAGGGGCAACGCTGGCATACCGACACGAAAACAAGAAAACACGAAATCACCAGCAATCCAAACAAAACTCAAATCAACAATTCGAGCGAATGATAAAGCCGCCGCCGCTCGAGGTTCTCCGAGGCCTCGCCGGCGTGAATCGCCTCCTTGAGGCAGTCGAGAAAGCACTCGGCAGCGGCCGATAGCGGCACACCACGCCGCGCGACCACGCTCACCACCGTCCGATCCACTTCCTCATGGAGCGTGAGCGCTCGCAGGTTCTCCCGCGCAAAGCGCGTCTCCACGAGCGGCCACGGAAAGATACTCACCATGTCCGTATTCATGATAAGCCCCATAGCCACCACGAACGAGTGCGCGAGGTGCACGTTGTGCGGTAGCGGCAGGCCGTGGCGGCGGAACACATCGTCGGCGATCATGTCCTTGCTCGCGGGGTCCCAGTTGAGCAACCATTCGCAATCCTGAAGTTCGCGCAGCGACTGGGCGTGCGAGAGCGGGTGGTCCTTGCGCACGACCACGGCCGATTCCGTGGCGAAGATCGGCGTTTGCGTGAACTCGGCATGCAGCGAGGCGGGGCCGGGCTTGCCCAGCGAGAAGTCGAGCGAGCCGTCGCGCAGGCGCGGCATCACGATGTTGAGCAAGCCTTCGTAGAACTCCAGTTGCATCTCGGGCATGCGCTCGCGAAACTGCGTGACGGCGTCGGGCAGGAAGGAGAGCGCGAGCCACGGCGTCACGCCGATCGCGAGCTTGCCGCCACCGCGCCCACGCCGCGCGTCGAGTTCGTCCTGGGCACGCGACATCTGGTGCACGATCAGCCGCGCATGCACGAGCAGCGCCTGGCCCGCTTCCGTGAACGCAATGCCGTTCGCGTTGCGCGTGACGAGCGCGATCTGCTGCTCGGCTTCCAGTTCGCGCACCGCCTTGGTTGCCGCCGCGGGCGAGATGCCGAGCTGACGCGCGGCCGCCCGAATGCTGCCGGTATCGGCCATGGCGACGAGCGCCCGGAACTGGTGGAACTTCATAAGGGATAACCCGAGTGCGCACTTCTGGTTGGCGGGCCAACCATTTTAGGGCTGTCCGTGTAAAAGCGACGTCATTATCCTCAAGCGATTCGGCAATCCCGCATATTGCCTTTTGCTCTGGAGACGATGCATGAACACGATGGCAATCCCGGCCGCAATCGCCGCGATCGAAGAAGAGATGATCGCGCTGCGCCACGAGATCCACGCGCACCCCGAACTGGGCTTCGAAGAGTTCGTCACGAGCGACCTCGTCGCGCAGCGGCTCAAGGAATGGGGCTACGAGGTGCATCGCGGTTTGGGCGGCACGGGCGTCGTGGGCACGCTCAAGGTGGGCGACGGCGCGCGCCGTCTCGGCCTGCGCGCCGACATGGACGCGCTGCCCATTCAGGAGGCCACCGGCCTCGACTACGAGAGCCGCATTCCCGGCAAGATGCACGCGTGCGGCCACGATGGTCACACCGCCATGCTGCTCGCGGCGGCGAAGCATCTTGCGCAGTCGCGCAACTTCAACGGCACGCTGCATCTGCTGTTCCAGCCCGCCGAGGAAGGTCTGGGCGGCGCGAAGCGCATGCTCGACGAAGGCCTGTTCGAGCGTTTTCCCTGCGATGCGGTTTTCGCGATGCACAACATGCCCGGCTTTCCCACGGGCAAGCTCGGTTTTCGCGCGGGGCCGTTCATGGCGTCGTCGGACACCGTCATCATCGACATCGACGGGCGCGGCGGCCATGGCGCGGTGCCGCACAAGGCGATCGACCCGGTCGTGGTGTGCGCGAACGTCGTGCTCGCCTTGCAGACCATCGTGTCGCGCAACGTGCCGCCGCTCGACATGGCGATCGTCACCGTGGGCGCGATCCATTCGGGCGACGCTCCCAACGTGATTCCGCAAACCGCGCAAATGCGGCTCTCGGTGCGCGCGCTGCGCCCCGAAGTGCGCGACCTGTTGCAGGAGCGCATCACGGCGCTCGTGCACGCGCAGGCAAGCGCTTATGGCGCGACGGCCCGCATCGACTACCAGCGCCGCTATCCGGTGCTCGTGAACGACGAGGCCATGACCGCGTTCGCGCAGGAGGTCGCGCGCGACTGGCTGGGCGACGAAGGCCTGATCCACAACATGGACCCGCTCACCGGCAGCGAGGACTTTTCGTTCCTGCTGGAGCGCTGCCCCGGCAGCTACCTCATCATCGGCAACGGCGACGGGGAGGGCGGTTGCATGGTGCACAACCCCGGTTACGACTTCAACGACGATTGCCTCGCCACGGGCGCGGCCTACTGGGTGCAACTCGCCGAGCGTTTCCTGCGCGGCTGACGGTTGCAACCCGCGCATCCGCGCTTCGCCACGGATTCATACGCTACGAGAGAGACACGAGGAGACACACGATGAACGCCAGCTCGATACAGGCGCAAGCCGCGGCGGCCCCCATACCCACGCGCCGTTCGCGCGCGAAGGCGATCTTTGCGATCACGCTCGGCAACGGGCTGGAGTTCTTCGACTTTACCGTCTACAGCTTCTTCGCCTCGATCATCGGCTCGCTGTATTTTCCGGTGCACGGGTCGCTGAACCAGTTGATGCTCGCCGTGGGTAGCTTCGGCGTGGGCTTCGTGGTGCGCCCGATAGGCGGCGTGGTGATCGGCGCGTTCGCCGACCGCGTGGGCCGCAAGGCCGCCATGACGCTCACGCTCTGGCTCATGGCGCTCGGCTCGGCGCTCATCGCGTTCGCGCCCACCTACGCGCAGATCGGCCTGGCCGCGCCCGCGCTGATCCTGTTCGCGCGTCTCGTGCAGGGCTTCGCGGTGGGCGGCGAAGTGGGCGCCGCGACCTCGCTGCTGCTCGAATACGCCGACGACCGCTCGCGCGGCTTCTATGGCAGCTGGCAGTTCGTGAGCCAGGGGCTCAACACGGTGTGCGGCGCGCTCCTCGGCGTGGCGCTCTCCACCACGCTCTCGCAGGCGGCGCTCGAAAGCTGGGGCTGGCGTGTGCCGTTCGTGATCGGCATGCTGGTCGTGCCCGTTGGCGTGTATATCCGCCGCCATCTCGACGAAACGCTTGCGCATCCCGTCGATGTGGAAGACACCGAGCCCGTGGCCGACATGGCGCGCCCGCTGCGCGAGATTTTCGGGCGTCACCGCACGGCGCTCGTGGCGGGCGTCGTCACGACGATCGGCGGCACGGCGGCGAACTATATCGTGCTGTTCTATATGTCGACCTACGCGATCAAGATTCTCGGTCTGCCGATGTCGGTCGGCATGAGCGCGGCGCTGGTCGCGGCGCTCGTCACGGCCGTGTGCTCGCCGTTCGCAGGCATGCTGTCCGACCGCCTGGGCCGCAAGTGGGTCATGGGCGTTTCGCGCGTGGCGCTGATCGCCGTGATCTATCCGGCATTCATGATCATTCACGCCGCGCCGTCCGTCGCGACGGTGCTCTCGGTCGTGGCCGTGCTCGGCGCGATCGTGGCGTTCACGGCGGTGCCCAACATCGTGATGCTGCCCGAACTCTTTCCTCAGTCGATTCGCGTGACGGGCATGTCCATCGTCTATTGCTTGGGTGTGTCGATCTTCGGCGGCTTCGCGCAGTTCTTCGCTACCTGGCTCATCAAGCTGCTCGACAACCCGCTCGCGCCCGCGTGGTATCTGATCGGCTGCGGGGCGGTCTCGCTGCTCGCGCTGCCGCTCATTCGCGAGCCGGCGGGCCGTCCGCTCGACTGAGCGCGGCCGTCGCGGGACCTCACGGCGCGACGCGGTGGCCGCTATGCACTCGCTATGCACTTTTAGCGCGGCCACCGCGTTTATTGATGAACCGTTTACGCCGCGCTGCCTAGAATCGGTTCGTGTCCCACTCAAGCGTGCCGCCCGAAAGGGTGGCGTTCGCACCACACGTATGCCGTCACTCGTCCCGCAAGGCTCGTCTTCCCGAGGTTCCCGCACTACCGCGGCTTCCGGCGCGACTTCCGAGGTGAAAGCCGCCGTGAAAGCCGCCCTGAATTCCCCCAAATCGCGTCCCATTCTTTCCCTGCGCAACGCGCGCCAACCCACGGCGCATCGCGCAACCGTGCAACTGGTCGTGCGCGTGCCGACGCGCGAAGCGCAACTCGCGCGATGCACGCTGCATGCGCTCGTTGGCGGCGCGCTCGGCGTGCATACGATCGACATCGATCGCCGCAGCGATCTCGCCTGCCTGCACGTCGAACTCGATCGCCGCCGCGTGGCCGAGGCCATGGCGTTGCTCATGCGCACGCTCTCGTGCGCGGAATTCGGCGCCATGCGCCGGCTCGAACGCGCCGCCTGAAATGTCGCCTGAAACGCCGCCTGACACGCTGCGGTCATGATTTTTTTGCAGCCGCCACATCGCGCTGGCGGCTGCATTTTTTTCCCTTCGTTTTCTCCCGCCACGCCGCGCTGACGAATAACGTTAGCGAACGATTCGTCATTCACCATTTCGGATATCGAAACGAATTGGCCGACTGTTGCCTGGCGCACGCAGACTGTCTCATCGCGTACAAATTTCCGGCCACACTGATTCTGCGTTGTCTCGAAAAACAGTAGTATCTGATCGAGCACCAAGTCAGTATTGCGATGAACGCCATCGCACGCGCGCCTGGCTTGGTTTCGTCGGTCCAGCGCAGATCGTCGATAACGGAGAAGAGCATGACACGCGGAAACCGGGTAGTCCGTCTGTGCCTGTCGTTGTGGATGTTCGCAGTGGTTGTGGGATGTAATGAAAACAAACCTGAGGCTGCGGCGCGCCCGGCGGCGAACGTCGACGTCATCAAAGTCGCACTGCGCGACGTGCCGGTGGTATTCGAGTACGTCGGGCAGACGCAAAGTTCGCAGCAGGTCGAAGTCCGCTCGCGCGTGAACGGCTTTTTGGAAAAGCGCGTGTATCAGGAAGGCACGCTGGTCCATCAGGGCGACGTCATGTTCGTCATGGACCGCAAGCCTTTCGAGGCCCAGCTCGATGCCGCGAAGGCCGAGCTGGCGCAGCAGAAGGCGCGGCTTCAAACCGCGCAGGCCAACCTGAACCGCGTGCGTCCGCTGGTCGCGAAGAACGCGTTGAGCCAGAAGGATCTCGACGATTCGGTCGGCCAGGAGCAGGCGGCCGCCGCCGCCGTGGAAGGCGCGCGCGCGAATGTCATTACCGCGTCGCTCAACCTGGGCTATACGACCATCGTCGCGCCCGTGACCGGGCTCTCCAGCTTCGCGAAGAAGCAGGACGGCTCGTATCTCGACGCAACCAATAGCCTGCTGACCTACGTCGCCAAGCTCGATCCCATGTGGATCAACTTCTCGCTCTCCGAGAACGAGATGCTCGATCTGCGCACGCAAACGCAGAACGGCACGCTCAAGCTGCCGCCGGTCGGCAAGCTCGAAGCGGTGATCGTGCTCGCCGACGGCAGCATCTATCCGCAACGCGGCCATATCTCGTTCACCGACGCCTCGCTCAGTTCGGAAACGGGCACGTACCTGATTCGCGCGGACATGCCCAACCCCACCGGGGCGCTGCGGCCGGGCCAGTTCGTGCGCATCAAGCTGCTGGGCGCGCAGCGCGCTTCCGCCGTGGCCGTGCCGCAGTCGGCGGTGCAGCAGGGCCCGCGCGGCGCGTATGTGTGGACCGTCGACAAGGACAACAAGGCGCAGCAGCGCGCCGTGGAGACCGGTGAGTGGAACGGCAATGCCTGGGTGATCAAGTCGGGCTTGCATGCGGGCGATCAGGTCGTCATCGACAATACGCTGCGGCTCATGCCCGGCGTGCCGGTCAAGGCGAATCTCGTGGCGACGCCCCCCGCGACCGTGAATCTCGGCGCGGCTGACGGCGGCGCAGGCGGCGCGGCGCAAGCGGGCGCGGCTGGCGCTTCCGGCGCGGCGGCGGCGAACGCGAATGCGCAAGCCGGCGCTCAGGCCGGCGCGCAAGCCAAGGCGGGCGCGAACGGTGCTCAAGCGGCCGCCGCTTCGGGCACGCCCGACGTGCTGGGCGAGCACACCGCGCTTTACTTCGCAACGGGCAGCGCGAGTCTCGACGCCCAGTCGGCGGATGCGCTCGCGGGCGTGGCGCGTCGTCTCGTCGACGAGCCGGGCGTGCGCGTGGTGATTTCCGGCTACACCGATTCGAGCGGCTCGCAGGCCGCGAACGCGCGCCTCGCCAAGGCGCGGGCGGAGACCGTGCGCGCCGCGCTGGTCGTGGCCGGCGTGAAAACCGAGCGCATCGAGATGCGCAAACCGGCGCAGATCGTCGCATCCGATCCGCCGGAGAAATCCCGCCGCGTGGACGTCACGTTCTCGCCCGCTGCGGGAGGCTGAACGATGAAGTTCTCCCACTTCTTCATTGACCGGCCGATTTTCGCGTCGGTGGTCTCGATCGTGCTCGTCGTCGCGGGTCTCGTGGCGATGTTCAACCTGCCGATCGCCCAGTTCCCGGACATCGCGCCGCCTACCATCACGGTGAGTGGCACGTATCCGGGCGCGAGCGCCGATATCGTCGCGCAGAACGTGGCCGCACCGATCGAACAGCAGGTCAACGGCGCGGACAACATGATGTACATGAACTCGTCGAGCTCCTCGACGGGCAATATGACGCTCACGGTGTACTTCAATATCGGCACCGATCCGTCGCTCGCCCAGGTGGACGTGCAAAACCGCGTGAACCTCGCGCTGCCGTTCCTGCCCGATGCGGTGACGGCGCAAGGCGTGTCGGTGCAGAAGCGCTCGTCGGCGTTCATGATGGTGATCGCGATCTATTCGCCCGATAACTCCTACGATGCGGCCTACGTGGCGAACTACGCGAACGTCTACGTGCTCGACGCGCTCAAGCGCATTCCGGGCGCGAACCAGGCGTCGATCTTCGGTTCTGCCGACTATGCGATGCGCGTGTGGCTCAAGCCCGACCGCATGGCGAAGCTCGGCATTACCGTGTCCGACGTGCAGAACGCGATCGCGCAGCAGAACCAGCAGTTCTCGGCGGGCCGACTGGGTCAGGCGCCCACCAACGCGCCGGTCAACCAGACCTTCCCGGTGGCCACGAAAGGGCGTCTCACGGAGCCGTCCGAATTCGACAACATCATCCTGAAGGCGGCGTCGGGCGATGCGGCGATCGTGCGCATCAAGGACATCGGGCATGCGGAGCTGGGCTCGAAAGACTACACGCTGCGCGGCCGCTACAACGGCAAGACGGCCACACTGCTCGCCGTGTACCAGCAGCCGGGCGCGAACGCGCTGCAAGTGGCCAAGCAGGTGCGTCAGACCCTTGAGCAGTTGAACAAGAGCTTTCCGCCGGGCCTCAAGTATGAAGTCGCGCTCGATACGACCGAGTTCGTGCACGAGTCGATCAACGAGGTGGTCCATACGCTGCGCGACGCGGTGATTCTCGTGATCATCGTGGTGTACATCTTCCTCCAGAGCTTCCGGGCGACGCTCGTGCCGCTGCTCGCGGTGCCGGTGTCGATCATCGGCGCGTTCATCGGCATGTCGGCGTTCGGCTTCTCGATCAACATGCTCACCTTGTTCGGCATGGTGTTAGCGATCGGTATCGTGGTGGACGACGCGATCGTGGTGATCGAAAACGTCGAGCGCAACATGAGCGAGTTCAAGCTGCCACCTAAGGAGGCGGCCAAACGCGCGATGGACGAAGTGAGCGGGCCGGTGGTGGCGATCGTGCTGGTGCTGCTCGCGGTGTTCATCCCCGTGGCGTTTCTCTCGGGCATCACGGGGCAGCTCTACAAGCAGTTCGCCGTGACGATCGCGGTCTCGGTGGTGCTCTCGGGTATCGTCGCGCTCACGCTTTCGCCCGCGCTCGCGGCCATTCTGCTCAAGCCGGGCGAGCAGAAGAAGAACCGCTTTTTCCGCTGGTTCAACGAGAAGTTCGAGAGCCTCACCAACGGTTATGGCAGTTGGGTGCAGACGGCGATACGCCGCGTGATCCTCTCCATCGGCCTGATCGTCGTGATGCTGATCGCCACGGTTGGCCTCTTCAAACATATTCCCTCGTCATTCCTGCCCGTGGAGGATCAGGGCTATCTGTTCGGCGCGGTCGTGCTGCCGGACGCGGCGAGTCTGGACCGCACCGGCGACCTCTCGAAGAAAGCTGAGGACTGGTTCGCGAAACAGCCCGCCGTGAGTTCGGTGGCGGCGCCGATCGGCTACAGCCTGATCGACTCGCAGTACAAGTCGAACGCGGGCACGCTGTTCGTGACGCTCAAGGGCTTCAAGGATCGCGGCGAGAACGGCACCGCGCAGGACTTGATCCGGGACGCCACCAAGGCATTTTCCCAGTTCAAGGACGGCGTGGTCGTGCCGCTCAATCCACCATCCATTCCGGGTCTCGGCACGACGGGCGGCTTCGAGTTCTGGTTGCAAAGCACCGGCGACGGCACTTATCAGCAACTCGAAGACAAGGTTCGCCAGGTCGTTGCGAAGGCGCGGCAGAACCCGGCGCTGCGCGGCGTGAATTCGACCATCAACACGAGTTCGCGTCAGTTGCTCGTGGAAGTGGACCGCGAGCGCGCGGAAACACTCGGCGTTCCGGTTCAGGACATCTATTCGGCACTCCAGACGATGTTCGGGTCCTTGTACGTGAGCCAGTTCCCGAAGGGCAGCCGTCTCTTCCAGGTGATCATCCAGGCGGAGCCGCAATACCGCTTGAGCCCGGACGATATCCAGCAGATCTACGTGCGCAACCGCAGCGGCGACATGGTGCCGATCAAGGCCGTGACGACCTCGCGCTTCGTGCCGGGGCCTGACATCGTGAACCGCTTCAACAACTTCCCGGCGGCGAAGATCACCGGCGACGCGGCACCGGGCCACAGCTCGGGCGAAGCCATCGCGGCGATGGAGGACATTTCGAAGGAAGTGCTGGGCGAAGGCTACAGCTACGAATGGAGCGGCCAGGCGTACGAAGAGAAGAAGGCCGGCTCGACGGCGGCGCTCGTGTTCGGCTTTGCACTGCTGATGGTGTTCCTCATTCTCGCGGCGCAGTACGAGAAGTGGTCGCTGCCGATTGGCGTGCTGCTGGCCGTGCCGTTCGCGATTTTCGGGGCGCTGGTGGGCATCTTGTTGCGGGGCATGGAAAACGACGTGTATTTCCAGATCGGCTTGACCGTGCTGATCGCGCTCGCGGCGAAGAACGCCATTCTGATCTTCGAGTTCGCCGTGGAGATGCGCGAGAAGGAGAACATGTCGCCGTATGAAGCGGCGCTGCATGCGGCGAAGCTGCGTCTGCGGCCGATTATCATGACGTCTCTCGCGTTCATTCTGGGCTGCGTGCCGCTTGCGATCGCCAGCGGCGCTTCCGCCGCGAGCCGGCGCTCGCTCGGCACCGGGGTGATCGCGGGCATGCTCGGCGCCACCGTGATCGCGTTGTTCTTTATCCCGATGTTCTTCTGGGGACTCGAAACGCTTTCGTCGCGCAAGAAGCCGGCCGCCACGCCGGATGCCAGCACGCCGCCCGCGGCGCCGCCTTCTCAGGAGGGCTAAGCGATGAAAAACTGTCTGCATTGCAGCACGCTGCGCCCGCTCGCGCTGATCGCCGCCACGGCCTTCCTTGGCGCCTGCGCGGTCGGCCCCGACTATCATCGCCCGGCGGTCGAGACGCCTTCGTCGTTCCGCTACGCCTCGCCGCAAGCCGAGGCGGTGGACACCTCGCTCGACTGGTGGACGCAGTTCAACGACCCGGTGCTCAACGACCTCGTTGCCAAGGCGCTCGCGCAGAACAAGGATCTCGCCATCGCGGCCGCGCGCGTCGAAGAGTTCTACGGGCGTTACGTCGTCACGCGCGCGGGCCTGTTCCCGCAGGTCTCGGCGAATTTCGGCGCGTCGCGCAGCCGGGGCGCCATCGCGCCGGGTTATCCGCCATCGGTCGGCAACCAGGTGCAACTCAACGGCGCGGTGTCCTGGGAGCTCGATCTGTTCGGCCATCTGCGGCGCCTCACGGAAGCCGCGCGCGCCGATTATCTGGCCACGCAGTCCGCGCAGCAGGCCACGCGCATCGCCATCATTGCGAACGTGGCGACGTCCTATCTGCAACTGCGCGACTTCGACAACCAGCTCCTCATCGCGCAGGCCACGCTCGAAAGCCGCAAGGGCGCGCTCGATCTCTTCAACGAGCGTTATGCAGGCGGCGTCGTGTCGAGACTCCAGGTGAGCCAGGCGCAATCCGAGTACGAATCGGCGCAGACTTCCGTGTTTTCGATCCAGCAGCAAATCGCGACGCAGGAAGACGCAATCTCGCTGCTGCTGGGGCAGAATCCGGGGCCGATTCCGCGCGGCAAGTCGATCACGGAACTGACCGCGCCCGCCATCCCGGCCGGTCTGCCCTCGACTTTGCTGGAGCGCCGCCCCGATATTCTGCAAGCCGAACAAACGCTCATCTCGGCCAATGCGTCGATCGGCGCGGCGCGGGCGCTGTATTTCCCGCAGATCTCGCTCACGGGCCTGTTCGGCGCGGCGAGCACGGCGCTCTCCGGGTTGTGGACCGGTCCCGCGCGCGTCTGGTCGTTCGCGGGCGCGATCACGCAGCCGATTTTCCAGGGCGGCGCGATCGCGGGCGGCGTCCATCAGGCGGAGGCGGTGCAGCAGGAAGCCCTCTTCAGCTACGAGCAGACGATCCAGCAGGCCTTCGCCGATGTCGAAAACGCGCTCGTGGGCGTGGCGCGCACACGCGATCAACTGGACTCGACGACGCGCCAGGTGGGGGCGCTCACCGAATATTCATCGGTGGCGCGCGACCTCTACGAGGGCGGCTATACGAGCTACCTGGAAGTGCTCGACGCCGAGCGCAGTCTCTTCAACGCGCAATTGCAGCAGTCGTCGCTCCAGGACCAGGAGCTGGCGCAGATCGTGAACCTCTACAAGGCGCTGGGTTACGGCTGGACGCCGGCGCCGCCGCCCGCGGCGGACAACGCGAAGCCGCCGCAGTCTTGACGACGCGGCGGCCTCGTTGCGAGGTGGAGTGGCGGCGGGCGAGCCTGGCGCGTGCGCGCCGGTTCGCTTCATGGCAATGGCAGGGAAACTTCGGGGCAACTTAGAGGCAACCTCAGGGTGTATCGGAGAGCAGCCAGCGCAGCGATTGCGGCGCCGGTTTCGTGGCTTTCGCGGTTTGCACACCTTTTTGATTGCTCTTCGCGACTTTCTGCATCTGCATGGGCCGGGCGGCATTGAGGGCGGTTGCATGGCCACCGGCTTGCGCCAGCGCGACGGGGCTCGCCGACGCGAACGCAAGCAGCGCGGCGGCGAACGTCAGGGCGTGGTAACGAGTCATCGTAACTCTCCCGCATGGACGAGCGGCCGGCAAAGCGCCAGCGCTGCAAGCGGAAGTATGTTCGGATGAAACGCGCGCCGCATCCATCAAGTGATGGAGAAACGTGCGCCGGTTCAAAGCGGCGCGCGCGCTATTCACGAATGCAATCGAACGCGACCGACGGCGACCGGTTGCGTGATTAGTCGGCGGGGCGACGGTCGGCGAGCGCTCGTTCGCAGTCCTTGAGCACTTGCAGGACGAGCTTGGCCTGGTAGTTCAGGTCGTCGGTGTCGAGAATCTCTTCCACCGCGTCGCGCGCCCACACGGCGTCGACGAACCACGCGTGCTGCTGCGCGATGTCCTGCGCCATGGCCGCGAGCCGCGCGATCGCAAGCCAGTCGGCCTCGCGCGCGTGACGGTCCAGCCACTTGTGCGCGGCCTGCACGTGAAAGGCCGCGTTGGGCCAGGACTC
This sequence comes from Paraburkholderia unamae, assembly GCF_003096875.1. Classification (NCBI taxonomy): domain Bacteria; kingdom Pseudomonadati; phylum Pseudomonadota; class Betaproteobacteria; order Burkholderiales; family Burkholderiaceae; genus Paraburkholderia; species Paraburkholderia unamae. Next base: position 439,990 of record NZ_QEOB01000005.1, read on the forward strand.
GTTCAGATAGTAGGCTCCGAGGCTCCCGCAGGTGAGCCAGCAAAGCATTTCCACGCGATCGCGCGGACTCAGATGGTGGCGTACATCACTCATGGCGACGCTCGCGAAAGTAACAGAGTTCGATTGACGGGTGCTCGCAGGCTTCGAATCCGATGACAAAACGATATCACGCCTTGCGGAAAACCGCCTGCCCCGCAGCGGCGTTGCACGCACAAGTCATACCTGCATGAATAGAGTCGCCTGGCGGCGCGTCGTATGCAAACCAGGAGTGACACCAGGAAGGCGCCCGTTGTTATGCGCTTTGCGGAAACGAGGGCGCGGATCGCGCCCTGTTCGGGTGGGCGTTCGCGGGGGCGTGCGAAGGGGCGTGTGAAGGGGCGTGTGAACTACGCGCCTTTGCCGCCAGCGAGTTGGGCGAGGCGGTCGGCCGTGTCGGCCGCGCCCATGGCGTGGGCCACGTCGAGTGCGCTGTTGCCCGAGGCGTCGCGCGCCGCGGCGTTCGCGCCTCGCGCGAGCAGCAGTTCCACGATGTCGCCGCGATTGAACATGGCGGCGACCATCAGCGCCGTGCGGCCGTCGGGCGAGGCGCCTTCCACATCGGCGCCGTTTTCGAGCAGGGCGGCGACCACCTCGGCGTAGCCCTTGAACGCCGCGCCCGCGAGCGGCGTCTGGCCGTTGTCGTTGCGCAGGTTGGGGTCCGCGCCGCGCTGCACGAGCGCGCGCACGGCGGCGGCGTGGCCGTGATAGCTCGCGAGCATCACGAGGCTGTCGCCTTTTTCGTTGCGCAGGTTGGGCGGCAGGCCCTGGTCGATGAGCGTGGCGAGCGTGGCCGCTTCGCCGCGGCGCGCGGTGTCGAACACCTGGCGCGCGAATTCGACGAGGCGCGGATCGACGTCGTCGCCGCCGCTTCCGGACGATGCGGAAAACGACGAAGAAGAGGATGAGGAAGGCGGCGCGCTGGCGGTCATGGCAGTCTCCGGATTGGAATCGCACACAGAATCGGGGCGGCGTGCCGCCGTCGAGGCCCGCTCATTGTCGCCGATCTTCGTGAATCGCGAGCTTAGTGCGCTGTTGCGTGCCGGGCAAAAAAAAGCGCTGCCTGAGCAGCGCCTTTCCCGATCGCGAATGTGCGGACGCTCAGGGCACGAGCCAGAGCGCGACGGCGTAGATCACGAGCGAAACGGCGAACGTGACGGCCGTATAACCCATTACGCGTTGAATGCGGATGCCCGCGATCGCGACGATCGGCACGGCCCAGAACGGTTGCAGCATGTTCGAGACGTTCTCGGCCATCGCCACGCCCATGGCGGTGCGCGGCACGGAGGCGTGCAGGCTCAGCGCGGCGGGCAGCACGAACGGCCCCTGCACGGCCCAGTGGCCGCCCGCGCTCGGCACCAGCAGCGTGATGATGAGCGAGCTCAGATAGCTCCAGATCGGCAGCGAGAGCGGCGTGGCGATCGTCACGAAGGCCTTGGCGATCATCGAGGCGAGGCCGGTGCCCTTCATCATGCCCATGATGCCGCCGTACACGGGGTACTGGAGCAGCATGGAGCCGGTCTGGCGCGCGGCGCGGCGAATGGCGTTCGCGTAGGCGATGGGCGTGCGCTGGAGCGCGAGGCCGATCAGCAGGAAGATCAGGATCGTCGTGTTGATGTCGAGATCGAAACCCTTTTCGCTCCATTCCATCGCGAGGTAGCCCGCGCCGAGCACGATCAGCAACAGCGTGCCGAGCATCGATTGTTCGAGGCGCGAGGCGAACGAGGGCGAGCCGTCGCCGATGCGCGCGTGCGGGTCGTCGCCGGCGCCGGCGTCGCTGGCTTCGGCTTCGGCCGCCTGGCTGAAGGCCGCCACGTGCTCCGGCTTCGGATGCATGCGGATGAAGATGAACGTCATCACGACCACCACGAGCACGGTGGGGATAAAGACGAACGGCGCGAACACGGTCTGGCTGAGCGGGATCACGTGGCCGGTGGCTTTTTCCACGAGATTGAGCGCATTGCCGGGCGAAGCCTGCGAGAGGGCGATGGAGCTGGAGAGCCCGCTATTGCAGATCGACCACGCCGAATAGCTGCCCGCCACGAGCCATGCGAAATCCACGTTCACGCGCCGCGCGATTTCGCGCGAGAGCAGCGCGCCCACGATCAGGCCCAGGCCCCAGTTCAGCCACGCGGCGACGGCAACCACGGGAAACACCAGCAGCGCGGCGCGCGCCGGCGTTTGCGCCTTGGCCGCGAGCGCGCGCAGCACGCGCTGGATCACGGGCGCCTCGGCAATGGCGTAGCCGGTGGCGAGGATCAGGATCATTTGCAGCGCGAAGCCGAGAATGCCGAAGGTGCCCTCGTACCAGGAACTGAGCACCGTGGGGATGTTGCCGTGCGGCGCGATCAGCAGCGCGAGCACCGCAACGAAGAAGGTGAGGCAGATGGACAGGACGAAGGGGTCGGGCATGACCCGTTCGAACACATACACGAGGGCGCCGACGACGCCCTGGCGGGAGTCGTGCGCTTGATTCTGGAGGTCTCTTTTCATGCTCTTTCAGCGTGTTCGTAGCGTGCGGCTACGGGCTGGCCGGAGCGGACAGGAGGCGTGGCTTGCGAATGCGCCCGGCGTCGCGCGGCTGGCGGGCAGCTCGAGCAGGGCACGGGAAGGCAGGTGCGGCGCTCCTCCATGTGCGAGAGGCGGTGCCGCCCCGGCGCAGCGGGTTCATATCACGCCCTCGCGCGCAGCTTGCGTGCTCGGACGGCCAGCCCGTTCTCATTATTCTCGTGTTCTATACACGAACACGGTTTCGTTTATCGAACGACGCATTATTCGCTTCATGCTCCGTGGATGTCAAGGATGCAATAGCGCGGCGATGCCGGCCTTTTCGCAGAAAATAAGGGTGGTATGTATGATATTTGTAATTTTTATGAAATCAGAAAGAAATACCGAAAGCTTCACGCGAACTACCTAAAATGCAAAAGCGAGTCGCACTTTTCGCACGCACGCAGACCCTCTCGATCTGTAAATCACTGCATTCAGGAGACTGAAGATGACGATTCGAATTGGAGAAGAGGCACCCGATTTCACCGCGGAGACCACCGAAGGCAAGATCAACTTCCACGAATGGATTGGCGACCACTGGGCCATTCTGTTTTCGCACCCGAAAGACTTCACGCCCGTCTGCACGACGGAACTCGGCTATATGGCGAAGCTCAAGCCGGAATTCGACAAGCGCAACACGAAGATCATCGGCCTGAGCATCGACCCGGTGGACGATCATGCGAGGTGGGCGAAGGACATCGAGGAAACGCAGGGTAGCGCTGTCAACTATCCGATGATTGGGGACAAGGACCTGAACGTCGCCAAGCTCTACGACATGATTCACCCGAACGCGAGCGGCGCGAGCCCGCGCACGGCGGTCGACAACGCCACGATACGTGCGGTGTTCCTCATCGGGCCGGACAAGAAGGTGAAGGCGATGTTCGTCTACCCGATGAGTTCGGGCCGTAACTTCGACGAGGTGCTGCGCCTGCTCGATTCGTTGCAACTCACCGCGAAGCACACGGTGGCGACGCCGGTGAACTGGAAGCCGGGCGACGACGTCATTATCCCGACTTCGGTTTCCGACGAGGCGGCGAAGCAGAAGTATCCGCAGGGCTTCAAGACGCTCAAGCCGTATCTGCGCACGGTCGAGCAGCCGAAGTAAATTCTGGCGCGCCAGGCAAAAAAAACGCGGCGCACTGGCAGTGCGCCGCGGATCACGGACCAGGCAAGCTCTCGCGTCTCACGCGGTCCGGACAGGGGAAGCCGGCTGAATCAGTTCGAAGGCGTGGGCCGCCACTTGAGCAGACGATGCTCGAGCGCCGTGAGCAGATAGTCGGCGGCGAGCGCGACCACGGCCAGCACGATCATCGCGGCGAATACGCCGCTCGCGTTGAACGCGCCTTGCGCCGTCGAGATCAAGAGTCCGATGCCTTGCTTCGAGCCGAGGAATTCGCCCACCACGGCGCCGACCAGCGCGAAGCCGAAGCTCACGTGCAGGCTTGCGAGAATCCACGAAAGCGCCGAGGGAATCACGACCGAAGTGGTCACCTGGCGGCGCGACGCGCCGAGAATCTGCGCATTGGCGATCATGTAGCGGTCGGCTTCGCGCACGCCCTGGAACGCATTGGCGAACACCACGAAGAACACCATCACCACGGCGAGCGCCACTTTCGACGCCATGCCGAGACCCAGCGCGATCACGAACACCGAGCCGAGCACCACGCGCGGAATCGAGTTGGCGATCTTGATGTAGAGGCTGAACACGTCGGAGAGCAGCTTGTTGCGGCCGAGCACGATGCCGCAGAACACGCCGGCCACCGAACCGATGATGAAGCCGAGGCCGGTTTCCTCCAGCGTGACCCACACCTGCGTGAGCAGCGGCCCTTGCGAGGTGCCGTTCACGAACCAGTCGATGATCTGGTCGAAGATGGCCGTGGGCATCGAGAAGAAGAACGGGTCGATCCATTTGAGGCGCGCGGCGAGTTCCCAGCCGCCGAGCACGACGACGAGCACGAGAATGCGCAGCGCGATGACGAGCAGATTGCGCTGACGAATGCGCTTTTGCGCGGCGCGCTCGACGGCGTCGAGCGAGGCGGTATCGAGGCCTTGCGGCAAGGTTTGTTGCGGGGTGGACATATTCAACTCCGGTGTCAGGCGATCTGCACTTCTTCGCGCAGGTCGTGCCAGATCTGGCGCGACAGTTCGACGAAGTGCGGTGCATAGCGGATTTCGGACGTCACGCGCGGGCGCGGCAGATCGATCTCGTAGACCTTCTTGAGCGTGGCCGGGCGCGCGGTGAGGACGAACACGCGGTCGGCGAGCGCAATGGCTTCTTCGAGATCGTGCGTGACGAACACGACCGACCCGGTGCCGCCCCACAGTTGCAGCAACTCGTCCTGCATGAGCGTGCGCGTTTGCATGTCGAGCGCCGAGAACGGCTCGTCCATCAACAGGATTTCGGGCTTGTTGATGAAGGTCTGCGCGAGCGCCACGCGCTTGCGCATGCCGCCCGAAAGCTGATGCGGATAATGCTTGCCGAAGTTGGCGAGGCCCACGCGGCGCAGCCATTCGTTGGCTTCGTCGTAGGCCGCCGACTTCGAGCGGCCGCGATAGAGCGGACCGGCCGCCACGTTGTCGAGAACCGAACGCCACGGGAACACGGCATCGGCCTGGAACACGAAGCCGATGCGCGGGTCGATGCCGTTCACGGGCGCGCCCATCACACGCACTTCGCCCGTGGTGGGTTTGAGCAGGCCCGTGATCATGCTGAGCGTGGTGGATTTGCCGCAGCCCGTGGGCCCGACGATTGCGACGAACTCGCCGCGCGCGACCGACATGCTGAAGTCGCGCAGGGCGACGGTCGCCTTGCCGTCGGGCGAGATGAAGCGGCACGAAACGTTGCGCAGCTCGATGGCCGGCGTGCCTTGGGTGTAGGAGGAAGTCATGGTCTCGTTGGGCTGAACGTGGGGCCGATCCAGATGCTTACTTCGACGCTGTGGCGGTCGCGGCCGGCAAGTAGTCGTTCGAGTACGTCTTGGCGAGGTCGATGTGCTTGCCCTTCACCGAAGGATTGAACGCCGAGAGCACCTTGAGCACCGTATCCGGGCCGTCCGCGGGCATGCGGCCGTCCTTCGTGAACATCGGCAGCGAGGACTTCAGCGCGGCCACGTAGAGATCCTTGTTGTTGCCGTAGTAGTCCTTCGGCATCTTCGCGGCGATTTCCTCGGCGCTATGCGTGGCGATGAAATTGAGCGTGCGCGAGAACGCGTGCGCCAGTTTCGTCGCATCGTCCTTGTGCGACTGCGCCCAGGCGCGCTGCACGTAGAAGCTCGAAGCGGGGTAGGTGCCGCCGAGCGCCGCGCGCGTGCCTTCGAGCGTGCGCATGTCCACGAGCACCTTGGCGTCGCCGGTTTGCAGCAGGCGCGAGACGGTCGGCTCCGTGGTCATGCCCGCGTCGATGCGGTTCTGCTTGATCGCCGCGATAAAGGTGTTGTCCGCGCCCACGGGCAGCAGCGTGTACTGGTTCGAAGGCACGCCCGCGCGCTGCGCGAGGTATTGCGTGAGGAAGCTCGTGGAGGAGCCGAGGCCCGTCACGCCGAGCGTCTTGCCCTTCACGTCGGCCATGCTCTTCACCGTGGCCGCCGTCGCGTTCGACACCATTTCCACTTCGCCCGGCACCTGGCCGAACACCACGAGCGTCTGGATTTCCTTGCCCTTGCTCTGAAGGTCGATGGTGTGATCGTAGAAGCCCACCACGCCTTGCACCGCGCCCGCGAGCAGCTCGTTCTCCGCGTCCACGCCGGCCGGCTGCGACTGGATTTCGACGTCGAGGCCTTCGTCCTTGAAGTAGCCGAGCTGTTCGGTCAGTTTGGCGGGGAGATAGATGATCTTGGTGGCGCCGCCAACCATGATCGTGATCTTTTCCGCGTGAGCGGCCGTGGAACCGGCGGCAAGGGCGAACGCGACACTCGATACAGCGGCGATCTGGCGCAGGGTAGGCATGGTGGAGTCTCCTGAAGGTGGTGCGCCGTGCATGCGGGCGCTTTTTGGTGAATGGAGCCGATTATAAAAACCGTAAGCCTTCTGCCAGCCTTCTAACACCTTGCAAAATCGTCCGTGTTAACCCGCAGGGCGGCGTCACGTTTGCGACGGCACAATCGACTCCCCGAAACCTTCGCCCCATACTGGCCGCACACCGGCCCCGCGCACCGCCCATGAAGTTGCTGCTGATCGAAGACAATCCCACGCTCGCGCACTGGCTCGTCAAGACGCTGGAGGAGCAGGCGTTCGCCTTCGACGCCGTGCAGGACGGCGAGGCCGCCGACCAGTTGCTGCAAGCCAGTCGTTACGACGTTGTGCTGCTCGACCTCAATCTGCCGAAGCTCTCGGGCAAGAACGTGCTGCGCCGGCTGCGCCAGCGCGGCGACGCGACGCCCGTGATGGTGCTCACGGCGAGCGGCTCGATCGACGAGAAGGTGGAACTGCTCGGCGCGGGCGCCGACGACTATCTCGTCAAGCCCTTCGAGGTGCGCGAACTGGTGGCGCGCATCAAGGTGCTGATCCGGCGGCAGACTCCCGCGCGCGCGAACGAAATCGGTTGCGGCGACCTCGTGTTCGATCTGAACACGCGCCAGTTCGCGCTCAAGGGCGCGCCGCTGAACGTGACGCCGCGCGAGCGCACGGTGCTCGAAACGCTGGCGCTGCGCCTCGGGCAGACGGTTTCGAAGGCCGCGCTCGTCGATGCGATCTTCACGCTCGCCGACGAACCGAGCGAGGACGCCATCGAGATCTACGTCTCGCGGCTGCGCAAGAAGCTGGAGGGCAGTTCGGCCGTGATCGTCACGTTGCGCGGCCTGGGTTATCTTTTGCGCCGCAAGGACGAAACGCTATGACGACGAGCGCGTGCCGCCATGACGGGTAGCCTGCGGATTCGCCTGCTGTGGTGGATGCTCGTGCCGCTCGCGCTCTATGTGAGCTTCACGGCGACCTCCGAGTATCGCGCTGCGCGCCATACCGCCGATCTCGTGCAGGACGGGCTGCTGCTGTCGTCCGCGCGCATGATCGCCGGTTCCGTGCAATGGGCCGACGGCGCGTTGCGCGCCGACGTGCCGCCCGCGGCGCTCGAACTCTTCGCCTCGCCGCAACAGGACCAGGTGTTCTACAACGTGCGCGTGGAGGGTGGCTCGCTGCTCGCAGGCATGCCCGATTTCCCGCATGTGGGCTCGCCGCCCGCCGTCGATGCGCCCGTGTGGTATGACGCCGCGCTGCGCGACCAGGCCGTGCGCGTCGGGAGCGTGGTGCGCTCCATGTACGACAACGGCCGCGTATGGCGCGTGCGCGTGTCGGTGGGCAAGACCGAGCGCTCGCGCGACGCGATGGCCACGGCGCTGTGGCGCCCGCAACTGCTGCGCCAGATCGGCATGGTCATGCTCGCGGTGGCGCTGGCGTGCATCGGCCTGACGTTCGAGCTGCGTCCGCTCATGAAGCTCAAGAACGACGTGGCCGACCGCGATCCTTCGCACCTCGAACCCGTTCGCGCCGAAGGGCTGCACGCCGAACTGCGGCCCGTGGTGGAGGCCATCAATCAATGCATTGCGCGGCTCTCGGCGCAGGCGGCGGCGCAGCGCCGCTTTATCGCGGATGCCGCGCACCAGCTACGCACGCCGCTCACGCTGCTCGGCACGCAACTCCAGTACGCGCGCCAGCAAAAGGCCGTCGATCCCCTGCTCGACGAAGTGCTGGCGGCCATGCATGTGAGCAACCGCTCGATGGTCGCGCTCACGAACCAGTTGCTGCTGCTCGCGCAGGCCGAAGCGCTCGACCCGGCGCGCGTGCCGGCCGCGCCCATCGATATGGCGCAACTCGCGCGCGAAGTGGTCGAGGCGCTCGCGCTGCTCGCGCAGACGCGCGGCATCGATCTCGGTGCGGAACTGCCGGAGGAGCAGGGCGTGGCGGTCGTGGCGGGGCATCGCGAACTGCTGCGCGCGATGGTCAGCAACCTCGTGGACAACGCGCTGCGCTATACGCCGGCCGGCGGCCACGTGACGGTGTCGGTGCGGGCGAGCGACGAGGCGGTCACGCTCGAAGTGCTCGACAACGGCCGCGGCATTCCCGCGGAAACGCGCGCGCGCGTGTTCGAGCCGTTTTTCCGCGCTGCCGTCGACACCGAAGGCACGGGCCTGGGCCTCGCGATCGTGCGCGAGATCGCGCAGTCGCATCGCGGCGTGGTGAGCCTGAGCCCCGGCGCGGATGGGCGGGGCGTGCGCGCGTGCGTGGCGCTCGCGCGCTGGCAAGGCGCGCTTGCCGAGGCCGCGGCCCTGGCGTGAGCGCCCCGGTGTGGGCTTCGGTGCGACGCGCCTATCCGCGTTGCTTCACGCCGACCTGTGCCTTTCCCGCGGTATAGCCTTGCGATTCCGCTTCGATGCCCACGAGTCCGAACCCGTTCGTGCGCTTGGCCGCCTGAAAGCGGTGTGCTCGCGTGCATGACGGCGAGGTCGCGCGCGCCGCCGTTTTCGAGGCTCACGCGCGAGCCTTGTGCGTTCGCCGCATCGGGGCGGACTCGGCCTGTGACGGGTGACCTGCGCAAGGCCCCGGTCCGGACGCGCTTTAAGGGGCGGTACAATGTGGGCCGCCGCCAAGGCGGACGGCCGCGCGGCGCCAGGCGGGCGTCGCTTCGGCAACTTCCCGTTCATTCGAAGATCGAGACCATGCAAAAGAAGACGGTCCGCAGTGCCCCGATGCCGGCCTATGAGCAGATCAAGCGCCACGTGCTCGCGCAGATCGAAAGCGGCGCCTTGCGGCCCGGCGACGTGGTGCCGTCCGAAACGGAGCTGGTGAAGGAGTTCGGCGTGGCGCGCATGACCGTGTCGCGCGCGCTGCGCGAACTGATGGCCGAAGGCGTGCTCAACCGCGTGCGCGGCTCGGGCACCTACGTGGCGCCGCGTCAATACGAATCCACCGTGCTGCAAATCCGCAATATCGCCGACGAAATCGCGGCGCGCGGCCATCGCCACTCGGCGCGCGTGCTGGCGCTGGAGGCGAGCGACGATCCGAACGCGATTGCCGCGCTGGAGCTGGGCACGGGCCCGGTGTTTCACTCGCGTATCGTGCATAGCGAAGAAGGCGAGCCGATCCAGTACGAAGACCGCTATGTGAACCCCGAGGTGTTTCCGGAGTATCTCGCGCAGGATTTCACGGCCGAAACGCCCAATCACTACATGGTGCGACTCGCGCCGATCCAGCGCGCGGAGTTCCGCATCTACGCCCAAAAGCCCGACGCCCGGGTGCGGCAATATCTGGAGATGGAGATCGGCGAGCCGTGCCTGCTGTTGCTGCGGCGCACGTGGGTGGGGCGTCATGTGGCGACGTCGGTGCGCCTGTGGCATCCGGCTTCGCGGTTTCACCTGGCGGGCACGGTTTGACGGCGCGCGCGCCGCTCGTTGCCTCGATCCACGTTTTGCCTCCTGCCTCTGGCGGGCGTTTCGCCGCGTAGCGCGAAACGTTTCGTTTCCCTTCCCCGATTCCCCCGTCCCTTGAGCCCGCGCGCACGTGCGCGCGGTTCGTCACGCCTTTGCTCGATTGGCGCTTTCTTGTCTAGTCAAGATTTCGTGCGTCATGTTCCCAAACGCATCGCGTTAGCCGGGAAAATCCCCGAAATTCGTCCAGGGTAACTACTAACCCTGCTTTGGTCGAAACGAGTTGTATATACAACTTGGCGGCGTTAGACTTAGCCCACGTTGCAGCGCTCATCGCCTCAGGGGCAATACGCGGGTGCGAGCGCCGTCCTTTAAGCCATTCCGACTCGAACGAACGCCATGAACCACCCGAACTTCACCGATCCCCGCCTCGACCCGACCCGCACGATCCGCGCGCCGCGCGGTCCGGAGAAAGTCTGCAAGACCTGGCTCGCGGAGGCCGCCTACCGGATGATCCAGAATAATCTGGACCCCGAAGTGGCCGAGCACCCGCATGCGCTCGTGGTGTACGGCGGCATTGGCCGCGCCGCGCG